>NZ_CP010975.1:935715-1247621 GCF_000981765.1 Kangiella geojedonensis | reverse complement strand
TGCAAAAGAAGGCGAGCTTGCAGCTAAGATTAGTGAAGCTCCAGTGATTGCTTTCAGTAATTTTTTACTTAAGTTAAACATGTTCGTTTCCTCATAGATTTCGTTGAATAAATGGATGCTTGTTCACATCACTAAATAGATATTAAATTCTTTTTGAGCTAACGAAAATTATAAAAATACGAGTTATTTATTCTTATTATCAGAATAAATATATAGCTACGTCGGCAGCTTGCATTCTTTTTTAACTAATAAAACAATCGATATTTGCAGATATATACTCAGTAAAATCGAACATATAATTCGCCATAAGTTCATTAACGGGAACAGCTATGTATTCGCAAGTTGCTTATTTATTATTATCTGCTGGAGTTATTATCATGAGTTTAGCTCCTTTAGATGCTTCAGCTTTAAATCCAAAGTTCTCAGAAATCGAAGGTCTTCCTTTGGATAGTAGTGGCAATGAAAAAGAGGTGACCGGTTGGGCTATTCATTTCGACAATGACCTGTTGGTTCCATCCAGCGGAAGAGATCAAGATTACACGGGAGGCTTAGGTGTTGAACTTGCAGGCAGGAAAGCTGCTACAGGCTGGTGGTCTATCGACCCACTGCTTGGACAGCTTGATAATACCTTTGGTTATGATTCAAATGTTCAAGATGAGTTCTTTACGCTTCATAGTGCTCAATTTGGCTTAATAGTATTCTCCCCTTCCGAGATTGGTAATAATGGGACTATTTATGATGACCGCCCTTTTGCTAATTTGCTCCACGTATCTAATACTCGCCGCTACATTAGCGAAGCAGAAGCTCCAGTTTATCAGTCAACTTTAACGTTAGGTGTTTTGGGTACAAAGCTTGGTTCGAGTATACAAAAAGGAATTCACAAAGCTACCGGTTCGGAGTCGCCAACTGGCTGGGATCACCAAATCAGTGATGGCGGAGAACCGACATTTAAATATAGTTTGAGTAGGCAGAGTTTGCTTGCATCTGACTTCAACGCGTCAAGAAATACTGAATATGAAATCAAGTACAGTGCATCAGCGAGTGTCGGATACATAACTGAAGCGAGTGTTGCCTTATCTGGGCGCTGGGGGTTAATCAATACACCTTGGTGGAGCTTTACCCCGGAAAATAGTGACTATAATTCCTTGCCAGCTCCTGTCATCGGAAACTCTGTCCGCGATAACATATCTGAATTTTACGTTTCAGGGGGAGTAAAGCTTCGTGCTAGGGCATATAATTCTTTCCTACAAGGTCAATTTAGACACAGTGATGTGACTTTCTCTGGTAGCGAACTTGAACACTTGATTGGCGAAGCCTGGGTTGGAGTGACGAAACAAGTAGAAAACTACAGAGTTAGCTATGTCGTAAGGTATCAAACGAACGAAATTAAAGACGGTGTCGGTTCTCGCAACTCTTTGTGGGCAGGCGTTACTGTTTCTATCGATTACTAAATAGATCAATATTTAACGCTTATAGCTTGTTAGATTCAGACCACAGCCTAAGTTGTTCAAGTATGTTTAGTGCGGAATGACCAAACCCTGTCAGTTCGTAGGTTACAGCAACTGGTCTATCGCTAATGACTTTTCTAATAACCATACCCCGAGACTCGAGCTCTTTTAATCGTTGATCGATCATTTTTTTGCTCGCGCCTCCAAGCATCCGAGTTAAATCGTTAAAACGTACAGGTTCGTCTTTCAAGTGATAGATGATGGAGGCCGTCCACTTACCACCAATTAGACGCATCCCCTTCTCTATTGCACAAGGCTCTGTGCAGGCGTTTAAAACTTTCTTCCTACCCTTATTGTCCGTTTTAACAACACTTTCCATCACTTCACCTCTAAATAATTGCAGGTTACCAAAAGTATACTAATTGATTTGCTCGTCTAGGTTACCATAATATACCTGAGGAAAACAATTCACCTAGTATTTTTAATTTAAAGGTAAGCAAAAATGAAGAACATCTTAATTATTAATGGTCACCAGTACTACCCTTTTTCAGAAGGCAAACTGAACGCGACGTTAGTCGATAAAGCTGTGGCTATGTTAGAAACGAAAGGCTATTCCACTCGTGTCGTTACAATGTCTGACACTATAAATGTTGAGAAAGAACTAGAAAACCATACGTGGGCAGATGCAGTAGTGTTTCAGTCGCCTGTTAACTGGATGGGCGTCAGCTGGTCGTTCAAAAAATATATGGACGAAGTCTATACGGCAGGTATGGGCGGTGCTTTATGTGTCGGTGATGGTCGAACGGAAGATGCACCTAAAAAGAACTATGGTATGGGCGGAGCTTTAACCAATACTAAGTACATGATGTCTTTAACTTTAAATGCTCCGGAAGAGGCATTTAATGATACCAGTGAGTTTTTCAACGGTAAGTCTATTGATGATTTAATGTTCCCGATGCACATGAACTTCAAGTTCTTCGGTATGCAGCCATTACCAACTTTTGCTGCCTTTGACGTTATGAAAAATGCCGACGTTGAAAACGACTTTAAACGCTTTGAAGCTCACATCAATGAGCATTTTAAAGGAGCCGCTTAATGAGTATCGAGTACACCAATAAATTACACGCTGGAGCAGACTTTCCAGAAATTAAAGCAACCCTTCTTAATGGTGAGGTTAAAACACTAGCAACGCCAGAAAATGGTTTAGATTGGAAAATGATAGTGGTTTATCGTGGTAGGCATTGTCCATTATGTACTCGATACCTTAACCATCTACAAGGCATGAAAGACACCCTGGCACAAACGGGTGTTGATTTAATTGCTGTTTCTGGCGATAGCAAGGCACAACTTGAAAGCCATTTAGAGCAATTAGACGTGGACTTTCCTATCGCTTATGGATTGACCCTTGAGCAAATGAAAGAGCTTGGTCTTTTTATCTCTGATCCTAGGTCTCCTCAAGAAACTGACCATCCGTTCGCTGAGCCAGGCTTATTTGTTGTAAATAGCCAAGGGAAAGTACAGGTTGCTGATATTTCCAACAACCCCTTTGTTCGACCAGAGCTGAAATCTCTAGTTAACGGACTGGCTTGGATACGTAACCCGGAAAACAATTATCCAATTCGTGGTATGCATAAGTAGGAAATACGATGAAACAGTTAATATTTGTAGTGGTATTAGGTTATACATTGCTAGGCTGTCCGGCATTGACTGCCGCGAATGCGGACAATGTCGCACATGCTCAGCATGCTCATATTGCTTCACCAAAACACTACTCTCTCCTTCTTGAAAATGATGATGTCTATGTATTGAAAATGACGCTTAAGCCGGGAGAGCAAGACAACTGGCATAAACACAATGCTGAAACAGTGTATTTCGAGAACGGTGGCAAGGCCACTATTTCAGCAGGTAAAAATAAAATGACAATGGAAATTCCTGACGGTTATGTGATGTGGCATGACAGTTGGGAGCATCAAGTTAAGAATATTGGTGATACCACGATAACGGCCATTATTGTTGAGAGGAAGTAAGCATGACTTCGCCAGAAAGCAAGATACCTCTCAATATTGATATTATTTCTGATGTCGTTTGCCCGTGGTGTGTTATTGGCTATGGGCGACTAAAAAAAGCATTGGAAAAATATGCTGACACCATTGAAGTAAATATTAGCTGGCACCCGTTTGAGCTGAATCCAAATATGCCTTCGCACGGTGAGAACTTGAGAGAACATCTTGCGAATAAATATGGTACCACGCTTAAAGGCAGTATTAAGTCTAGAGCTATGCTGACTGAAGAAGGGAAAAAAGTTGGTTTCACCTTCAACTACTTCGATGAAATGAAAATGCTTAACACTCACCAGTGTCACCAACTTCTCCACTGGGCTAAAGAAAGTGAGCGACAATCCGAGCTTGCTGAAGCGTTATTTACGCACTATTTCAGTGATCATGGAGAATTCACCGAGTCGGAACTTCTTATACTTATCAAACAAGTTGGACTGGATGCTGCTGAAGCTTTGAATATTCTATCGAACAATACACTCAGTAATGAAGTGCAGTCTATTGAGCAATATTGGCGTAACAATGGCATTCAAGGTGTACCTCTGTTTATTTTTAACGGAAGAAAAATGCTATCTGGTGCACAAGAAACTGAGACTTTTGAAAGTTTATTAAATCAAATTCTAAATTAGGAGAATTATTTTATGTTTACTTACTATGAGCCTGACACAGCACCTGAAGAATCAAAACCTCTGATGGAACAATCATTATCGGCCTTTGGGATGATACCAAATCTACACAAAGTTTTGGCTGAAGCACCGGCGACCTATAAAGCCTATAATGATACTTTTTCTGCATTTATGAATGATACAACTTTGACGCCACTTGAGCAGCAAGTCGTGTTCATGACATCTAACTTCGAAAATAACTGCCATTACTGTGTACCAGGTCATACATGGATGATGAAGTCTGCAAAAATGCCGGATGAAGTAATTAATGCATTACGAAATGGAACACAGATTCCAGATCCTAAACTTCAATCTCTCCATAACTTTACTAAGTCCTTGCTTGATCATAGAGGCCATATTGGGGACGAGAAGTTAAATATGTTTTTAGAAGCCGGCTACACCAAAAGACAGGCGCTTGAAGTGCTCACTGGGCTTGCTTCTAAACTGATCTCGAATTTTACTAATGCCTTAACACATACAAAAGTTGATGAGGCTATGAAGCCTTTCTCTTGGGAAAAGCCGGAGAAATAATATGGCCCTCGAAAACCATCCTATGTGGCGATTACCAAGACACCACTTAGATCAAAAAGAAGTTCATGAGCATGTGCATTGGGTTGAGCTATTTTATGACCTGATACATGTTGTTATTATTTTCTTACTGGGTAACTATTTGAGTGATCACCTCTCAGTGGATGGTTTTTTTACCTTCGCAGTACTATTTGTTGCAATATGGTTTGCCTGGGCTGACTCAAGTGTATTTAACTCGCTGTATGTAAGCACAGACGTAAAGCATCGCTTGATCATGTCATGCCAAATAGTCACTGCAATGGTAATGGCAGCCTCAATTCCACATGTAACCGGTAAAGGATGGCAGTATTTCGCTCTCGCATATGCTGCGAATAGACTCATTACCGCTTACCTGTACCACAGGACCAATCGGCTAGGCGTTGAAACGACTAAACTTGCGCGTGGCGTAAGTCGAAACTTTTTTTTGCTAGCTATTGTTTTTGCTACCAGCGCATTCGTACCTGCTCCCTACCGTTATTGGCTATTAGGTATGGGGATTGTCGCAATACAGCTTCTCTATATGGTGCCTAAAATTGGTATCTTAGAAAATAAGCGCTTCTTGCCACGTTTGGGGCATATGTCAGAACGTTTTGCACTCTTACTATTGATAGTTGTTGGAGAAGGTTTTTTTAAACTTGTTGTCACCCTGTCTGATAAAGGCATATATAAAGTTGACCCAAGTATTCTGGTTAATTTTATTTTTGGTGGGATCGCTGTTTTTGTCCAGTGTTGGATTTACTTTGATTTTGTTGGTAACGGCAAACCTAAAAGCCAAGCAAAATGGACGCTAGTTAATTGGTGGTTGGCACATCTATTCCTAATGCTGTCAGCGATAATGATAGGCGTTGCGCTAGCAGGAGAAGTGAAAGCTGGCTTCTGGGAGCCCTATCCTTTGAAGTACGGTGTGATTGGCTGTCTCGGACTGGCATCTTATTTACTTTGTTTATTGTGGATTCAATTCAATATTGAAACGCGTGTCGCACACCGGTTTGCTACCCCTAAAGTCCGTATGGTTGGGGTTGCTTTAGCACTATTCACATTAGCAGTTTTACCTCATGTTCCTTCCATTGTAGGTAACCTTCTTTGGGGGAGCGCACTTATTTCTCAAATTGCTATCCCTGTAACACGTGCTTACTTTACTTTTATAAAAGAAGAGCAGGCTCAGGGTCTTTGAGTTTAAGTATATAATATACACTCATAGGTAGTGAAGCATGAATTCAATCATCAATAAACAAAAGACATTTAAAGTTCTTGAAGATGGGTTCGATGGATCTTCGCTAAGCAAAATATTGAGCAGCTTTATTGTATTATTAATTATTGCCAATGTTGTTGCAGTAGTTTTAGAGTCATATGCTCCAATTAGTCAGAGGTATCATCTTGAACTCTACTACTTCAATATCTTTTCGGTAGTTATTTTTACAGTTGAGTATTTTGCTCGTTTATGGGCTTGTACTGAGCATCAAGATCTCGATGAGTCAACACCAACTCGATCACGTATAAAGTATTTTTTCACACCGGTAGCGCTTGTTGATCTCGTTGCTATTGTTCCATTCTATCTAGCATTTATAATCCCAATAGATCTACGCTATTTGAGAATGTTAAGAATGTTGCGTTTACTGAAGCTAACCCATTATTTCAAAGGGTTGAAATTGTTTGGTGATGTTTTGAAGAAAGAGTTACCTAGCATTGGAGCCGCAGTTTTTATAGTTAGCGTTCTTGTTATTCTTTCTGCCAGCGTAATGTATAGCGTTGAGCATAATGTACAACCTGATGTGTTTGGAAGCATACCAGATGCAATTTGGTGGTCTGTCGTGACTATGACAACAGTAGGATATGGTGATGTTGTTCCTGTCACTTTTCTTGGAAAATTTATCTCCATTTTTATTATGTTACTTGGCGTCGGCATTGTTGCATTGCCAGCGGCAATGCTAGCTGCAAAGTTTGGTGATGAATTGCGTGTACGTAGACAGCACCTTGAAAAAGAAATCGCAACCGCATTAGATGATGGAGTGATAACGAGCTCTGAAAAACAATCAATCGATAAAATTTGCTCATCAATGGGGGTCTCAGGAAGTGAACTAGAACAAATCATTTCTAATTATAAGGCACAGAAATTGCCCATATTAAAATGTGATAACTGTGGTAGTGATATTATCACCAGCGATAAAAATTAATGCTGCTGAAGTTAGCTTTGCTGTTTAACTGGTTACTCACTACCACTTTACTATACCACGAGTAACCTTTATACCTCCCGCCAGCATTGAACCACCATACTCTTTTGCAAGTCGCAATAATGTGTCGTGAAAACCTAAGTTTGGAAATGCTGCCTCAACTTCCTTAATTGTTGTTTTACTTAGCCCTTTTCGAAGGAAGCCTTTTGATGCGTCTATCCAGTCAGCTTTTCGGCAAGCTTCGATAACTTGCTGGTGAGGCCCTTTTGGTGAAATTTTATGGTGCCAATGAATTGCACCTCTTAGTGCATCAGCGTCAAGCTCCCATTCATACTTTTCATTGTCAGCCAGCGCTACCGCTTCTGATGGCTCAAGATAAACCAATTCATGATCTGTCCAAAGCCCTATATCGTGATAAACAAATGCGGTTTCAACAAGCTGTTCAAATTTTGGTTCATTGTTGAGGAAATGCATAGCATAGGTAATGGTTCTATAGACATGATTGCGATAGCCATAGAAGTCCTTGCCGAAACGTTTTTATACCGGACTAGAAGCTCTTCTACTCGTTGACGTTTAAGTTGGAGAGTAATTACAGTCATTTGACTCTCCTAAAACGAATATCGATGAAACTCACTTGTTTAAGTTACACCCACTCTTTGAAATATTGTTACTTAAGAATGTGTTTCAGGTTAACTATGCTTGTAATAATATAATTTGCTGATTTCAATTAAAACTCGATAATTCAATATCTTTTATTCGATTTATAAGAATGATTGTGGTTGTATCTTGTTAGAGCTCAATCTATATTAAATAAAACAAATCGACGGCAATACCCTTAAACAAATAATGGTGGAAGTTCCTCAAACAGGCAGTTTACACCACTCAAATAACCATAAATGATCATCAATAGTACAGGATAACAAATGTTACGAATTACTTTAGAACAGTGGAGAATGTTTAAATCTGTTGTCGAGTACGGTGGCTTCAATCAGGCCTCTGAGGGTGTAAATAAAAGTCAGTCCAGCATACATAACGCAGTAGGCAAGATTGAAGACACACTTGGCGTAAAGCTTTTTAAGGTTGTTGGTAGAAAAACTGAAATCACCAAAGCCGGTGAGATGATGCTGCGTAGAGCGAATTACCTATTAGATGAGGCGGCAAAAGTAGAAGCCGTAGGTCAAACACTTGGTGAAGGCATTGAAGCTCAGTTGAGAGTGGCTGTTGATGAGGTGTTCCCACAACGCATACTTTACGAGGTACTCGACAGTATTTCTTCACAATACCCGCTACTCAATATCGAGATAATGGAGTCTGTTCTGGCAGGCGCTAATGAGTTATTAGAAAGTGGCGAAGCGGATATTGCCGTATCACCTATAGAGTTGGGCGATAGTTTTAGTGAAGAGTTGTGCCAACTAGAAATGATGGCAGTGGCCTGCCCAAGTCATCCACTACATCAGCTTGATAGAGAGCTTGAGCTTCAGGATTTACGTTCCTTTAGACAAATAGTTGTTAGAGACTCTGCCGTTTCTCATGAAAAAGATGAAGGTTGGCTTGGGGCTAATCAGCGCTGGACAGTCAGTCATATGAGAACATCTATTGATATGATCACCAAAGGCCTAGGCTTTGCATGGTTACCTGTGAGCTCAATAGATCAAGAGTTAGTCAACGGGTCACTTATTCCTTTAAAACTCAAGCAGGGTCGTATTAGAAATGTACAGTTGCATTTAGTTTTTAAAGATGGTGATCGCCTTGGCCCTGCAGCTAGAAGCTTTATTGGCGAATTACGGCACAAGACTTTGTCATTACCTACCTCCGAAAGTGTTTAACTGGACCATTCTTTAAATAAGAACAATTAAAGCTAAAAACACTAATTTTTAAATGGTTTAAACCATACTAGACTAGCTCCATCAGATTAAATGTGGAGTTTAACCATGAAATATATTCGCAAATCAAACGAACGCGGTCGCGTTGATATGGGATGGTTACAGAGTAACCACAGCTTTTCATTTGGAAGCTACTATGATCCAAATCACATGGGAGTCTCTGTGTTACGAGTAATAAATGATGATATCGTTCAACCGGGAGAAGGCTTTGGAACTCACGGTCACCGTGATATGGAGATTATCTCATATGTCATTAACGGTGCATTAGAGCACAAAGATAGCACTGGTAATAAATACACTGTTCCTGCTGGCGAAGTTCAGCGAATGAGCGCAGGAAGTGGTGTAACCCACTCTGAGTATAATGCTTCAGATGAAGAAACTGTGAACTTTCTTCAAATATGGATTCAACCAAAAATTACAGGTATCAAGCCGAGTTATGAGCAAAAGCGGATTGAACAGAATGGCCCCTTAACCCCATTGGTTACACCAAATGGTCTTGATGATTCACTATCAATAAACCAAGATGCGAGCCTCTATCGTTTAAGGTTGATCCGTTCTGAAAGCCACGAGCTCAAGACCAAAGACCGCATAGGGTATTTGCATTTAGTCGAAGGCACGATAAAGGTTGGAAATACAGTTTTTTCCGCTGGTGATGCGTTTGCATTAGAGCAAAACGATATGGTCGTCATAGAAGCTTTAGAAGGTATAGAGGCTCTGTGGTTTGACTTGCCTTTGGTTCACTAGGAAACTCCCAGTATCGAACCTATGGATTTAATGACAATCATCTTAATTGCTTTTGTTGTTTTCGTTACAGGTGTTTCTAAGTCAGGTTTTGCAGGGGCATTAGGTGTTTTCGCCGTGCCCCTTCTAATGTTAAAGCTCCCTGCTACTCAAGCCATAGCTTTAATGCTCCCGATCTTAATTATAGCCGACATCTTTAGTGTAAAAAGCTACTGGATGAAATGGGACAGCAAGTTGCTCTACAGTCTCATTCCTGGAGCTGTTATGGGAATACTCATTGCTCATGCGGTTGTCAGTTATGTATCAATAAGCCACCTTAAGATCGTTATCGCTGCAACCTGCATCATTTTCTCACTTAAAGGTTTAATACTCGGTAACTCAAAATGGACTCTATTAAGCAGCAAAGCTGGAAGTTTATTTATGTCCAGTTTGTCAGGCTTTAGCAGTACTTTAGTTCATGCTGGAGGCCCGCCATTAATGATGTACCTCTCTGCAAAAGGGTTCAGCCCAAAAAAGTTTATTGCTACCGCCAGCGTTTTTTTTGCAGCTATGAATGTATTCAAACTATTGGGCTTTTCAGTCTTAGGCATCCTGACTCTAAGTGAATTTACAACAGCATTACCGTTTTTACCCTTTGCACTTTGGGGCAACCAGTTTGGCGTCTTTTTACAGGTAAGAGTGAATAAAGTAACCTTTTTGCGACTAATAAATGCTTTACTGCTGCTAATTGGCCTCTATACCTTTTGCTCCAGTTAGTAGAACAGAGATTATATTGAGAAGTTGTTGTATTACACATTTTTTTAAGAGATTCACTTGCAAATAATACAACTAAAAGTCATCATTTGAGTCATATTTATACAAAGTTTCAATAGGTTAGCTAATCGAAAAACACATGTTTCTACATAAGTTCACGCACATAAGATGCTAGATACAACATTATTATTGCTGTTTATTCCAACGTTTCTTGTCATTTCTGCTACACCAGGAATGTGTATGACCCTATCACTAACGCTTGGTATGAGTATTGGTGTTCGGCGTACCATGTACATGATGTGGGGAGAATTGATTGGCGTAGCGTTGGTTTCAGTGTTAGCTGTTGTTGGCGTTGCTAGCGTCATGCTGAATTACCCATCGGCATTTTTGATTTTAAAGTACGGTGGCGGCGCTTATCTAATTTACCTTGGGATACAGATGTGGCGTTCTCGCGGAAAGATGGCCATTGAGCTAGGCGACAACAGTCCTAAGAGTGTGTCGGGACGCCAATTGGCGACGCAAGGCTTTGTTACTGCGATAGCCAATCCTAAAGGCTGGGCTTTTACCGTGTCTTTATTACCTTCATTTATCAACCCCGAACTGCCGATGCCACCACAACTCGCGGCCTTGGTTGTAATCATACTGTTAAGTGAATTTACTTTTTTGATGCTCTATGCCACAGGTGGAAAGACTTTAAGACGAGTTTTGCAGCGCAGCGACAATGTACGATTAATTAACCGCCTCTCAGGAAGTTTAATGATTGCTGTTGGTTTCTGGTTGGCGTTGGGTTAGTGATAGCTAGGCGTAATAAAGCACATTGAAAGTGTTTTTGGGGGCCAAATAATACTATTTGTTTACAAATAAAAAGGGCAAGTTAATGCCCTTCTTCTTGATTTATTCTAGCTTGTATAGCTACTTCCCTTTTATTAAATGCATAACTGCAGAAATAACTAGCAGCACTAGAAAGATATAAAAAATAATTTTTGCAATTCCTGCTGCTGAACCAGCAATACCACCAAACCCTAATGCCGCAGCAACTAATGCGATAACTAAAAATATCAAGGCATAACGTAACATAAGTATCTCCTATACATTTAAAATTGATGTGTGGTCACCCGTTTGCTGAATCCCACAATAACCAAGTTCTAGGTCCAATACAAATAATGAGTTGTTAAAAAATGTCAAATAGAAAATGGTGTAACTGCTAAATTTGTAAGTCTATTTAGCAGCTTCAATGCACAGCCTGCTCTACCTATTACTATAATTTTATAGCTGCAACCTATATTAAGTATGCCTGTATTTATAGGACAATCTTTGTTGTGGTTTTAGCTAATGACGATGCTCGCCACGACAAAGTATCGTAAGAACTTCCCTGCTGTGACAAGAATGACAAACCATAGAAGGTTTACACGCAAGATTCCTGCGATAACCGTTAAAGGATCGCCAATAATCGGTACCCACGCAAAGAGTAATGCGGTAAGACCGTATTTATTAAACCGCCCCTCTGCTTTTTCAAACTCCGGCTCAGACATTCTGAGCCACTTTTGCACAACGGCTTTACTTGCCCAAAATCCAAGTCCGTAATTGGTTAAAGAGCCGAGAACATTGCCGAGGGTAGCAACCAGCAAAAGTTTTGCAGGCGATAAGCCATTAAGTAGAAGCCCAGTTAATACGAGTTCTGAACTTAAAGGTAAAATCGTCGCTGCTAAAAATGCAGATATAAAAAGTCCAAGATAGCCATAATCTGCTAAAAACTCCACTCAAGCCCCTACTCTATAATAGATTGTTATAAACAATATTTATGATTTATATTAACACGCATCCCGAAGGCTGGTTCAGGTCTAAGTTGGTTAATATAAAACATTGTATTTATAGTTTGGTGTCTAATACTTGCTGTTTTTGGTCCATAACTACTGCATTATGCGCATGCAAACTTTCTTGGTGCTCGACTTTTATCCAATAATCAACTATAGAATCATTTTGCTCTAGATACTGCTTTAACTTTCTTGCGGCATCTTCACAAAACATCAAGTTTTGACCATTCAGTCTCGCAAACTCTTGCTCGTCGACTCGTTTAACGACTGTTTGTACTGGAGTCCCGATAACATCTTCTAACACTGTAATTAAAGACTTCAGGGACAACAACTCACCCTGTTTAAGTTTGAGCTTTAAGTAAGCGTAAGATCGTTGACTGTGCGGTGTTGCAAAACTATTTTGTGCTGATTGAACCCAGTTAAGTAATTCTTGCTTACTAATACTCTCGCCCTCAAACCTTTGATCAATTTGCTGGCTATACAGCTGACGGGCTAAGGCTGCAGAGCACGGGCAAGTGCTAGAATATGGTATTGTCAGTTCGTATTCATAATCCGTATTATCTAATGACGCTTCACCATTTATCGCAACTGGATAGCTCTGATAACCACTATTTTTACTGAGTAATGAAGACTTCTCAAAAGTTACATCAAACTCCAATCTAACCTTTGCATTACAACTTATACCCTCTTGGGACTTAATAGCAGATCTTAATAGTTTATCCAGAGACTGCTTAGCCAGTTTTAAGGTTGATAATTGATTAATGTTTTTATGCAACCTAGACATGTGAATGCCTTTCGATTCTACACTGTCCAGGCTTACATAGATTGATGTTGATGAATTAATAACCTGCCCTACAGCATCTTTGTCGCTTAAGTGTAAAGGAACGGCGATGCCTTCCATGCCTACCCACCGTAAGCTGTAGCTCTTTTGGCTTGATGTATCACTCGTTATGTCAGGAAGTTGTTCTTTTATCATATCGGTCTCTATCATTTACTATCTTCACTGCAGGGGCAGTGTTTAATGGCCTGACAAAGCTTGAAGTTAGAGTAATGACTATAGGAGATAAACGCAGCACCAATAACTGTTAAAAGCTTTTCTCCTATTTCACCTAGGTTTTCGTGAAGCATTAAAGCAGAAATCAATAGTGTTAAACCTATGAAACTCAACATTAACAAACGGTATTTTTTATGTGTTTTACACCCTATGGTCAATGAAATGATACTGGTTGGTATCACTAAGATGGCCATAGTTTTATGAAATAATTCATCACCAAGCCCTAGCACCGCCAAACTAGGCATAGCGACTAAAAGGAACGGCGTGATTAAACAATGTACTGCGCAAGCCAACGAAAGGCTAATCGCAATTTTGTCAGAGATGGGTTGTGGATTTTGCATGATTTTAGTCCTGCATCAAGTCCTTATCAGGAATACAACGGTTACAAATACAATTGATCTCAAGCTGGGGAGAAACCAAACTGAAATCGGCGTTTTTAACACTTTTTTTGATGTCACTGATGGTTGTGTGGCTAACACTGATTTCTTCTACTCGACTACAATTTCCACATATTAAAAACTGTGGTACTTCATGCTTATGATCGCTACAGATATGTGAGCAAGCGACATATTTATTAGCCAACTTCAACTTATGAACCAATTGAGCTTCTTCGAGAAAATCCAATATTCGATAAACTGACATGGGTGGAATATCAGAACCACTCTCCTGCTTATAAGCATCGATAAGTTCATATGCCGACAGAGCTTTATTCGACTTAATCAACTGAGAAAGTATTTCTTTACGCTTCTCCGTTAACCTGCCACCCTGTTGCTTGCAGAATTGGTCAGCATGGCCGATAACTTCATTCAGATTTCGCATACACGCACTTATCCTTATCAACATAAATGATATGATACATCATATCATTTTGATGTGTAAATGGTTGTTTAACTAAAATTATGGACTTTGGCCCCTTGAGAAGCCACTAGTAATAACAATAACAATGACTAAAAAAGCCACCAATAAGGTGGCATTAGGTATAAGAACTTAAAGTTTTAATGATGTCTTTTTCCACAAATAGAAAACTGCGGGAATCACAAGGAGCGTCAGAATGACTGAGCTTGCCATACCACCGACCATTGGCGCTGCAATACGGCTCATGACTTCTGATCCGGTACCTGTTCCGTAAAGAATTGGTAATAAGCCGACGATAATTGATAAAGCAGTCATCATTACAGGACGCACTCTCTGCCCCGCTCCCGCGTCAACAACCTCTTTTAACTGTTCAATAGTTGGTGATGTTCCTATCTCGCGAGAGTTTTTGAGCATTGCTTGATACGACTGATTCAAATAGACCAACATAATGACACCGATCTCAACAGCGACTCCAGCTAAAGCGATAAAACCTACGCCTACCGCTACTGAGAAATTAAATCCCTGTAAGTACATCAGCCAAATACTACCGACCATGGCTAAGGGCAATGTGCCCATAATAATGGCGACTTCGGCAAAACTTTTGAAGTTTAAGAAAAGCAGTAACACGATAATAACTAATGTTAGCGGTATAACATAGTTTAACTTTTCTTTCGCTCGTAACATGTACTCGTACTGCCCAGACCAATTAATGGCATAACCTGCTGGGAGATCAAGTTTTTCAGATACGACTTGTTGTGCATGTTCAACATAAGAGCCAAGGTCAACATCTTCGATGTCTACCAGCGTCCATCCATTCAATCGAGCATTTTCACTTTTAATACCGGGCGGTCCATCTTTAACAGAGATATCGGCCACATCCCCAAGAGCTACTCGTTGCTTGCTTGCCGTTACAATCGGTAACTCTGCCAACTTCTCAGGCGAGTTTCGATACTCTTGTGGGTAGCGCACATTTATCGGATAACGCTCTAAGCCCTCAACCGAATAAGAGACGTTCATACCACCAATAGCAGCGCCGATAACACTCTGTATTTGTTGGACACTCAAACCAAACCTAGCGGCTTTAACTCGATCAATATCAATATCAATATAGCGCCCACCTGCAACACGCTCTGAGTAAACTGAGCTTGTCCCAGGAATATCTTTTAGAATAATTTCTAGCTGCTTACCAATGTCCTCAATTTTGGATAAGTCAGGGCCTGAAACTTTGATACCAACAGGTGTTTTAATGCCCGTCGCGAGCATATCGATACGCGTTTTGATCGGCATAACCCAAGCATTTGTGAGCCCGGGGAACTTTACTAATGCGTTCAGCTCATCTTTTATGGTGTCAGTAGTAACACCCTCTCTCCACTCTGACTTTGGTTTAAACTGGATAAAGGTTTCGATCATGGTTAATGGCGCTGGATCCGTTGCTGTTTCAGCACGCCCAATTTTACCGAACACCGTTTTTACTTCAGGAACCGTTTTAATTAGCCTATCGGTTTTATGCAAAATCTCTCGAGCCTCGCCAACCGACAAACTTGGATAAGTTGTTGGCATGTACATGAGATCGCCTTCGTCGAGAGGAGGAATAAACTCGGTGCCAATTTTGTTGACGGGCCATAAACCAATTAGCAACACAGCCACAGCAGCCAAAAGTGTTGTTTTAGGGTAAGTTAACACCGTTCGCAGTACTGGCTTGTAGATAAATGTAAGTATGCGGTTTACTGGGTTAGCATGCTCTGCACGAACTTTCCCTCGAACAAAATACCCCATCAATACTGGCACTAAAGTGATCGCAAGTGCAGCTGATGCCGCCATGGCATAAGTCTTGGTAAAGGCTAGAGGTGAAAACATCCTGCCCTCTTGCGCCTCCAAGGTGAAAACAGGGATAAAACTCACGGTAATGATTAGCAAGCTAAAGAACAATGCCGGCCCCACTTCTTTGGCTGAGTTATAAACAATTTCCCACCGGTTTTTCTTGGTTAAAGGCGTTCGCTCCATATGCTTATGCATATTTTCTATCATAACGATCGCGCCATCAATCATGGCACCGATAGCAATAGCGATTCCCCCAAGAGACATAATGTTAGCGTTTAAACCTTGCAACTTCATGATAATAAATGCCGCTAGAATTCCTATTGGCAAACTGATAATTGCTACAAGGGAAGAGCGAATGTGGAACAAAAACAATATACAAACTAACGCTACGACCGCAAACTCTTCCAGCAGTTTAATCCACAGATTGCTCACGGCATCTTGTATTAAACCTGAGCGATCATAGACGGTTACGATTTCGACGCCGTCAGGAAGACCTTTCTTGAGATCTTTGAGCTTAGCTTTTACCCCATCAATAGTAGCTTGAGCATTTTCTCCATAACGCATAACCACGATGCCGCCAACCACTTCACCCTGCCCGTTCAAATCTGCCACGCCACGGCGCATTTGTGGGCCAGTAGTAATCTCAGCAAGTTCGCCTAACAACAACGGAGTTCCTTTGATGTTTGTGCCGAGAGGTATATTTTTAAGGTCATCAGTGCTGTCGATATAACCACTTGCTCTGACCATATACTCTGCTTCGGCCAACTCTACCACAGAGGCTCCCACTTCTTGGTTACCTTGCTGTATGGCCACCTTAATCATCTCAAGTGGAATGTTTAGAGCTTTCAGTTTTTCAGGATCGACTTTTACCTGGTACTGTTTGACCATACCGCCGACTGGAGCGACTTCAGACACACCTGCAACTGTTTGTAATTCATACTTTAAAAACCAGTCTTGTATTGATCTCAGCTCACTTAAATCGTGCTTACCGGTTTTATCCACTAAGGCATATAAATACACCCAGCCTACACCTGTCGCATCAGGTCCTAGCTGTGGTTTTGCAGTGTCAGGTAGTCTAGGTGCAACCTGACTTAAGTATTCCAGTACTCTACTTCGTGCCCAATAAAGGTCAGTCTCTTCATCAAAAATCACGTACACATACGAGTCACCAAAGAATGAAAAGCCTCGAACGGTCTGTGCTCCGGGTACTGACAGCATGGCGGTAGTTAAAGGGTACGTCACCTGATCTTCAACAACCTGTGGAGCCTGACCAGGGTAGTTGGTTTTAATGATAACCTGAACATCCGATAAATCAGGCAGCGCATCAACTGGGGTATTTTTAAAAGAATAAATACCGAGGCCTGCAATGATGACAGTGGCTAACAATACCAGCAGGCGGTTTTTTATTGACCACTTAATGGTTTGATTAATCATGCTGATGTTCCTTCACCGCTTGGTGTATTTCAGTAATAAAAAAGCCGCTGTCACGTACTTCAAATGTGAACTCTATGTTGCCGCCAATCATGAAGTCATCAATGGATAGAGATTCATCCAAGTCGAAATC
Source organism: Kangiella geojedonensis (assembly GCF_000981765.1). Taxonomy (GTDB): domain Bacteria; phylum Pseudomonadota; class Gammaproteobacteria; order Enterobacterales; family Kangiellaceae; genus Kangiella; species Kangiella geojedonensis. The sequence continues at coordinate 1,230,231 of NZ_CP010975.1, read as the reverse complement.
CATGGTCATTGGTCCTCGGTTCCACTTCTCAATAGGACCACGTGAAATATTGACCGTTTGGCTCTCGGCATCAACAGAATTGATGGTTCCTGTAACTTTAGCTGATGGAGGTGCGCTTGCCATTTCGTGATCATCATGACCAGTATCACTATCAGTAAAGCGCTTAAAGTCAGATTCTATGCTCGACTCTGAATCGATTAAGAACTGCCCACTTAGCACCACTTCATCGCCTTCAACCAAACCGCTCAAAACTTCAATTGAGTCACTGGTGGTACGCCCAAGCTCCACACTAACGGATTTGAACTTCCCATCCCCCAGCGCAAGCACAACACGATCATTATTTTCAGTGCGAATCACAGCATGATGCGGAACCTGAAGTACCTGCTCATGAGACTCTGTATTAATGCTAATATTAGCGAACATATTTGGTTTGAGTTGATGTTCAGAGTTACCAAATTCCAGCCGCACTTTTGCTGTTCGGTTGACGGAGTCGACCATCGGATAAATATAATCAACTTCACCAGACCACATTTTGGATGGTAAGTAATCTAACGTCATTTCAACCTTTTGCCCCACAGCAACATAAGGAAGTTGTCGCTCAAACAACTCCACCTCAACCCAGACTCTGTCTAGGTTTCCGATGGTCATTAAGCGCGTACCCGGCTGTAAAAACACACCTTCTCTTGCATTGAGGTTATCAATAAGACCCGCCGACTCAGCATAAAAGGTGACATTTTGGAGCGGCCTTCCAGTACGAACCAACTTTTTAAGTTCTTCAGCTCCAAAGTTCAACGATTGTAAACGTTGTTTTGCAGCGTTCATTAAACTTTGACTGTTTCGCTTTTTTGCTAATAAATATTCTTGCTGAGCGTTGACTAAGGTTGGTGAGTAAAGGGTATAAAGAGGTTGTCCTGCCTCGATATACTCACCGTTATGGCTAACATATAACTTTTCTACCCAACCATCTGTCCGCGAGTGGATATGGGTTAATGTGGTTTCATCATATGCAACATAGCCAACGGTATTAATCTGGTCAACTAAGTGACTTTTCGAAACCTTGCCCGTTTTAACGCTAAGGTTATTGATGATATTGGGAGCAATTTTTACGGTGCCAAGACTATCACCAGAATCGTCACCCTCCTTATAGACAGGCACTAAATCCATACCCATAGGCGACTTACCAGGCTTATCACGACGATAACTAGCATCCATTGGTGCAACCCAATATAGAGGTTCTTTGCTTGCTTTAGCGCTGCCCTCCGTATTGTCAGGAGAAAGCTGGAGCATAGTCAACACAACCACCCCCCCAAATAAGAAGCCAACACCGGCATAAGCAATAGATTTTTTATTCATGTCGATCTCCTGAGTTGATTGGGTTGTTGGAGGGACTCAACTCATCAGTGACGTCAGTAGTTTTGTATGAAGAGCTTATCTGAGCTAACAGTTCAGAAGGTGTTTTAGCCTGGTAGTAGTTAGCGCGTAATTTTGTTTTCTCGATTTCAACTGCAATATCCAATGCTGTGAGTTGAACGTTAACTTCATCAATACGTGCTCGCACTAACTCAGCAAAGTCAGCTTCGTTATTGCTATATGCGTTCATAGAAGCTTCGCCTTGGTGCTTAACTTGGGGCAGGATTGACTCGCTGTAAAGTTTGTGTCGTTCTTTTAGCTTATTCAATCGTGAAAGTTCAGTGTTATAAGCGGACATCAAGTGATTCAATAGCAATGCTTTTTCTTCAAGCTTAGCTTCCTTATCGTAAACAGCGCTTTGCACATCAAGATCTTGTTTGTTTCCAGTAAACAACGGAATATCAAAGCTCACGCCTAAGCTAAAGAAGTCCGGACGTTGCATTCCATCAGCTGCATCTTCTCGAAAAGCATAGCTACCATTTACAGTAAATTGGGGTTTGTAACTTTGTTTTTTTAAGTTGACCACCTTTTGTGAAGCTTTGATACTTTGATCGACCGACTTAATCAGCGGGTGCTGCTGAAAACCATCCTTTTTTTCGATTAAAGTCATTCGTGGTAATGATTGGCTAACAAAGGAGACACTCCCGTATTCTCTATCGCTTAAGTAGCTCTGCGGGAGCTGAATATACTCGCTAAGTTGACGTATCGAAGTGTGTAACTTATCTGAGTAAACGGTAACTTGGTCATCCAGCTTTGCTAACTCTAAATCTGCACGAATAATTACTTGTTGACTGGTTTGTGATAATGCTGATGTGTAGCTAATTTCTGCCGCTTCTCTTAGTTCTTCAAACAAATACTTCTTATCATTAATCAACGCAATACTTTGTTGAGCTTTATGCACATCAAGCCACAAGGCTCCAACCACCATAATTAATTGGTTTTTACGGTTTATCCTCATGGTAGGTTCGACACTGGCTTGAAGCTGATTTATTTCTCGCTTTAAGTCGAGTGAATCGCCCCTTGCAAAAGTCTGGCTGAATCCTAATTTAAACTGAGTCATAGGCTGGCTGTTAAAACTAAAGTCATCTACCGGTAGGTTTGCTAGATTAATTGAGGCTTTCGGGTCAGGCAGACTGGCTTGTGACTCAGCCTGTGATAACAGTGACAATTCTTTAAACTGACTTTTTCTCAACCATGGATCATTTTCTATAGCCATGATTAATGTCGACTCGAGTGTGTATCCATAGCCATTCGTTTCAGCCTGTGAGTTCGTCACAGAGCTAAACAATAAAGCAGCTACTAATAATATTGCGCTTTTAAGGGTACTCATAACCTTTCTCTACTGAATTAACATTACTTCGACGCGGAACGTCTTTTAGATTCAGGTTGAGCTATTTATAACGGTGTAGAAAAGAGATATAAACGCTCACCAACTTCAAATGGATAGATCTATCCTGGGTTAACTGAGAATTGGTGGCTTATAGAGAGAGTGTAACGCTAAAGAATGAAAGTTATTAATGTACGAACTTACAAGGCTTGACTGGCTGAAAAAATCTGAATGGCTAACTGATGAATTCAACATCAAAGCAACACAGGTTGCCATATCGCAGCCGGATGCCATATCACAGCACGGCATTGTAACCACTTCATCGGAACTATGACTATTATGGTCCATGTTGCTATGGTCCATGCTCATACTTGTGGTTGCAGGCATTGAGCTCATGTCACAATGCTGATTAAAAGCCATAAGCTGCCCCGCTACGGAAAGTAACGTAAACAGTAAAATCATTCGAATGACTTTTAAGCTCATAGTTTAACCATTATTCAAATACACAGATATTGTATTTCACCAGAGTGAATGTAGCAAATATTAAGCCATCACCTTTACCAAGCTTTACTAAACGTCATTTCCACAAAATCAGTTAATAAGCTTGTGGATAAAGCTCCTGAGCCATTAGTTTCTTTGCTTTGAGGTGTTTTGTTGAATTTTTAACAAGCTCATTTTTTACGCTGGTTATAATTAACTGTTATACAAAATATCGATGTTTTGAATTTGTTTAATTATTAGAAAGTTGCTAATTTGAACTAAACAGTCTTACCGGGTGAACACTATGAGCAACTTACTAGAAGCAAAACCCAATAACGAGTGCACCGAATCTCCTTGCCCTGCGGTAGAGCAACTCATTGGGCCCAAAGAGAAAGACCTTGGCGGCTTTTCGGTAAGGCGACTATTTCCTACGGTGGGCAGAAAAGCGGTTGGGCCTTGGGTGTTTTTTGATCATATGGGACCAGCTAGTTTTAAGGCTGGAAAAGGCATTAATGTTCGCCCCCACCCTCATATTGGCATCGCGACAGTGACCTATGTTTTCGAAGGTGAAATTCTTCATCGCGACTCTTTAGGCAGCCACCAAACGATTACGCCGGGTGATATCAACTTAATGGTTGCGGGTAAAGGCATCGTGCACTCGGAAAGAGAGCGGCCCGAAATTAGCAGCACAGCCCACAGCCTTCATGCTCTGCAATTATGGCTTGCACTCCCCGAAGATAAAGAAGAGATGGAGCCAGAGTTTCACCACTACCCAGCCGAAAACATACCATGCGTCACGGATGAGAATATTAAACTTCGAATTATGATGGGCACAGCTTACGGCGAATCCTCGCCGGTCAAAACTTTTGCTGAAACCTTGTATGTAGAAGCAGACTTCGCTTCCGAGCAGTCTTTGGCGTTACCCAAAGCGGAAGAACTAGCGATTTATGTGGCGAAAGGCAGCGCAACCGTAGACGGTACCGTCGTAAATGAACACTCTATGGCCGTCATTAATACAGACCTGAATGTAAGCGTTCTTGCGCAGGAAAACACACGGTTAGCTATCATAGGCGGCGAAAACCTTGGAAAACGTTATATTGATTGGAACTTTGTTTCTAGCTCTAAAGAACGAATTGAAAGAGCTAAAGAGGACTGGAAAGCCGGGCGCTTTCCTAAAGTTCCTGGAGATGAGGAGGAGTTTATTCCCCTCCCCTGAGTCCTGTCTTAAAGTGTAACTTTTACTGAAGATGAAACACCACGAGCTTTTGCTCGTGCTTTATCAATAGAGTCTGCATTAGCTAAAGCAACACCCATGCGACGCTTGCCTTTGACTTCAGGTTTTCCGAATAAGCGAAGGTGAGTATCAGGCTCTAAAAGTGACTCTTCAAGGTTGCTAAAGCTCACTTCTTTTGACTCCCCTTCAACTAAAATAACGGCTGAGGCTGAAGGGCCATTTTGTCGAATGACTGGAATCGGCAAGCCCAGAATCGCCCTCGCATGTAGTGCGAACTCAGATAAGTCTTGAGAGACTAATGTGACTAGTCCAGTATCATGTGGTCGTGGTGAGACCTCGCTGAAAATAGCTTCATCGCCCTTAATAAAAATTTCAACACCGAAAAGACCGCGTCCACCCAGGTCATTCGTCACAGCTTTAGCCATGTATTGTGCTTGTTGTAAAGCCTGCGGTGACATCGCTTGTGGCTGCCAAGATTCGCGATAATCTCCATCTTCTTGGGTGTGACCAATTGGTTCGCAGAACTGGGTACCGTTAACGGCTCGGACTGTTAACAAGGTAATTTCGTAATCAAAATCCACAAAACCTTCGACAATGACTCTACCCTCGCCTGAGCGACCACCTTCTTGTGAGTATTGCCAAGCTTTATCGATATCGGACTCTGACTTGATGGTCGACTGTCCTTTACCGGAGCTACTCATCACTGGTTTTACTACACACGGAATACCGACTTCTTTAACCGCCGCCTGATACTCTTCGTAGGTATCAGCGAATTGGTACGGTGATGTTTTAAGCCCAAGCTCCTCGGCAGCCAAGCGACGAATACCTTCTCGGTCCATTGTAAGATTTGTCGCTCTAGCAGTTGGAATAACGGTAAATCCTTCACTTTCTAGCTCTAACAAAGTTGATGTCGCAATAGCTTCAATTTCAGGCACTATTAAGTCAGGACGCTCCTGCTCCACTAACTGCCGCAAAGCAGCGCCATCCAACATATTGATTGTGAAGCTTTTATGAGCCACCTGCATCGCTGGGGCGTGCTCATAGCGGTCAACGGCAATAACTTCAACGCCAAAGCGCTGTAACTCAATAGCGACTTCTTTACCAAGTTCACCTGAGCCGAGCAACATGACCTTCTTAGAAGTGGATGAGAAAGGAGTTCCGATTGTAGACATAGTATTTTTATCAATATTTATAAAGGTCTAAGATTATCAGCGGATGCATGAGAGTGCAATTTCGAAAAGGACTATCTTGGCTATAAACTTATGGCTATGCGATAATCACTTCATATTCACCCTCAAAAGCTATTATGCTTAGTAAAGAAGAGCTACTCCAATACAGTCGCCACATTATCTTGCCTGAGATTGATATCGAAGGACAGGAAGCTATAAAAGATAGTCATGTTTTGATTATAGGTTTGGGCGGACTTGGCTCCCCTGCTGCACTTTATTTAGTCGCGGCAGGTGTTGGTGAACTTACGGTTGTTGACGATGACTTAGTCGAAAGCTCAAACTTACAAAGACAAATTATTCATCGAATAGAAACTATCGGTTCGCCAAAAACAGAGTCAGCGAAAGCTAGCCTAGAGTCCCTATCACCAACCATTAAAGTCAACTTACTCACCCAAAAGGCAAGTCCTGAAGTTTTAAATAAACTGGATTCAGAGCGTTTCACCTTAGTTTTAGACTGCACCGATAACTTTACCAGCCGGTTTTTGATTAATGAATGGTCGGTCTCTAATCAGATTCCATTGGTTTCAGCAACAGCTGTAGCCTTCTCAGCTCAGTTGGCCGTGTTCAATCAAAAGCTACAACATGCTTGCTACCAATGCTTGTACTCCAATATGAACTTACCAGAGGGTAATTGTGCAGATCAGGGGATTTTATCGCCAGTCGTTGGAACCATGGGTACTTTACAAGCTACAGAGGCTTTGAAAATTATACTTGGGCTCAATAAAGCGGATACGAGTTTCTTGCTCACATATGACAGCCTAGATACAGCATTCCAACGTTTTAATATTATGAAAGACCCAAGCTGCTCTGTATGTAGCTAGTACCATTTTTTAAACTTAAACCACACCATTAAACCGATCGCTATCAATAAACACAGTCCCGACACAAACCAGAAAGCGTTAGAGTCTTGCGTTCCCGGTAGTCCGGCGACGTTCATTCCGAGTAAACCTGAAAGAAACGTCAGCGGCAAGAAAATTGCAGAAATAATGGCCAGTACGTATAAACGGTTGTTTTGCTCATAACCAATCTTGGCTAATAACTGTTCTTGTAACGCCATGGAGCGTTCTCGGGATAACTCTAAATCTTCGAGTAAACGTGCAATTTTGTCACGGTCATCCCGCATTTCTTCCAGCAAGTCCTCTGTGAGCAATGGACTAGCCGCTCGGCTTAGTTTATCGAGCGCATCTTTTTGTGGGGTTAAGTAACGTCTTACGGTGGCCGCTTGACGACGCAAATTACCAAGCTCGGTTCCAAGCCCCCTACTATCAGCTGTTTCGATGCTATCTTCTTGAGCGTCCAACTGTTCTTCAAACTGCTCAAAAAAGTCCTCAATTCGAATAGCCAGCCTCTCAATCAACACAGCAAGGAACTCTCCCGGTGTTTTAGGGCCGATATCATTCTCTAAGTTTTTAAAGATATCTTGAAGCGATAAACTCGACCGATTGCAACTGGTGATCACGGTGTTATTGTTTGCCCACAAACGTATCGAAATCATATCTTCTGGATCAGCATTCTTGTTTAGATTAACGCCACGTAAGCAGATCAATAAGGATTCTTCATCTTGATAAAAAACAGGCCGTGTTTCTGCTTTTAACAGTTGCTCTTTAAATAAATTATTGAGCAGAGGGTTTTCATCCAACCACTGGCAATCTTCATCAGATGAATAATTCATCCTATACCAACGGTAGGCTCTTGGAGCATCATCGGTTTCGGTGATCAGCCCACCTTTATTCGATATATCATAATGTTCCATTAGCTATCACCCTTTTCATTGTCTTTCGAATTATCAGCTTTACTACTCCGGTTGATAGTTACAGGAAAGCTAGACTGATTGTCGAATTTGAAATGCAAATCTCGTTGAGGGAATGCAATAACAATACCAGCTTCCTCGAAATGCTTGGTAATGCTGAAGCGTATATCACTTCTAATCACACGCAACTCTCTAACGGCTCCGACACGAGCCCAAAACCAAAGGTCGAAGGTTAGCGCACTGTCTCCAAAGTCTTCGAATATGACAATTGGTGCAGGGTCATCGATGACGGCCTCATGATCTTTTAGGACCTTTTCAAGTATCTCTTTTACTTTTTCAACATCACTGCCGTAAGCGACTCCGACTCTGACCGAGGTTCGGATATTAGGATCGACCAAGGTCCAGTTGATAAGGTTTGCCTGAAGTAGACTACTGTTAGGAACCACCATGTGGGCACCATCAATGCGACGAATCATGGTCGAACGGTTGCCCACTTCAATGACACGCCCTAAATGTCCTTCGTATTCAACAATGTCGTTGATTCTAACTGGGCGCTCAGACATCAATATCCAACCACTGATAAAGTTATCCATGACTGTCTTGGCACCAAAGCCAACGCCTATCGCTACAGCACCCGACATAAACGCAAAGGCCGTTAAAGGCACATTAAAGAACGATAGGACCGTCACGGTAATTATCGCGAGCAAGATAAAAAATATGAGTCGCTTTATAATAACCAGGTTATCTTCAGCTAGCTTAAATTTGGTTAAGATCTTTCTAGTGATGAACTTTGAAAAATAATGGCTGAACAATCCAGCAAGGATGATGAACAATATCGCAAGAAGTAACTGTGACATCGTCACATCAAACTTGTCGCCAATTGAAAATAAAGGTTTGGAAAGCAATTCTTGCATCGTTCGGAACCATTATTGATGTTAGTCACAATCATAAAATATTAATAATTCCTTGTACAATAAAAAAGCCTTAACTATTTGTTAGCTAAGGCTTTTGCATAAACCAAGTTTTTGGTATTAGATGTCTTTGTTTGCTTTCTCAAATGCTGCAATAAGCTCTGGTTTTGCCTTAATAGCGATTAAGTCAGCCAAAATGTTCGCTGCCTCTTTCAATAAGACATCAGGCTCATCTGTGCTTTCTTCCTCAGAGCTAGTATCTTCTTCGTTCTCTTGTTCATCCTCAAGCTCTGCCAAAGGCTCTAATCCTTGCATTTTCCTCTTGATGTTTTCGCGCTGCAAACGAAGTGTGTCATTCTTCTTTTGCTTAGCAAGGCGCTTTTCATAGTTTAGTGAAACGACTTTGTTGTCACGTTCAACTTTAGCTCGCTCGATATCGTCTACAAAAAATGCAAATTCCTCATTAGACTCCTTACGCTTTTCATGGCGATACTGAAGGTATGGCATGAACTCACTAAGCTCACCTGCTCGCTCAAAACTTGCCGAATCGATAGTATCCCACTCTAGAGCATTGTCATACGAACTCTCACCATACTTTTCAGGATCGAAAATCGTTGGGAATTTAATATCTGGTTGCACCCCTTTATTTTGAGTACTTTCACCAGTCACGCGGTAATACTTTTCAATGGTAAGCTTTAAGGCTCCGACGTTAAGTTCTGGGTTGCGTAAATAACGGTTCAAATCAGCAATACTCTGCACGGTACCTTTACCAAATGTATTGTCGCCAATAACTAAGCCTCGGCCATAGTCCTGGATTGCTCCAGCGAAAATCTCAGAGGCAGACGCACTCGAACCATTGACCATGACCGCTAGTGGTCCATCGTAGAGCGTTACACCATCTTCGTCTTCTAAAACTCGTAATTGCCCGCCACTGCTTTGACCTTGTACTACAGGACCTTTATCAATAAAAAGTCCAACGAGGTTGACCACTTCGGTTAGCGAACCACCGCCGTTATTACGTAAATCAATAATAAGACCATCAATCTCGCTTTCTTTCTTCAACTTTTTGATTAAACGAGCAACGTCTTGAGTCGTGCTGGTAGTCTCTTTGCCTTCCTCTCCTTCACGAGCCGCTGCTTCTGAGTAGAAAGAAGGCAATTCAATAATGCCTAAATTAACGTTTTTACCGTTTTGCTCAACTTCAATGGTATTTGATTTGGCCGCTTGGTCTTCGAGTTTAATCTCTTCACGAACAATTCTGACCACTTTAGGCATTCCATCACCGGCTTCGGTATATGGAATAATTTGTAATCTTACGACAGTTCCGGCTTCGCCACGGATTAGATCAACAACATCGTCATTTCTCCAACCAATCACATCCACCATTTCTCCTTTATCACCCTGAGCAACACCAATCACTTTATCGTTCTTGTGGATTTGACCTGACTTTTGTGCTGGCCCTTTGTTCACCACAGAAACGATCTTAGTAAACTGGTCTTCTTGTGTTAAAACAGCACCAATACCCTGCAGTTTAAGGCTCATATTGATGGCGAAGTTTTCAAAGCGACGAGGCGTATAGTAAGAAGTATGAGGATCAATTGCAGAGCTCACGGCATTCATAAAATAGCCGAAAACGTCTTCGCTGTTAGACTGCGATAAACGTCTAATGGCAGAGCGATAGCGGCTGTTCAGCTTTTCTTTTATTTCTTCGTCAGTTTGCTCTGCTAATTTTAAATTTAGAGCATCATTTTTGACCCGCTTACGCCAAATATCATTCAGCTCAGCTTCGCTGGTAGCCCAATCTGCCTCTGTTCTGTCGTAAACATAATTTTCGTCTTTCTCGAAATCCAAGGGCTTCTGAAGTAACTTCAGAGCATACTGATAGCGTTCGCGATAACGCTGTTCAAATATTTCGAAAAAGGAATAGGCAACTTCAATTTTTCCCGTTCTAAGGGCATCATCGAGTTTATCTTCATAAACTTTTAGTTGCTCAATATCACTTTCATAAAAGTAACTGCGGTTGGGATCAAACGTTTTAATGAGTTGCTTGAACGTTTCTTTGGATAACTCATCATTGAATTTAGGGTGTGAGTAATGGCTTTGGTTTAATATAAAAGCTATCAAACGTCCTGTTTCACGAAACTTAGTTTCCGGCTCCATGTCCAGACTTGCTGGTGCAGGTAGCGAGTACACTTCTTCGTGTAATGCCTTATCAAATTTCTTAGGAGATTTGTCGGCACCAGCGTCTGCCACTGCGCCAAAAGAAATACTTAGGGTGAATACGGCTAACAGCCACTTCTTATCTATCATTCAATAACCTTTGTTTTATTGCCACCGTCTTACAAATAGACTGCCTTACACTCCTAAGGTTGCGTAAATTTACGTAAAAAACAAGTCTTATAGTGTTAAAAAGTGTGATTATCCTAATTCTCATACGAAAAAAGGGCTCAACGAGCCCCTTTTGTATAAAATTCAAACACTACAAAGTTATTACATGAATGCTTGCAGGCCTGTCTGTGAGCGTCCTAGGATAAGCGCATGGATATCGTGCGTACCCTCATAGGTGTTCACAGCCTCTAAGTTCATCGCATGACGAATAACATGGAACTCATCGCAAATACCATTACCACCATGCATATCACGTGCCATACGGGCTATATCGAGCGCCTTGCCACAAGAGTTACGTTTCACTAAAGAAATCATTTCTGGTGCAAATCGTTTCTCATCAATTAAACGCCCCACACGTAAAGCCGCCTGTAAGGCAATGGTGATTTCCGTTTGCATGTCAGCCAGTTTCTTTTGGAATAACTGAGTTGCGGCCAGAGGTTTATTGAACTGCTTGCGATCTAATCCATATTGGCGAGCAGCGTGCCAGCAGAACTCAGCAGCACCCATAGCACCCCAAGCGATACCATAACGTGCACGATTCAGACAACCGAATGGCCCTCTTAAGCCTTTAACTTCAGGGAACATATTCTCTTCAGGTACAAACACACCATCCATAACGATTTCGCCGGTTGTAGAGGCTCGTAGAGAGAATTTACCATCAATTTTAGGTGCCGATAGACCTTCCATGCCTTTTTCAAGGACAAAGCCACGGATATCACCTTCATCATCTTTCCCCCACACCACAAAAACATCGGCGATTGGTGAGTTGGTGATCCACATTTTAGTGCCGCTCAATGAATAACCGCCCTCTACCTTTTTAGCACGAGTTTTCATGCTGGCAGGATCTGAGCCTGAGTCAGGTTCTGTCAGACCAAAGCAACCGACCCATTCGCCCGTAGCGAGTTTAGGTAAGTATTTTTCCTTTTGAGCCTCAGTACCGTACTCATTAATGGGATGCATGACTAAACTTGACTGAACAGACAGCGCCGAACGATAACCGGAGTCTACGCGCTCTACTTCACGCGCTACCAAACCATAGGCAACGTAAGATGCGCCGGCACAGCCGTAGCCATCAATTGTCGAACCAAGTAACCCAAGCTCACCTAATTCCGTCATAATTTCACGATGGAAGTGTTCATGGCGATTAGCCTCAAGCACACGAGGCATCAACTTATTTTGGCAATAGTCACGAGCGGTATCACGAATTAATCGCTCTTCTTCCGTTAACTGCTCATCAAGTAGTAGGATGTCATCCCAATGTTCTAATAAGGCTTTAGACATATTCGTTTTAGTTCTAATAAATGTTGAAAGGAATATACGCAATCTTAGCAAATTTAACCAGTTCATAGCGACTGGTCTGATGAGAGCCCAGTGAAGACTGCTGTAAGCATAAAAAGCCAGCTAGAAAGCTGGCTTATGAGAATAAAAAAACCGTCCCTGGCTAAAAGCCTCCCACTGGAGATTTAAATTCTTAATTGCTTTGCGACAAGTAGTAACGGCTCATTGCTACCGCAAAGTCTGCGCGGCTCATCAACTCTTGAGGAGAGAAGTGAGCAACGATAGTAGGCTCTAGGTCAAACGGTCCTTGCTCAACACTGAAGCTTACTCCTAGCACACCACGGTCAATCGCATGCTGTACATAATGCTTAAGACCTTCTGGAACCATATCTTGGTCAGCAATGACAACTCGCTCATCACCAAATGTTGCTGTTAGGTTGGTGCCATCGTAACTAGAGTCAACGCCTTCTAAACCTAGTGACTGCATTAATGAATAAGCCACGTCAAGCTTGCTGACTTTTCCTTTAGGGTCAAAGGTTGAGGCGCTACCAGACATTACAGGAGCTTGTGTTTGCTCACGGTCTTTTAATGCGCCACCCGTCTGCGTCACAGCGTTGACACTTGCTGAGTTAGCAGCTTTGACATCAATAAATGTTTTGTCCGCAGCGTCATTCGACTGACGGATACCCGCACCTAGTGTCAGGAAGTCAGCCATTTCAGCACGAGTTAATAAACGATCCGGTTTGAAGCCATTGGCAGTACCATCAACCAGTTGCTCGCTTACCGCATGCTCAATGAAGCCTTGCGCTGGGTGACCTACAACATCATCTAGACCAACAAAACCATCAGTACGAATCATTTTGATATTCGCTTGGATAGTGCCTGGAGCAGCGTAACCATTAGTCACACCTGCTGGGTCAAGAGCAACGCCAGATACAGAACCAATACCGCCTGCTTTAATAACCCACTCGCCTGGCTCGCCAGGAGCAACGACAGCAATGTTTTCACCCAATACTGGAAGAGCAATGCTTGAACCATAACGCTTGCCTGTAGGGCTGGTTAACGTAAGAGCAACGGTGTTATCAGGAACTTGTGCACTCGCCATAACCAGTGAAATATCACCGTCTACGTTGAAAGTTGTTCCAGGGTTATCTCCTGCTGGAGCAAATGGAACGCTAGTCGGAAAGTCACGCGCTAAAGACGTTAATGAAGCCGCGTTGAAGTCACGGTTAATCTTGGTCGTTTGACCAAAATCTTGGCTTTCTTCAAGGACTGCTTTTACTGCTGCATATGCGTTTACATAACCCGCACCAGCTTCCCATGGCTCTAGACCAGGCATGTTAGTAGCGGTATTTTGAAGAATGCGTTTCACATCTCTCCAATTCAATGAAGGGTCAGCTTCTAGCATCAAAGCAACTACGCCAGAAATATGTGGCGCTGACATTGAGGTACCACTAGAGTGTGTATAGTAAGGAACTTGTGCTGGCGGTAGTAAATCAATATCACTATCAATACTTAACCATGAAGTACTGCCTAGCGATGCACGAGCTGAAGCAATATCAACACCTGGCGCTGTGATAGTTGGGCGATCAACCCATTCAAACGTTTCGCCGTCTATTTCAACGGTGCCGCCCTTACCTTTCACGCCTCGTGAACTGAAATCTGCTAAATTACCATCTTTATCCCCTGCCGCAACGGTTACGACCCATGGTGCTTTTTTGAAGTTACCTGTAATAGTACCTTCGCCGTTACCTGAGTTACCGGCAGAGAACACAACGATGACGCCGTTATCACTTAGTTTCTTAGTGATGACGTTTGTTGGATGGTCTGGGTTGAAGTCAGAGCCAACATCACTAGTACTACCGAAAGAGTTCGAAATCACACGGATGTTGTACTCGAATTGATGACTAAGCGCGTAATCAAAGCCGCCAAGCGTATCTAAAATAAATAAACCAGCGCCAGAACCATAACCAATGATTTTAGCACCAGGAGCAACACCTTCTTGCTCACCGCTCGACATACTACCATTACCACCGATAGTACCTGCAACGTGTGTACCATGACCGCCACCGATATCAGTGTTGGCGATGTTCTCTTGATACGTAATTGGAGCTAGATCGCTAAACGAGCGTAAGTTAGTTTGTGCTAACACGTTTTGTACAACGTGGTTAGGATATTTTAGGTCTGGGTGAGTTCCATCAACACCAGAATCATTAACTACAACACCAATACCACGGCCTGAGAATGGCATGCCTTGACTACGTAAGCTTCTATCAGCACGTAAGCGATCCACACCCGTGATTTGTGTTGCGCCTTGGTTGTCATAAGTCAATTCAGAGTTATGCCATACCGAGCGAACGTCATCTCGTGAATAAATCGCATCAATTTGTGATTTTGTGGCTAAAAGACCCACAATAGGAACATTCTGTAAGCTCACTCCCGAAGTAACGCCTAGCTGTTCTAGTGCGTTTAACTGAAGAGGTGATGCAGGACCTTCGCCTTCAAAAGTAACAATGACCTCAAACACTTCAGCTTCAGATGCTGTAGGAAGCATTTCGCTTAATTGAGGACCTAGTGATTTTGCTGACAAGCCTAAAGAAGTGACGCCAAGTCCCGCTGCAAGCATTGCTGCCTGTAACGGTTTTGATTTAAAAAGTGATGTTGTTTTCATGTTTTGTTTACCCATTTAGTAATTCCTAAATGAGCATGCCATGAAACAAGATGAGCTGGGTATCGGGGAAAACCCCTAGAAAAATTATCGTTACTACCTAGTTAAAGAGGTACGACCAATATTCTTTGAAAAGTCCTTTTAGATCAACAATTTATGCTGCGCCGCATACTTAACTAATTCCGCAGAATTTGCCACCTTGAGCTTGTCCAAGACTTTGCCTCGATGGTTTTCAGCAGTTTTAACGCTGATGTCGAGAGCTTTAGCAACTTCTTTGGTGGTTTTACCATCGACCACAAGGTGAAAAACCTCACGCTCGCGTTTGGTCAAATTCTTGTATGGATCACTCCATTTGTCTGGCTGCGTGTATTGGTTGGCCAATACTTGAGCGGCATATTGACTGTAATAACTTTTTCCACTAGCCAGTGTTTTGACTGCTTGGATTAATTCCTCACTTGCACTATCTTTTAATAAATAGCCTGATGCTCCGGCTCTTACCATGTGAATGACATATTCTTCTTCTTCATGCATGGTTAACACTAATATTCGACAATCGGGAAGCTTTTGATGGATACGTTTTACCACCTCCATACCGTTTAACTCAGGCATACTAATATCGATAACAGCAATTTGTGGCTCTAGCTCGAATGCTTTCTCGACCGCCTCAACACCGTTGGACGCTTCTCCAACCACCATGCAGTCATCATCTTTAGCAAGAATACTGACCAAACCTTGCCTCAATATAGTGTGATCATCGGCTAGTAGCACACGGATCATAGTTAGTTATTCCCCACTAGTAACATTTTAATTTCACTGCCCTCACCAAGTTTTGATTGAATCATTAATTGCCCACCAAAGGCAGCAACGCGATCTTGCATCGCAGATAAACCAAAACCATCGGGCCCTAAAGCAACTTCGGTATCCATACCAACGCCATCATCAGTAACTTTAACCATTAATAAACTCGGTTGAGACACAACCTGTACTTTGATATGTTCAGCCTCAGCGTGCTTAATCGCATTCGTAATAGACTCTTGAACAACACGAAATACCAATGTTTGAGTTTCCCCATCAAGCTCATGAGATAACTGAGTTTCTAACGCAATATCAGCTTTTTCTTCCTCACGCATAACTCGTGTTAACCATTTAAGCGCAGGCTCTAAACCTAAATCATCTAAGATTCTTGGTCGCATCAGTCGAGAAATTTTTCGTGTATCGCTTAAAGCTTGACGAGCCAAATCCAAACTGTCGTGCAAGCTTTTTAAAGTCTCATCAGACGCTTCTTCTTTGGCAGTCAACTCAATTTGGTTGATTAGCGCCGTAAGTAGCTGCCCAACACCATCATGTAATTCGCGTGCAATATGTTTACGTTCATCTTCTTGTACACGCCAGACTCGCTTAGCCAGGCTACGCATTTGAGTGTTGCCGCTGGCTAAATTTTCTGCAATTTGATTTTGTTTAAGACTTAACGCATCAAGCATCTTGCTTATTTCATCATTCTTTGTCATTGACTTGCTCCATAAAAAAATCATCTTTCGATTGATCTGCTGAAAAATAACGTCCTTGCAATGAAATAATATGTTGCTGTTGTTGCTCTGGTAATTGTTGTTTTAATTCGGTAAAACTTTTTAACGCCTTTAGTGCACTTTCGCGGGCTTTTTCTGAATTTTTTATCATGCCGTAATAAATACTTTCTAATCGTTCTATTTGATAATTTCTCCAGTAAGTACCAACGCCACGCTTTAGCATAGTTAATTGGTCTAATACCGTTTTTAGCGCCTCATCATCACCGGATTGTGCATGGTAGTAGCCCAACAGAATGAGTTTTCTCAGTAAGAAATAGCGATGTAAGTCTAAATCATACTGGTCAAACTCTTGACTAACCACTAAAAACTTATCGCTCGCACCTTCCTGCATTGTGTTACTGAATAACAGCGCCTCTAGCTGAAGAACTAAGCTCTCCAGCGCCGCTTTTGAAGTCACTTGCTCAAACTCTTGATTCGAAGCAATTGGCAAGTCATCGCCTTGATATAAGCTTAGCCTTGAAGCCAACGTGTTGTAGATTAATTGTTGAGAACGATTTTTTTCTTGCTCCATGAGAGGCATCAGTTCCGCTAGAATCGATTCTGCCTGTTGGTATGCGCCAGTAGATATAGACCAGTCGGTCAACCACAATCCAAACTCCACCTGCCCTCGTACATCTTGGCGATCTTTAAGCTCAGTTTTAATATCATTGAGTTGTAATGGAGGCTGCTCAAAATTGCCTTGCAAGAAAGCAATTTTTGCGAGATAAGCTTGTGCAACAATGGTTTCTTCCGTCAGGTTCAACTCTTCAGACTTCTCTAAAGCAGACTGATACATGCGGTAAGCCGATTGCCAATTGCCCTTTTGTAACTCAAGCTGTGCCATGTTTTCATTAACACGAACCACGCCTACCGGGTCATCAACCTTTTCATAATAAGCTTTAGCTTGTTCCCAATAAATAGTGGCTTGCTCTTCATCGGAAAGTAGGAAGAAAATATAAGCGACATTATTCAGGCTTTCAGCTTTCAACCAATCATCATCAAGCTTCATACGAATACTCAGAGAAGATTGAAAGTGCTCCAATGCTTTCGAGTATAGACCTTGCTCCTCAGCAATGACCCCGAGTTCATTAAATAAGTCAGCCTGTTTTACAGCGTCGTTTCTAGACTTGTTTGTTTCTAATGCTTGTAACAAGTTTTGCTCTGCTTGTTGATACTCACCTTTTACCGCGTAAACAGAAGCTAAGTTAGAGAGACTTGTAACAATACCCCGAGAATCATTCACCTTTTTTCGGTCGGTCAATCCTTGCTTGTAATAGTCCAAAGCCAGATCCAGCTGCCCCAGGCGATGATGGGCAACACCAAAGGCATTAAGCACATCACCTTGAAGTTGAGTATTTTTAAGCTTCTTTGCAGTGACTAAGGCTTTTACCAAATAATTATCAACTGCTTCCTGAGTCTCTCCCTGCCAGATAGCAACTTTTGATAGTTCATACCAGGCTATAGGGTGATTCTCGTCGCTTTCTACAACGGTAATTAACTCTTGCTTGGCCGTTTCAAGTGACTGCTGCTGGATAAGAAGCTGCGCTAGTTCTAGACGAATATCACTATTGTTTGGAAGTCGTTGTAAAATGCTGCGATAAGTCTCTATGGCTGAGTCAATGTCGCCAGCCAGCAACTGTAGTTCTGCTTGCGCCTGATTACGAACCAGTGAGTTTTGTGGCGACGTTTCTACTGCTTTTTGAAATGCAGATTCCGCTTCTAAAATACTGCCTATCGATGCTTCAAGCTGCCCTAGTAATAGCCAGCCTTTACTGTACTCAGCCTCAGAATTTAATAATTTCTCTAGCAGCTCCTTTGCTCTAGCATCCTCGCCATTTTTCAACAGAACTTCTACCTCAGAAATAGTTTCAAGGTGAACACCTTGAGGAAGGTATAACTCTGTATCAAGAGATTCCAGTCCAAACTGTTCATTCACAGCAACGACCAATGACGAAAACTCTTGCGCTAAACTTTCCTTGTTCGATTGGAACTGGATAATATCGGACGTTTCGACCGTGTTACCAGCCACTCGTATTAACTCAGCATTAACTTGGTAGCGGTTGGGGCCAATTGGAACTAATTTGGTGTTCAGCAAGTAAGTGCTCTGCGTAAGATCACTAATGACTTTTAGTTTTTGTTCATCCAAAGGTGTTTGATAGCCGAGCAAATCCATAGTCTCTCGTGAACGCTCGTACCCCACAATTCTTAAGTCTGAAATTTGGGAGAGTTCATCGGAGAGCAAATGTGGTAAGCCATCAATTAACCAGGCTTCCGCCGATTTGGTGTCAAAAGGTAACACAGCTAATGACTGCACACCCTCTTGTTGCGCCTCTATTAATTGCTTAGCGCCTATCAGCTTCTTTCCCCCCAAATTATCAGCACGAAAAAAGTATAGCCCTGATGCAATCAAAGCCAATAACACTGTAGCTACGCTGATAGCTGTTAGCTTTGATTGTCGACTCATACCCTTATCTTGGCTTGCATCAATGAGCTTTCTTGCTTCTGAAGCAGTTTTTGGTCGTGAATCCGCCAAGGGAGCGATGCAGCGTTGTACAAGCTTTTCGTATCGGGTAAACCTTTTCTCAAACTTAACTTTTTGTGACGAAAGCTTTTCTTTAATCAGCTCTTCTTGAGTTTGGGCATGGTATGGCAGCTTTTTTGTAATCAGCTCATACAGGATCAAGCCGAAAGCATAAATATCAATCGACGCTACTGATTTGCCTGACTCAAGGTACTCAGGGGGTGAATACAGCGGTGTACCTGTGATGACAGCAGAAGCCTTATCACCCACCGCGCTAGCGATCCCGAAATCAGCAATATAAAGATGCTGATTATTATCAATTAGGATATTCTCTGGCTTGAGATCTTTGTGGCTAATGGCTTTAGATTCTGTGACCTCTAACGCAGACAAGATCTGCCCGGTAAAGTCATTTAGGGTCTCTTCGGTGACTGTATGTTGCTCTATCCAGTCTTTTAACGTATCCCCTTGAATCCAGTCCATGGTGATAAAGTGGATATGCTCATCTTCATAATACTCATGAACGCGGACTATATTGGGATGCGACAGTTGTCGAAGTGTCAGAATTTCATTCTTAAATACGCGTAAGGAAGCTTCAGATACTAGGTGCTGGTGAAGCACTTTAATAGCGACATTGGAGTCAAGCTGTAAGTCTGTAGCTTTATAGACGCATCCAAACCGACCACAACCCTGAAGTGATTGAATTTTAAAACGCCCCACCAAAACAGAGTCAGTCTCGAGGGTCGCTGGTTTGGATAATATCTGCGTTTCTTTTAACGAACCGGACTTAGTATTTTGATCTAAGTCATCATGCCCCATTAATCTGCGCTCCTGTGGCTAATAGCCAAAAATAGTAGTTTTCAGGAAGTACGACTCTTTCTAGTGTACTGCTAATATTTGCTCTTTAATTGGTTGTTGTTCGGCAAATATATGTTCCGGAATATTACTCAATATAGCAGATATTTCGTTTTGTAAAACAATAGCTTCAGAATTTATTTTGATTTGCTCAGAAACTAAGTTGAGGATTTCTAAATCAAGTTCAGTTAGAACCTTGTTGGACTCTTTACTGTCAGTATAAACCACTCCAACTAAGTTATTATCAGCCAGCAACGGGATGCAAGCTAGCGCTGCTATTTGCTTACGCTGAATACTTTCTCGCGAGGCCAATAAATGGTCTAACTTTACGTCCATAGCAAGCACTGGGCTACGCTGTTGTAAGGCTCGTTGCATCGCGCCGACGCTACCCTCAAAAGATTTGCTATGAAAATCTTGTTGCGTCATACCTTTGGACGCGCAAACAGTTAAAGTTTCAGGCGAGTTTCCTAGCATAACCAAGCCACGTTGAGTGCCTGTCAGATTAAGCAGTGAATAGAGTTGTTCATCAAGCGCATCAAGCAACGATTGACGAGCTAACTCATTATACGACTTTCTAGATTGCTGAATTCTCCACTCATTATGGGCAGTTATAGAGTCAAGCTGCTGTTTAGTCTTAAGCTCAAACAAACAATCGATTTCACCCAATGAGATGACATCGTTTGAAGACAATTGACCACCCTCAATCGGTTTCCCATTAATACGAACGCCATTTGAACTTAAGCCATCTTTTAAATACCAATGCTCATCACGGGCATTCACTAAGGCATGCTTTCTCGACACACTAGGATGATTTAGCCTGACCTCGCAATCATGGTCTCTCCCGACCTGATACTGCGAGTTCTCAAAAAGTACGCTTTCCTTAGCCGGCATATCAGGATAACAAGCCGTTATTCTGGCTGGCATAATCTCAACACCTCACTAATTAATCAAACGCAAACTAAAGCGAAGCGTATTCGCTAACGCCATCAACTCACCCGCCACATTGTCGATATCGCGGCTTGAACGCCACACATCTGGAATATCAACGCCGCTAGAGGCTTCAACTAACTGCTTAAATTCATTCAGTTTGTTGCTAGCTTGAGTGTAGTTTTGCTGAGTAATCAACTGCTGTACTTCTGTTAATTTGGCGTTGAGTGACGTATAGGTTACGGAAGACATTTGTGATGAAAAACCGCTCAACGCACTCGATAAGTTACTCATCTTCGTATTCACAACTGTGATTGGCAATCTAAGATCCGCCAAAATCAAGAATTGCGAGAATTTTCCGGTGGTACCACGAGCACGATAGCTGCCCGAGCCCATAGTCATGGTGATATCTTTAAACTGACCACCCAGTGGCGCTTTAAACAACCTCAGCGGAGTTCCAGCGGTATATTCTAGGTTGTGTGTATGGATATCAACCGTAACTAATCCTTCAAAAGATAAGCCTTGACCTGAAGGTGGCTCTACAGTGATTAGCATTGGAAAAGCCGACAATAGGTTTGTATTAAGGCTTGATGGCAAGCGATTTAGAATACTGAGGTCGGTTATATCAATAACTTCAGCCGTTAACCCTATGCTGTTTTCGTTTAAACCAATGGCATTCTCAAAACTGATCGTAAAATCGGCTTCGATGCCTCCAGCAAGTTCAATAACTGCTTCTACTTTCTTTCCTCCATTGATGGTCAATTCAACCGGTGAACTTTGTGCACTCATAAATATGCCGCACGCAACAATGGTAACCGCTAAGCGGCTAAGGAAATTTGACATTATGTACCTCCAGTGAGCTAAAACGCTCTTTACTACATAAACAACATTACTTTTTGTAATAAAGAGCATGCAATCAAAATACTTTTATTTAACTCTTTTTGCAACAAGTTCTTACTCTTTAAAACCAACAGTAAAGCAGGGATAACCCCCTGCTTTACTATATATAACAATAGCTTACTGGTAGTAGCTATCGTAAGTTCTAGCTATGATTACGGCATACTCACCACGGGTTATTGTGTTTGAAGGTTTGAAGCGAGCAACCAAAGTGGGTTGCAGGTCAAACGGACCTTGTTCAATATCAAACTCAACGCTCAGCAGTGACAAGTTCAACGCCGCCTGTACGTGGCCTCGCAGTTCCATAGGAATAGAGTTCTGGTCAACCACTGGTACCGCTTGACCATTATATTGAACAGTAATATCACTATCTGCATACTGCTCTGCCTCTGCTTGCAAACCTAGGGTCTGTACTAAAGAGTACGCTAGTTCAGCACGGTTAACGGTGGCATTTGCATCAAACTCAAAACCAGAAGTTCTCACTACGGCATCCTGTGTACGCTGTGCGTCTTTAAGAGCTCCAGCTGGTGCGCTCACTGCTTCTGCAAACGCGGCATCACTACCAGATACATCGGTAAAGCCGATGCTTGGCTGGTTCAATAAATCACGATATTGTCTAACAGCTGCACCCATCACTAGGTATTTCGATAGGTCACCTTTAGTTAGAGCGGCACCTGGAAGGAAGTTTCCGTCAGTGTTGCCGTCAACCAGACGCTCACTCACTGCAAACTCAATAGCACCTTTTGCAGGGTGGCCAGAAATATCATTAAGACCTTCGAAACCGCCAGATTCAATCAGAGTAATCTCACCAGAAATCACATCAGGGACACCCGGACCATTCGTAATCCCTAGTGGATCGGGTTCTACGCCTGAAAGCGAAGTCATACCGTAACCAGAAATACTCCAAATACCTTGCTGACCAGGAGCTGAAACACGCATAGCGGTATCTAACACCGGAAGTGTTAAGTTACCAAAGTATTCAGTACCATCAGGGGCTGTTAATTTTAATTTGGTAGTATTCGCGAGGTTTTCTGCTGAGGCAGAAATAAAGGCCACGTCTTTACCAACATAAAACTCATACTCATCAGGATTACCCACCGGAATATAGTTAACCGAGAATGGGATGGGCTCATCTGAAGGGATCAAAATTGCGTTAGCGTTAAATTCATTAAGGTTATTAACCGTAACGTCGTAATCAGTGTCGAAGCTCAACGCCGCAGCTACTGCTGCTTCTGCGTTAACGTAACCGCCACCAACTTCCCATTTTTCATAACCCGGCATGTTAGTCGCTGTTTCCATCATCAACCTTTTAATCTCGATTGGCGTCAAGTTTGGATTGGCTTCCAACATGACCGCAGCAATACCTGCAACATGAGGTGTTGCCATCGATGTACCTGAGATCATGGTGTAATAAGGGAGGTATTCAGCTTCGATAGCGTCCACATCGTCTGCGCCACCGTTGGACACGACGTTTGTCTTAGCGCGTGTTGAAATAATATCAACACCAGGAGCAACGATAGAAACTTCATTTTTATAAGTCCACTCTTCACCATCTGGCATTGTGAAGGTACCCTCTTCACCTTTTTTACCACGGGAAGAGAAGTCAATTAGCGTGCCGCTCTTAGTGCCAGCACCAACCGACATACCCCAAGGGATTTGAGAGTATGGATTGTTGGTATCTTCACCAGGACCTGAGTTACCAGCAGCAAACACCGACAGCATCCCTTGCTTGTAAGCTATATAAGATGATACTGAAATTGGGCCGTCTGGCTCGTACTTACCGCTTGAGCCCCATGAGTTACTCATGATTCGTATTGGGCTGTTGAAATCGTATAAGTGAGTCAGTGCGTAATCATAGCCACCGAGAGCATCTAGAATTGATAATCCAGCGCCCGAACCGTAACCAACAAGGTCAGCATCTGGTGCAGCACCTTTATGCTTGCCGTCTGAGTGTGCGCCAGTACCTGCCACTGTACCTGCACAGTGAGTACCATGGCCAACATTCAAGTCAGTGTTCAATTGATCTTCAATCCAAGTACCACGAACTGGCGTTAGGGTTAATGCTTGCGCGTGTGTAATCGCTTGGACGTTTTGTACGACTTTGGTGCCAAACTCCAGATCATCAAGAGTTGCGTCGATACCAGAGTCGTTCACCATAATCGTTACGCCTTTACCCGTGTAAGTTGTACCGTTCAGTGCTCTGAACTCATCACTTTGTACACGGTCAACGCCAGTAATCACTCGAGATTCTGCGTTGTAATACTCTAGGCTACGATTAGCGAATACAGAACGAACGCCGTCTAGCTGTGCAATCGCTTGAATTTGTGCAGGCGTGGCCTGTACACCAACGATAGGTAACGACTGGAACTGCACCCCTTCGCTTAGGCCTAAATTTAATAGTTGTTGCATTTGGCTACTGTTTACTTTGTCCATTTGGTCAAAGGTGACAACGGCCATGACAGAATCGGTAGGGTTTATATTCAAAAGGTCTTGTTGAAGTTGACTACCAATAACGGCGTCAGCTGCAGCATTAAGGCTAAAACCTGCTAAAGCAGCAGATAAAGCCAATGTTGATAAAGATTTATTCATAGTATCTAGCTCCACTTAGATTATCGATAGTTATCGTTGTTATTAATATTTATTATTTGACCTGAGAATAGATACATTTGGAATGAGGGATATCCCCTAGACAAACAGCACCATTTGCCCCAAAACCCAACAAACCGTGACTGACATCACAAAAAAAAGGGCCCGAAGGCCCTAATTGATTACCGCAGGGATTCTAGTTTTGTACCAACTTAGATAAGGTTGTGTTAATACGATAGTTCGTCAACACACTAGCGTAGCCATTCACACGAAGCGTGTAATAACCAGCCTCATTTGGCGAATACCCAATGACTTCAGGGTTGCCCAATGTTGCGCTTGAAGCTACCGACTCACCA
The DNA here is from genome assembly GCF_000981765.1 of Kangiella geojedonensis. Classification (GTDB taxonomy): domain Bacteria; phylum Pseudomonadota; class Gammaproteobacteria; order Enterobacterales; family Kangiellaceae; genus Kangiella; species Kangiella geojedonensis. The sequence goes on along the minus strand of NZ_CP010975.1, from coordinate 1,205,852 downwards.
TTTGGGTCAATAAGCTCATAGTCAAGGTCTGCAACGCCTTCCCAGCTTAGATCTGACTCAATAAAAGCAACTGAGTCGTCAGCATAGAAGCGGAAGTCTTGTGTTTGAACGTTTTCAGCTGATGGACCAATCGTACCTTCAACATAAAACTCTTCAGTTACCACTGACATACCGTTATCGATCAACTGACCGTCAACTTTTAAAGCATCAAGGTTAATTTTACCTTGAACATGTCGAAGCTCTACTGAATGAATATCTTGCGCTGAAAGATCGCGTACAGCAAATGTACGAGTCTCTGGCGACTGGCTATAAAAGTCCACAATACCGTAACTGCGACCGTCAACAAAAAGCTCGCCACGTCCACCTTGCTCGTTAGCTTGATAAACAAGTTGCATGCCTTCGCCCATGAAGTCGAACATCGCCTTAGAGCCACGCTTCTTGGTTTGTAAGTAAGAACCACCGAAGCTATCGCTTGAGTTCACAAGCTTCCAGCGTGATGTATAGTCGATATTTGAGTCCGACTGATCGACATCTCTCCAATAACCTTGGCTAGACCAAGCCGTTTGACCATTCAAGAAGTCACGGCGATTCCCTTCTGTATTTCGCGCAAGCTCAACTGCTGCTTTGACATTAACATAGCCATCACCAACTTCATGGAACTTATACCCAGGCATCTCATCAGCTGAGTCACGAATGATACTTTCAACCTGGTCAGGCGATAAATCAGGGTTCACTTCAAGTAATAATGCCGCAACACCAGCGATAAATGGCGTCGCCATAGACGTACCACTCATACCTGCATAGTGTAAGTAGTAATCTGGGTAATCAGGCTCAATTACAGGGCTAAGCGCAGGAAGTGGTGTATTAGCAGCACGGGTTGAAATAATACCGCTACCTGGAGCAATAATATCAACATGCTTGAACGTATCACCTTCAACACCACGGCTTGAGAAGTCGACTAATTCTTTATCAGGGTTACCTGCGCCAACGTTGATCACCCAAGGAGCGATAGCGTATGGGTTAACAGTGTCATCACCCGGACCATCGTTACCTGCCGCAAATGCTACAACAATACCCTTCTTATAAGCTTCGTATGATGCTTGGTTCACTGGGTTGTTTGGATCAAAAGCTCCAGCACTAGTACCCCAGCTGTTATTCACAATATCAATGCCTAGACGTTCACGGTTAGCAATAACATAATCAAAACCACCGATTGTTTGCAGCATTGCGATACCTTCACCAGCACCCAAGCCCACTAAATTAGCATTAGGAGCAATACCGTCATGGTAATTCGCACGACGTGCATCCATCGCAGATGCCGCACCAGAACCCGCTACTGTGCCTGCCACGTGAGTACCGTGACCAGAGCTTGTATCTGTGTTTGGAACACCTTCAATAAAGTAGTTGCTACCACCGAGCAAGTCTAAGTCGCTTAAGATTTTAACATTCTCGATAACTTTAGAGCCCATAGGTAAGTCTTGATGGGTACCATCAACACCCGAATCTAGGATTGCAACTGTAACCCCTTGGCCAGTAACACCTTCCACGTCGTGCACATAGTGGCCACCAGTGACTTCTGCAGAAGTGTAATTGAAATACTCAAGTGGTTTGTTGTAGTAGATGCTTTTAACACGATCATCGTTCGCCAGATTCATGATTTGCAACTTATTAAGCGAAGCGCCTGCCATCGGCAAAGCCTGCATGCTCAAGTAAGGAGCATTAACTTGTAGCATCACAGAATCAAGGTCACTACGATCATGAGTCGTGATAATTACTTTCTTGCTTTCAAGCAAATTTGGCAACATTTCTTGTAGATCTGGGCCAATAATCGCGTCTGCTTGAGCACCCCCGGCTAACGCTGTTAATACACAAGCTGAAAGCATTTTAAATTTAGTTTTCATAGTTTGGTCCTATCGTTATTTATTTAACGCTAACCACTATGAACAAACCATATAAAGAATAATATTGGGGAAAACCCCTAGAAAATGCGCCGCATAGCACCTAGCGCATGCGGCATCATGAAGAGTGCATTATTGGAACAAGCAATCAGACAAAGCTTAAATATTCGATTTTGAGAATAGTCGTTGGTAATTGTTAGCCGTAATCTCACACAGTTCTTGATACGTTAAACCATGTAAATCCGCAACAAACTGCCCAACCTCTTTAACAAACGCTGGCTGATTGGATTTTCCGCGGTGCGGTACTGGTGCTAAATACGGTGAGTCCGTCTCGATTAAAATACGCTCCAAAGGTACTCGACGACAGACTTCGCGTAACTCTTCGGCATTTCTAAACGTCACGATTCCCGAGAAGGAAATGTAGAAACCTAGCTCCATAGCCGCTTCAGCCATCTCTAAGCTTTCAGTAAAGCAGTGAAGAACTCCGCCACACTTCTGTGCATTTTCTTCTTTTAAGATTTGAATGGTATCTTCGCGGGCATCTCGAGTATGCACGATGATAGGCAAGTTCACTTGGTTTGCTGCTTGAATATGCTTGCGAAAGCTTTCTTGCTGTAACTGGTGATTTCCCGGCTCTTTGTTGTAGAAATAATCCAAGCCGGTCTCTCCAATCGCCACTACTTTTTCATGCTTCGAGCTCTCGACCAAAGCATCAATATCAGTATCTTTAACACCATCATACAAGGGGTGAACGCCCACTGAGCAAGAAATATCATCATTCTGCTCAGCGATTGTAAGAACGTCTTTAAATTTGTCCAAAGTAATACAAACACACAGCATGTGCTTAACGCCCTGCTCGCGAGCGTGTGCTAAAGCACTATCAAGCTTCCCATCAAACGGTTCTAAGTCAAGGCGGTCTAAATGGCAATGCGAATCGATCAGCATAGATTAAGAGTATTAAAGCAATTTATTCAGCGGCGTAGAGTAACATGGAAGCCCATAAAATTATATGGGCTAGGAGGCTTCAAGCCTGATGTTACATGGTATGCGTTGGTTTGTCAGACTCCAGCTTTCCAGCGAGAATGTTTTCAATGGTGTTCTTAGCTTTCCCTTTATCTTGGTCACTAAACTGAATACCAATACCAGCGCGTCGGTTACCCTGAGCACCGATAGGAGTTACCCACACCACTTTACCGGCAATGGGTAGCTTCTCAGGCTCGTCCACTAAAGCTAACAACATGAAAACTTCATCACCCAAGTCATACTGCTTATTGGTTTGAATAAAAAGACCGCCATTAACCACAAACGGCATATATGCTGCGTAGAGATCTTCTTTATCTTCTACATGAATGGTTAAAATCCCCGGACCGGTTCTTTCAATTCTCATCTAAGAATTCCTTAAAAAAGTAATGTAGCTTTAAGTTAGCTCGCTATGTTTTTGTATTTTATGGCAATTTGCGAGCTGTAAATTAAAAAACTTTGCCAAGATGCCATTAGATTAGCTGGACTTTTAAGCTTAATCAACCGCTGCAATTCAATTATTTTCGTTAACAGTAGCATAACACCTTTCGGCGAAATAGCGTCAGCAATGGGTGCTGTCGCGCCAAACTGAGCTTTGAGTTGGACATCGTCCTCTCCCGCACCTTGCTGTATATATAGCACGTCATGAAACATCAGCTGACACCAAAAAACGCAGTTCTCGAGTTCACTCTGCCAGCGTTCCGCAATGTCCATCGGTGTTTGTTTGCCCTGGACAATGTCAGCGTAGTCATAAATAAACTCGCCGCTTTTAAAAGCTTCGCCCTCTTCAACAAAGCTCTCGACCTTATAAGGTGCCGTCGGAAATAACTGAATGCCTGTTTCCATTTCACGGCTAATAAAATCATGACGTTGTTCAAGCCACTGCCGGGTCATTGCGCTATCAGTCACGCCGACCTTGCGCAACTGGGCCCGACTTTTAATCGTCGCAGGAACTCCTTGTAATTGTTCCGCTTGTAAAATAAGCAATGTATTGGGCTGCGGTTCTTCAAGAGTTTTCAAAAGTGCATTAAAGGAGCTGGCATTCAACGCATGAACATTGGTGATATTAGCAACTTTCCAGCCAGCTTGATGCGACGATTCCTGCATATGCTCAATCAGTTCACGCACCTGAGCGACTGAAATCTGGGTTTTCCCCTCTTCTACATCAAGATAATGATAGTCAGGGTGGCTACCGGCTTTGAATAACTGACAACTTTTACACTGGCCACAAGCGCCAACCTGCTTTTCACTCGCGCCACACAGCATCCACTGCGCCACAAACACCGCGAAATCGTCTCTACCAACGCCCTCTTCACCCAGCATTAAAATAGAGTGCGGTAACTGCTCTTGTGCGTACTGTTTTGCAATCTGCTCAAATGGTTCCTGTTGCCACGGCGTGAGCTGATTGTCGCCAAATAGACTCATGCCGAAACCACCTGCTGATAGAACACTCCTAATGTGTGTTCGATTTGTTTCTGAACGTCTTCTATCGAACCTTCAGCGTTAATGACTTTCATGCGCTCAGACTCTGACTCTGCAATATCCAAGTACCCTTGGCGAACTTTATTGAAGAACTCAATTTTTTCTTCTTCGAATCTATCTGCTGGCCCGCGCTTTCGTGCACGCTCAAGTCCAACTTCAATCGGCAAGTCCAGCATCAGCGTTAAATCGGGTTTAAATCCTTGTAACGACCATTGTTCAAGCTCACGCAACTTCTCATAGCCTAAGCCACGGCCAGCGCCTTGATAGGCGTAGCTGGCGTCCGTAAAGCGGTCGCATAACACCCAGGTCCCTTGCGCTAATGCAGGCTGTATTTTCTGATAAACATGTTGGCAACGAGCAGCGAACATGAGCAATAACTCCGTTTGGCCATTAACAGTTTCATCGCGCTTACTCAGCAATAGCTCACGAATTTCTTCTGCGAAAGGCGTTCCTCCTGGCTCTCGGGTATGGATAACGTCATGCCCCTTAGCCTCTAACCATTGTTTAACGAACGCCATATTGGTTGATTTCCCAACGCCCTCGGTACCCTCAACGGTAATGAAGCGACCTTTAAGTAAACTCATAACATTACCGCTTTAACTGATATTTGCGCACAGCACGATTGTGCTCGGCTAGTGTTTTACTAAAGTGATGACTACCATCACCTTTGGCTACAAAATATAACGTATCGCCATCGGCTGGATTCAAAGCTGCGTGGATGGCGTCGCGACCAACAATAGCAATAGGCGTTGGCGGCAAGCCCTTGTGAACATAAGTATTCCACTCGTGTGGATTTCTAATGTCTTTACGACGAATATTACCATCAAACTCAGGCAACAGGCCGTAAATGATCGTTGGGTCTGTTTGTAGTAGCATACCGCGTTCTAAACGACGTACAAAAACGCCTGAAATCTGGGCTCGCTCACTAGGCACCGCTGTTTCTTTCTCAATAATGGATGCCATAATCAAAGCCTCATATGCTTGTTCATAAGGCAAGCCTTGTGCGCGGCTGGCCCATTCCTCCTCAAGCACGTCGTTAAGACGTTTATGAGCACGCTTAAGGATATCAACGTCCGTATCGCCCTTTGTGAACTGGTAGGTATCAGCAAAGAACAAACCCTCAGGATAATCCTTGCCGGTAAACTTTAACTGATGCCAGATTTTAGCGAACTCCTGTTGGTCATCAATCGTCTGCACTAAATCTTGGTTACTAGCAAGAGCAGCTAAAACTTCATAGATATTCGCACCTTCGACTAGAGTCACCCGATAAGTGATGACATCGCCAGCGACCAGCTTTTCCAGTACATCAATCGCAGTCATGTCAGGTGTGACCGCATAGTTCCCTGCTCGAATATCTCGTAGCTCAGGTTTTAAGCGCATTAAAATTTGGTAGTAATAGTAGTTCTCGATTCGACCTTGGTCATACCATTGTTGCCCTAGACCGAAAGCACTTTCACCTTTTTTAACTTCGAGCTCTTGCTCTAAGCCTAAAGGCCTCTCGACAAAGGTTTGAAAACCCTGCCACAAATAAGCCGTAACTCCAGCAAATGCAATTAATACTATCAGTATGAAGATAAAGAATTTTTTCATTAAAGTTTTTCGTAATAGTTAAGTTTTTAGTAATAATTAAGTTTTTAGAAATAGTTATAAGCGTTATTCGGTTAATGCGCTGTCTCGGTATTGCTGCTGAAAGTTGGCAATCTCTGGAGATATATCATACCGATGCTGCAAAATTTTAGTAACAGGAATCATACCGTAAAGCGCATTAGAAACCATACAGTATTGCGCATCGTGCAAAATTTCCAGCCCTAAACTCGCCTCTTTCACATTTTTCTGTGCAGCTAATAGCCAACGCCGCACGGTTCCATCTACCCCCGCGCGAGTAACACTCGGCGTCTGCCACCCCCCCTCTCGGTAAAAGTAGATATTGGTTTTACTCCCACCAATGATGTGTTGATCCGCCAGCATAATACCATCAAAACAGTCATCTGGGATCTTACTCGAGGCTAAAACTTGAGGCAGTCGATTTAAATGCTTAACCCCAGCCAATGCCGGGTTTGAGCTTTCATTAACAGAGCACACCGCTAACTCAACACCATGACTCAAGTCTGCGAGCAAAGCCTCTGAAGTCTCACTCCAGCTTAATATTGTAGAAGGCGATGATAGGTTAGATGGCTTATAGCCCCGCTGACCGCTTCCTCTGGTGATGGTCAAACGAATAACGCCATTTGTAGATGACTGGGCACCGATAAGCGTCTCAAGCTCTTCCTCAATTTTGGATATATCAACCACTGGGAACTGGAGTTTTTCAGCACTGAACTGAATTCTGTCCACATGCAGTGCCCAATGCTCAACTTGGTTATGACGAACTTTTAGTGTTGAAAAGAAGCCATCACCATACATTAAGCCACGATCATCGGCACTGATAGTCTTTGTGGAGATACCGTTAACAATATGCACATTTATCCTAGGTAAAATAGAACTCCCCTTAGGTTATCCTAATTCACTGATAATTCAACGAAAAAAGCCCTTGCTGTTGAGGCAAGGGCTTTGATACAACAAACGAACTAATTATAGTTTACTAAATAATAATGAGCCATTAGTGCCACCAAAACCAAAAGAGTTACACAGCACATGCTTTAACTCAGCCTGTCTGGCAGTATGAGGGACATAATCCAAATCACAGCCCTCGCCTGGGTTATCCAGATTGACTGTTGGTGGGGCTACCTGATCAACCAAAGCCATCACGCTGAAGATAGATTCCACAGCACCAGCGGCACCAAGTAAGTGCCCAGTCATCGACTTTGTTGAGCTCACCATGACCTTTTTAGCATGGTCTCCAAATATAGATTTTACAGCATCGGTTTCAGCTATATCTCCAGCTGGCGTCGAGGTGCCGTGAGCATTAATGTACTGAATATCAGAAGGATTCAATTGAGCATCGTTCAATGCATTTTCCATCGCTGACGCAGCACCTTCGCCACCAGGCGCCGGAGACGTCATATGGTAAGCATCAGCACTCATGCCAAAGCCTGTTAACTCAGCGTAAATTTTAGCGCCACGTGCTTTAGCGTGCTCATACTCTTCTAACATCATCACACCAGCACCATCACCCATCACAAAACCATCACGATCTTTGTCCCAAGGACGACTCGCTGCGTGAGGGTTGTCATTGCGCGTCGATAATGCTTTTGCAGAACCGAAACCGCCTAATGCTGTTGGAGTGCTGGCTTTTTCAGCGCCGCCGGCTAGCATCGCATCAGCATCGCCGTAAGCAATCATACGAGCCGCATGTCCAATGGTATGAACACCTGTCGTACAAGCCGTGACGATCGCAATGTTAGGCCCTTTCAAGCCATAGTTAATCGACAAGTGACCAGAAATCATGTTGATGATAGAGCCTGGCACGAAAAATGGTGAAATTTTACGAGGGCCTGACTTATCCCAAAGTAGTGTATTCTTCTCGATAGTTTCCAAGCCACCAATACCTGCGCCAACACATGCACCGATTCGACGCTCGTTTTCAGGAGTAACTTCTAGACCAGAATCTTCCCAAGCCTGAGCTCCAGCAACAATACCGTACTGGATAAACTTATCCATACGACGTGCATCACGCTTTGAAACCGCTGGCTCAGAGTCAAAATTTTTGACGGAACAGGCAAACTTAGTATTGAAGTCGCTAACATCGAAATCTTCAATAGGGCCTGCACCACTGCGAGCCGCTAGAATACCTTCCCATGAATCTTTAATGTTATTACCTAACGGGCTTAACATTCCAAGACCAGTAACAACAACTCTACGCTTACTCAAGGAAACACCTCTCGATCAATTTCTTGGGTTATTAGACTCTAGATATCGGTATGTGGCGAATGCTTCTTATTGAGCTCGACCGAACCCATACGGTATGTGATGACTAATAACCTACTTAAAAAAATGGGCAAAATACCTTCGTATTTCACCCATTGTATTCGTTAACTATGACAATAAGATGTCTTGATAGTATAACGAACAGTTTGCAGACGAGTTGGCTTACGCGTCAACATTAGCCTTAATGTAATCAATAGCTGCTTGAACAGTGTTGATCTTTTCAGCTTCTTCGTCTGGGATTTCAGTATCGAACTCTTCTTCAAGAGCCATAACCAACTCAACTGTATCCAATGAATCAGCACCTAGATCGTCAACAAAAGAAGCTTCAGCTGTAACTTCGTCTTCTTTAACACCTAGTTGTTCAACAACGATACCTTTTACACGTTCTTCGATAGTACTCATCTGTTTAAATTCCTCATTTATTTCCACAGTATCACACTGCGTGGGTAGTTTAGTTAACTGAACCAAAGTTGCAAGTGCAAATTACCTTTTTAGCTAAAGGTCAGACCACGCATAAGTTACAACTTTTGGTGTAAAATTAAAAGCAGATAATAACAAAAATCACCTGCCTTTCACAAAATTTCTACTTAAAAAACCTAAGGTTATGGTTAAAACTTAATTTATCAAATAACGTTACTAGTCTTTATTAAGTATTTAGAGACCTTATTTTTGTTGTCTGAAAAGACGTAAGAAAAAACTGTAGAGTCTGAGTGTGTTTTTAACACATGATGCTTTAAAGTTTTTCTTATAACAAAGTCAGACATCCCAAAAATGTCTCTAAATCATATGCATCCCGCCATTAACGTTGATCGTTTCGCCAGTAATATAACCCGCTTGATCGGACGTCAAGAAGCCCACAGCATTAGCTATTTCTTCCGGCTGGCCTAAACGCGCCATTGGGATTTGGTCAAACATCGCCTGACGCTGATCATCGTTCAGCGCTTTTGTCATGTCAGTATCAATAAAGCCTGGAGCGACAACGTTCACCGTAATCCCACGCGAACCAACCTCACGAGCGAGTGATTTAGAAAAACCAATCAAGCCTGCTTTTGCTGCTGAATAGTTAGCTTGTCCCGCATTGCCCATGGTTCCTACAACAGAGCCAATGGTCACGATACGTCCCCATTTGCTTTTCATCATGCCACGCAAACATGCTTTAGACAGGCGGAAGATTGACGTTAAATTAGTCTCTAAAATACTGTCCCACTCGTCATCCTTCATACGCATCAGAAGGTTATCACGGGTAATACCAGCATTGTTCACTAGGATTTCTGGTGTTTTGCCCTGCTCGTCTTTAATGGCATCAAGAACATTCTTGATACTATCAGCGTCCGTGACATTAAGGCATAAGCCCTGTCCATTAAGACCAGCCGCTTTGAAATTTTCAGTGATTTTCTCAGCACCAGATTCAGATGTCGCTGTACCGTACACAACGGCTCCAGACTGAGATAAGTTATGGGCAATGGCTTGACCAATGCCACGACTTGCGCCAGTAACTAGCGCGATTTTTCCTTCAATACTCATAGAGTTATCTACCTACCTAAGCGATTATTAGTCTGCTAATGCAGCTTCAAATTTATCTAACGTGCCTAATGGCTTGCCTGCTAATGCACGATCAATGCGCTTAGCAAGACCACACAATACATTCCCTGGTCCACACTCATACAATGTTTCTACGCCCTCATCCTTCAAGCGCTGTACCGTTTCTGTCCAACGAACAGGGTTATACAGTTGACGAATTAAAGCATCTTTAATCGCATCCGCTGTGGCTTCTGCTGAAACATCAACATTATTAATCACTGGTATGTCAGGATTATTAAAGTTAATCGTTTCCAGTCTCTCTGCGAGCTTCTCCGCTGCAGGCTTCATCAGTGCACAGTGCGACGGAACGCTAACCGGCAGTGGTAAAGCACGCTTTGCTCCCGCTTCTTTGCAAGCTTCCATGGCGCGCTCAACAGCGTCAGCGCTACCTGCAATAACCACTTGGCCTGGCGAATTATAATTTACCGCTTCTACCACTTCGTCATTGGCGCTATCAGCGCAAGCTTGACGGACTTTATCATCGTCTAAGCCAATGATAGCCGCCATTTTTCCTGTGCCCGCAGGTACAGCCGCTTGCATAAACTCTCCACGAGCTTGAACTAAAGCCGCCGCATCTTTTAATGATAAAACACCTGACGCTACTAAAGCGCTGTACTCACCTAAGCTGTGGCCAGCTAGAAAAGCAGGCTTTTCGCCCCCTTTTTCTAACCATAAACGCCACACAGCAATGCTTGCTGTTAATAACGCTGGTTGGGTGTATTGAGTTTGGTTCAACTTTTCTTCATCGTTTTGAACCAAATCCCACAAGTTATAGCCCAAACCTTCACTCGCCTCAGCGAAGGTTAATTCAATTAATGGCGTCGTCGCCGCAATATCTGCCAGCATACCTAGCGCTTGCGAACCCTGACCCGGAAATACAAATGCTGCTTTACTCATAATACTGCTCAACTTAAAATCTATTTTGTTTTATATCAATCAGTTAAGATTGCTTTTTAAAGTTAAATTTAAACTTATGAAGATAATAAAAGAGCTAGACAACGCTGAGGCGAGGCAGAAGACTTTGAAATATGAGGCGTTTAGTCCACTAAATAACGAATATTTCAAAGTCTGATAACAAAGTCTCAGCGAAGTATTAGCTCTTTTTTCTAATACTTAATTAAGGCCGAACCCCATGTAAATCCACCACCGAAGCTTTCAAGCAAGCAAATATCGCCCCGCTTAATACGACCGTCTTCAATCGCTTCGCACATGGCTAGCGGAATCGACGCGCTTGATGTATTACCGTGTTTATCAACGGTAACCACGACTTTATCCATACCAGCACCAAGTTTCTTGGCCGTAGCTTGGATAATACGGATATTCGCTTGGTGTGGAATCAACCAGTCGATATCGTCTTTTGTCATGTTATTTGCTTCAAGCGTTTCATCAACAATGCTGCTCAGTGTTTTTACTGCAACTTTAAAGACTTCATTACCACGCATGACAATTTGTGGCTCTGGGAAATCACCCAACTGATCACGTAAACCATTGTTACAATACAATAAATCGCCGTAACCACCGTCTGCATGAATATGCGTTGATAAAATACCTGGCTCGTCACTGGCAGTCACAACTGCAGCACCAGCACCATCACCAAAAATGACACAAGTCGTACGGTCTTCCCAGTTAACTAAACGAGAAAGCACCTCAGTGCCGACCACTAATACATTCTTACGATGGCCTGTTTTAATAAACTGATCAGCAATACTCAAGCCATAAACAAAGCCTGGGCAAGCAGTTGTAATATCAAAAGCAGGAACGCCACCAATACCAAGTTCATGTCCAATATAGCAAGCTGAACTCGGGAACATTTTGTCTGGAGTGGCCGTACCGACAACAATCATATCGATATCTTTTGCCTCAATGCCTGCATCCGCAATGGCTTTCTTAGCCGCTTCAACGCCTAAATGTGACGCTGATTGGTCATCGGCAGCTATGTGGCGAGTTTTGATACCAGTACGCTCAGTAATCCACTGATCTGAAGTCTCTACAATCTTTTCCAGATCGGCGTTAGTTAACACCTTTTCTGGCAAGTAACTTCCCATGCCTAAAATTCGAGAATGTTTCACACTATCTACCTTTATTTATTCGTCTCATTGAATCGTCAAATCAGAGTCTTACTCTTCATTATCAGTATTTAATAGTAACTGAGCAACCTTGTCTTGAATAGCCTGTGGCACCTGTCTTTCGATTTCTGTGATAGCTTTATTAATTGCAAACAAAGTTGCCTTACTATCCGCAGAACCGTGACTCTTAATAACGATTTCGCGTAATCCTAACAGACTTGCACCGTTATACTGGTCGGGGTTGATACGACGCTGAAAACGTTTTAACAAAGGCCACACCAAAGCCGAAACAGCTTTGCTCCACCAATTGCTCGTAAACTCAGTTTTTAATTGATCATACAGGAAGCGCGTAATTCCTTCGCAGGCTTTAAGCACATTATTACCTGTAAAGCCATCGCACACGACGACATCAACATCACCGTCAAAGATTTCATTAGCTTCAATGTAGCCCACATAATCAATCTCTGATTGGTTAGACAGCATATCACCAGCAAGTTTAATGCTATCTCGACCTTTTATCGCCTCTTCGCCAATATTTAATAATGCAACACGAGGATTCTCGATACCATCAGCACGTTCGCTGAGAACATGGCCCATAATGGCAAAACTTGTTAGTTGCTCAGCGCTGGCATCAATATTGGCGCCCAGATCCAGCATATTGGTGACAGAACCTTTACGGTTCGGCAATTCTGCAGTTATAGCTGGACGCTCTATTCCAGGTAATGTACCTAACAGTACAGTAGCCAAGGCCATCAAAGCCCCAGTATTTCCTGAGCTCACACAGGCATCAGCCTGGCCATCACGCACTAACTCAAGACTTTTACGCATTGATGAGTCAGGTTTACGTCGAATCGCCGCTGACGGCTTTTCTGACATACCAATGACTTCAGACGCAGCCTGAATCTTTAGACGAGAGCCAAAATTGGGAAACTGCTTTAGGTGATTTTGAATATCTTGTTGAGGGCCAACAAGGTATATTTGAAGATCAGAGTGTTGTTGCAGCGCAGAAATTGCTGCCGGAATAATAACAGAGGGGCCATAATCGCCCCCCATGCAATCAATCGCTAGCGTTTTTGTCACGGAAAATCCGACTGATCAAAAACCAAGTGAATTTAATAGAAGACTATTAAACTACTTTGCGACCTTTGTAGAAACCATCTTTAGTCACGTGGTGACGACGATGAACTTCACCTGTTTCGTTCTCTACTGACAACGTAGGTGCAGTTAAAGAGTCGTGCGAGCGACGCATACCACGCGTAGAGCGAGTTTTGCGATTCTTTTGTACAGCCATTCTAAATCTCCTGCTTAATCAAACTTTAAATCTTTCAATGCGTTAAAAGGATTATCCTTTTCCGCTTTTTCAATACTTTCTCGTGGAAGCTCACCACTTTCGTAAGCATCCATATCCATGCACTCCCCATATAATGCTACGGGAGGCAAAGACAAAATCAATTCATCTTCTACGACTGTTTTCAAATGCAAACCGTCGTCATCGACTAAAACCGGGTCGCCGTCGTCAGGCACATGCTCCATTCGCTCTTCCGAGTAACATGGATAGATAATCACTTGGTGGTCAACCTGATATGGAAAAGGCTCTAAACAGCCCTGACAAATCAATTCAACTTCACCCTTGAGGCTAAGCTCAAGTAAAGTGACATGAGTATCTTCTACTCTATCCCCTTTAATACTGCAGACAATTTCACCTTTATCGGAGGCTAGCTCCTGACGAAATCGGTCTAAGTATTCCAGATCGAGTGTGGCGTTTATTTCTTTCTCTTGATCCGCAAACTTGTAGGGATCAACAGACGCCGGTAACCTGCGACTTGACATAGGCGCGCAATAATACAGATATCTTGGGTTTTAGTCAAAGCAAACCCACTATTTTTGGCGTTTTTTTGCTTTGAAATCGAAGATTTGGTTGATTTCTTGGCTAAATCACACAAAATGTAGGCTAACTACTTGTTTCTAAGTCAAATTTTAACGGTATTTGAACCATACAACAAGCACTCATATGACAAAATCAACAAATAGCAAAAACATTGTTCTCGCTTCTTCTTCACCTTACAGAAAGGAGCTACTCAGTCGCGTTCTGAATGACTTTAGCTGTGAGTCGCCAGATATCGATGAAACGCCCTTCCCCGATGAAGAACCCGTTGAGCATGTCGCGCGTTTAGCTGAACAGAAAGCAATGACCGTATCGCTCAATCACCCAGACAGTATTATTATCGGCTCAGACCAAATTTGCGTATTAGGCGGCCAAATCCTTGGGAAGCCCCATACTGAAACAAAAGCTATCGAACAGCTTCAAGCTTGTAGTGGTAAAACCGTCATCTTCTACACCTCGCTATGCGTACTAGAAAGTGGTCAGCAAGCAAAAACTATTGATGTGGTGGTTACAGAAGTATCATTCAGAGTGCTAGAAAAAGACGAAATCGAGCGTTATGTGCAGCGCGAACAACCGCTTGACTGCGCAGGCTCCTTTAAATGCGAAGGCCTTGGTATCGCCCTATTTGAATCTTTATCCTCAAAAGACCCCACTGCCTTGATTGGGCTACCACTGATTACTTTAGCGCAAAGCCTGAGAAAGCTTGGAGTTCAGGTTATTTAAGATGAAATGACATTAGTATGTAATCTTAGCAGCTCCTTTAGTGCTTTACTCCGACAGTTCAAGATATTTTGGATTTTGTCACCCATTTAGCAATCAGTACCAAAGCGCCACCAATAACAACATACACAACGAGAATTCCTAGCGAATTTAACGCAAACTGTTCAATACTAATAGAGCTCAAATCTAAGAAAGGGTAAGGATACAACCCAACAACCTTTCCTCTTATCAAAATATAAATGATGTAAATCAATGGATATACGATCCACTTAACCGGCTCCATTATTGAGAAAGACTTGTTACCGGGAAATAGCAGCCAATATAGTAGTGATAAAATCGGAGTAACATAGTGTAGGATGACATCAGCCCACCACTGCCACCCTTGTGGCTCCCAAATATCTTTTAACACTACGTGATACACAATGCCCACCAAAAGAATAGCGGTGGTTGCACAGCCTCTAAGGGAGTCATTAGACCAACTCAAGTGACTTCCTGTAAGCTTCAAAAGCAAAAGTACAGCCACAAAAATATTGGTTAAAACCGTAAAGTACCCCGTGTACATGACTAAGCCGTGGGTAAATGGCTTGTCGTTGGTCACCGATGTTTCCATAGACAGATATAGCTGTAACAGCACACCTAACCATGCTACTAAACAAAAAACGAATAAAAAACGTTTCTCTTTAAAGATAGTATTCACAACACCCGCTCCCCCACAATAATTGAAATAGTAGCTTATCTACAACCAAATGTATGATTAACTCCACTTCCAGCTAAGGAATAGTATTATCAAGCCTGCAAAGTTGTCGGGCCAATCATTTTGACTACTCAGCGCAGTGATATAGACAGCACAAAAAAAGCAAAAAAGAGCATACAGCCAATAAAATTAAATGCTTTTCTTTCTTTATTTTAAATCCTTAATTAACTCTATCCCCCGCTGACAAGCGGATAAATACCCATCCCCAAACAAGTTATAGTGATTTAAGTAGTGATATAGGTTATAAATCACCTTCTTTGTACCATATTCCTGGCTTCTAGGTAATATGTCATCATAGGCATCATAGAAATGATGATTAAAGCCCCCGAACATTTCGGTCATGGCGAGATCAACTTCCCTATCGCCGAAATAAACCGCAGGATCAATTAGCCAAACATTTTGCTCATCGAACATAACGTTTCCTGACCATAAGTCACCATGCACAAGACTCGCATGCTCGCAGTGCTCGTTTAACCAGCGAATCAGACGTTCCCGATTGTTACTCAAGACCTCAAGAAAACTCTCTCGCACTCTTGGCGAAGTGACCATCTCTACTTGAAACTTGAGCCGCTTTTCATAAAAGAAGCTTCCCCAGTCTTGGTACAAACCATTCTCCTGCGGGTTTAAACCAATATAGTTATCTTCTTCAAGGCCAGCTCGTTTAGATGGAATACTGTGGAGCTTGGCTAATTCTTTGCCGAAAGTAGCCATCATTTCTGAGTTAGGGCTAACCCTCTTGACTCTTTCTAGTTCTAACTGGTGTTCAGACACATTGATAACACGAGGAATTCGTAACTTAATGTCGTTAGATTCTATGACACCCCTTAATCGCTCTAACCCAGCCACTTCTTTTAACAACTGATCTTTAAAGCGTGAGGCATTGTGTTTTATAAAGCTCATAAATTAAAGCTTATCCAATAGTTACTGAGAAATATTCCTAACGACTAAAGTACTCCTTCGCTGTAATCGAATAAACATCAGCTTCTTTATCATAAATACTAATCCGATCTTCAAAAGTCTCGCCAATTCGTTTAGCCACAGCAACAGAGGCATCATTTCCGGGCTGAATGAGACTGATAATTTTTTCAAGACGCATGGTCTTAAAAGCAAAACCAAGCGCGGCTTCGGCAGCTTCTGTAGCGTAGCCTCTACCCCAAGCTTTGGGATGAAGCACCCAGCCGATTTCTTTAGCCGGCCAGCCCTCAGGCTCGATAATGCCACAACGCCCGACGAACTCTCCGGTTTCTTTTTCTTCAAGCGCCCACTGCCCATGACCACGCAAGACCCAGTGCCCCGCCATGCCAGCAATACTTCGCCATGCCTCTCGAGGAGACATTGGATGGCCAGGCACCAAATAACGCGTAATGTCGGGGTCTGCCATCATTTCATAATAAGCATCTAGGTCGCTTTCTTGATAGGAGCGTAAAATAAGACGTTTAGTTTGTAATACTGGAATTTTTATTACATCAAATAAATCCATTTCTAAGTCCTTACTATGATGGCTTGATTCACGCAAAATTGATGATATCTTGCTATCCTATGTGTATTAACAGTCCTATCTTAAATAAAGGAAAACTTATGTCACGTATTTTATTAGTACTTTTTGGCCTCTTTCTTTCAGCAAATGTCGCGGCAAACTCCAATTGGGTCGGTGCTTTAGCGCCAAGCTTCGAACTGAAAGATCAGAATGGTGAAACAAAAAGCTTAAAAGACTTTAAAGGTCAGTGGGTCGTTTTATATTTTTATCCCAAAGATGATACTCCAGGCTGCACTACTGAAGCTAAAAACTTTCGTGATAAATACCTTGAGTACAAAGCGTTGAATGCCGAAATCGTGGGTATTTCTCTAGACGACGTCAGTTCTCATAAAGATTTCTCGAATGCTTACAAACTACCTTTTACGATCTTAGCTGATGTCGACCAAGAAGCCAGTAAAGCCTATAAGGTGTTGGGTGGCTTTGGACCGATGGAATATGCTGAGCGTGAAACCTTTATCATCGACCCTAAAGGCAATATCGTTTACCACTATTCTGACGTGGATCCAGATATACATGCCGAAGAAGTATTTGAACAATTGAAAAAGCTACAAAAAGAACTGGCCAGCTAGTTCTTTGTATAGAAGGTTTACTTCTGTTTTATCAATTGGCGGATATCGTCAATAATGGCGAGTGGAGCGTGCTGTTTTAACAACTCAACCTTGTGCGCTCCATAAGTCACTCCAACACTATGCGTGCCAGCATTCTGTGCCATTTTCAGGTCGTGGGTCGTGTCGCCTACCATGACCGTTTCCTCAGGCTTTACATCAAAATGTTTCATTAACGTATGCAACATAGCCGGATCAGGCTTACTGTTCGACTCATCGCTGGCAATCGTCGTATCGAAAAAGTGCTTAAGTTTTGACTCATTCAACACTCGATCTAAGCCATGGCGCGCTTTTCCTGTCGCAACCGTCAGGTAATAACCATCATTTTTGAGCTTGGTAAGAACGTCTTCCACACCTTCAAACATCGGGCTTGGTGTTTTATCACCTTCAACATACTGGTAGCGGTACTCTTCTGTAATCCAGTCATGATCGTCCACTTCTGGGAATAATTGACGATAACAGTTTCCTAAGCTTAGACCAATAATAGCTCGAACCTCATCATCGCTAGGGATCGGAAGTTTAAGATTTCGAGCGGTAGTTTGCATCGCTGAAACGATTCTTCCGGTTGAGTCCATTAAGGTTCCATCCCAATCAAAAACAATGAGTGGCGTGTCGAGTGTCAGCATCGTTTTAAAAGGCTTTATGTCTGTTTTCTCAATTGATTAACAGTATGTTGCAAATCATCAGGCAAAGGAGCTTCGACCTTGATTCGATTCTTGTCTTCCGGACGAACTTTAAACTCTAAAGAATACGCATGAAGGAAAAGTCGCTCACAGAGGCCGTCGCGCTTAAACTGTTGATTTAACGCATCATCGCCATACTTATCATCACCCACCAAGCTACACCCCACAGACTGTGCATGCACTCGGATTTGGTGCGTTCGCCCCGTAATCGGCTCAGCCGATACTAAGGTTAACTCTTTAAATCGCTCTACCACTTTGAAGCTGGTCAAACAGGGTTTGCCGTCATCGCTGACTCGAACCAAGCGTTCGCCAGACTTTACTTGGAATTTCCGTAATGGCGCATCAACAAACTTTTGCTTCGCAGGCCAGTGCCCGGTAACTAATGCCCAATAACGTTTGCTGATCTTCTTTTCTTGTAATTGCTTATGGATAAAGCGCAACGTGCTACGGCGCTTAGCAATCATCAAACAGCCTGATGTATCACGGTCAAGGCGATGAACCAGCTCGAGAAAAGGTGCCGTCGGCCGTAATGCGCGTAGCGCTTCAATCACACCAAAGCTCATACCACTACCACCATGAACAGCCATACCAGATGGCTTGTTGAGCACAATAATACGCTCATCTTCGTAAATAATGGCGTCTTCAAGCGACTGCACAACATTAAGCTTTACCGGAACTTCTTGGTCTCGCTGAGCAGTCTGAACCGGCGGAATACGAATAAAGTCACCAGCTTTAATTTTATACTCAGCCTTAATACGGCCTTTGTTAACGCGGACTTCCCCTTTGCGCACCATTTTATAAATACGCGACTTCGGGACGCCTTTAAGCGTCTTGACCAGGTAATTATCAATGCGCTGCCCTTCTTCTTCGGCACTGACTTCGACAAATCGAACTTTTGGGCGGGAATCATTACTCATCGGGCGCAACTATACCCTAAATCACCTAGAAACAACACCTTAATGCACCTCAAATCAAGAACTTAAGCAGAATAACGATTGCTGGAATCTATATATCTGTTTATAATACCCTCACGGAGTCTATAGTGCTCCGATGAGAAGTGAGGCAAATTGGTATAAGAACAATACCAATCAAGAATAGTGCCTCAACACCTTGGTGTTAGATGTAAACCCAAATCGCGTAACGCTTTAGCGACAAACGCATGGTTATACTGACACCCCCAAAAGAATTTATGTAATAACACCGAACATGGTGAAGTAACAGAATAGTAGAGCCTTAAAGTATTCTAATTGGCTCGGTTGGTTTGGCTTCTTTTATGCACAAAAGCGGTAAGACATAGAATAGCCAAACAGGAAAAAACTGATTAATTTTAAGCGTGGAAAGACAACTGCATGAAAGACTCTTTAGTCATAAATATGTTTGTCACAATTAAGCAAGAAAGTACTGCCTAAACAACAAGTTAGGTAGTATACCTCAGCCTATTCCTAAAATTTCTGTTCTCGCTCTCACTGTGTTCGCAGTTTAAAAAAGAGAGTTTTTATACAATGAGACGTATGTTAATTAACGCAACTAACCACAATGAAGAGTTGCGTGTTGCGATGGTCGATGGCCAGCGCTTATATGATTTGGATATTGAGTTAGCAGGTAGAGAGCAGAAAAAAGGCAACATCTATAAGGGTAAAGTTACCCGAATCGAACCAAGCTTGGAAGCTGCCTTTGTAGACTATGGCGCTGAACGTCATGGTTTCCTTCCTTTAAAAGAAGTGGCCCGTGAGTATATGCACAACCCTCCTCACAAGGGTCGCCCAACTATCAAAGATGCCCTAAAAGAAGGCCAAGAAATTATTGTTCAGATTGACAAAGAAGAGCGTGGTAATAAAGGTGCTGCGTTGACCACTTCTGTCAGTTTGGCGGGTAGCTATCTTGTTTTAATGCCTAACAACCCTCGCGCTGGCGGTATTTCACGTCGAATCGAAGGTGAAGAACGTTCTGATCTAAAGCAAATCATGGGACAGCTTGCTGTTCCTAAAGGCATGGGCTGTATCGTCAGAACAGCTGGTGTTGGTAAAAGCCTTGAAGAAATCAATTACGATTTCGGCTACTTGTTAGAGTTCTGGAAGAACATCAAAGAAGTATCAAACACCCGCCCTGCTCCTTTTTTAATCACGCAAGAGTCAGACGTCATTACTCGCGCGATTCGTGACTATTTACGTCCGGACATCGGTGAAATTATCGTTGACCGTAAAGAAGTTTATGACCGTATTAAAACTGAACTAGGTTACCAGCGCCCAGATTTCGTCAATCGAGTGAAATTCTATAAAGACGAAATCCCTCTATTCAATCGTTATCAGGTCGAAAGCCAAATTGAAAGCGCCTTCCAACGTGAAGTACGTTTACCGTCTGGTGGCTCAGTCGTTTTTGACCAAACTGAAGCATTGCTATCTATCGATATCAACTCCGCGAAAGCAACAAAGGGTGGCGATATCGAAGAAACAGCATTACATACCAACAAAGAAGCGGCAGAAGAAATCGCTCGTCAACTACGTCTACGCGACATTGGTGGCTTAATTGTTATCGACTTTATTGATATGGGCCCTCCTCGCAATCAGCGTGAAGTTGAAAAAGTTCTAAAAGATTCCGTCGCACGTGACCGTGCACGCATTCAAATTGGTCGTATTTCTCGCTTCGGCTTACTTGAAATGTCACGCCAACGCTTGCGTCCTTCTCTAGAAGAATCAAGCCAACACGTATGTCCACGCTGTAGCGGTTCTGGCGTGATTCGTGGTACTGATTCATTGGCATTATCTATTCTTCGCTTGATGGAAGATGAAGCCATGAAAGAATCTACGGCAGAAGTACAAGCTGTACTGCCTGTTGAAGTAGCAACATTCTTATTGAACGAAAAACGTCGCAAGATTGAGCAAATCGAGAAGCGCCAAAAAGTTCGTTTAGTCGTTGTGCCAAATCCTCACATGGAAACACCTCATTACGAAGTGTTACGCGTCAAAGGTGGTGAAACTCTTGAGGACAATAGTTACTCACTAATCGGTAAAGCTCCTGAAGCCGAGCTTGTGAAAAGCACAACCCAACCTGTGCAGCCATTAGATGAGCCTGCGCTTAAAGGGTTAAAGCACAGCACACCTCCTCCAGCTCCAAGCCCGAAACCTAAAAAGAAGAAGAGTAAGTCTAAGAAAGAAAAACCAGGCTTGTTCAAGCGTCTGTGGACAGCCTTATTTGGTGACGATAAGAAAAAGTCAAAAGGTAAAGGCAACAAGAAACACAGTAAAAACTATAAAGGCAAAGGTCGCCATGGTTCCGATCGTCAAGACAATCGTAATCAGAACAATCGTCGCGGAAACTATAAAGGCAACCGTCGTCGCAATGATCGTCGCCAAGACAACCGCAATCAAAGCAACCAAAAGCAAGACCCTCGCCATCAAGATAAGCGTGGCCAGGACAATCGTAACAAAAGCAATGAGCAAGATAACCGCCAGCAAAAGCAAGGCCAACAAAAAGGTCAGCAGCAAAAAGGTGGCAATCGTCAGCAGCATGATCACAAGCAAAACAACCGCAATAAAAACCGCGGCCAGCAAAAAGGGCAGCAGCAACCAGCTCAACAGCAAGTTGAACAACGTCCGCCACGTAAGTCTCGTGCTGAGCGCATGGAGTCAATACAAAAGCCAGTAGCTCAACAGCAAAAAAATGAGAATACGCAGCAGCCTAAACCGCAAGAACAGGCAGCAAAGAGTAACAGCCAAGATAATCAACAGGCTAAACAGCAAAAGCCACAAGCGCAGGACAAGCAACAACACCGCTCAAAGGCTAAGCCTGAAGATATCATGGTGTATAAAGCTCATAAGTCACTTGAAAGAACGGTTAGCGATGTTCTAAAAGACGAAGATTTACCTGAAGTCATTGAAAACCCAGTGGATAATACCGCTGAAACTTCAGTGGAAGTACCTGTTTCTAAGAACGCAGACTCTGAAGAAAGAGTCTCCGAGAAAGAAGTCTCTAAGAAGGTAGACGCAGAGCAAGTAAAAAGTGACAAAGACACTGAATCTGAGTTCTCAGAAGTAAAAGAGGAGCAAACTGCAACTGAGCAACCTCCGCTACCTGAAGCCCACGAAGGTGTCAGTCAAGAGCAGCAGAACCAAGAAAATAAGCCTGATACGACAGAAAAGCCTGTATCTAGCCAAACTGCCCTTGATAACAATACCCAGAAAGAGACTAAGTCTGTAGAAATGCAAAGTGAAGCGACTTCTAAAGAGAAATCTCCTGAAAGCCCAGCTTCTGAAGAAACAGTGGCCCCGAAAGTAGTCGCCAAAAAACCTGTCTCTAAAGGCAATCTACCTTCAAGTGCCAGCGCCCCTGCGAGCAGAGCAACTACACAAAGTTCTATTGAGCCGATTGCATTTACACCAAAGCCTCATAGCTTTGATGGCGCTGTAACTCGCTCCATTGAAGATGCTTCGCGTGAACATAGCTCATCGACAGCAGCAAAAACGACTTCTTGATTTAGCCTTTGAAATGCCCCTAAGCTTTATTAGGGGCAAAGCACTGTCTTATAGAAGTTTCTGCAAGTAAAAGCGGTATCAGTTACCGCTTTTTTCTTGTCTGCTCACTGCTGGAATTGATGTGATACAGTTGCTGATGAATTCGTTCATTGTGGAAGGTCACTCGAAACACACTTCCATAATCTTTTTCGTTGAGCATAATAACGGGATCAGAAGACAACTTCTGACCTGCATATCTAATATCAAAACTCCCGCCCAATGCTTTTATAATAGCTGGTACCGTGTTTGAGTGTCCTACTACGAGTACAGTTTCACCACAATGCTGATCTTTGATCTTACGCACTAATTTTTCCGTTTGCATAGGATCGTAGACTGACTTTTCGGTATCAATAAATTCTAGTGTTTCGTAGGTCCTTTTATAAGGGGTATAAAAACTATGACTAGCCTCTTTAATTATCGGTAATGCAGCTAGTGTTTTAGCATTTTTCTTGCCTATTGAATTTAAACTTGGGTCTCGAGTTCCATCATTGGCTTTTTCTAGATGTCGTAAAACAAAAACATCATAATCATTGCACCCACTCTTCTCATCAAGAGCCATTACTTTTGGTGACAAAACCATGGTGGCCAAACAGACTGTCGCTGTAATTAATCGTCTCATAAGTTCTCCTCAGCTTATGTTGGACTTGACACCCTATGCTAATCTATATGGCTTAGCTTTGACAAACACTATACATTATTGCATTAAATCGCTATATTTAACTTCAAAAAGAGGGAGTTACAATGCACGTTAGAGACTTAAAAGCTGGTGATGTCTTACTTTTTTCTCCAGAAGAAGGTAGTTGGATATCAAAAGCTATCACATGGCTTACTGACGCCCCCGTCAGTCATGCAGCCATGACTTATCAAATTCCGACTAAAATGGTCGAAGAAACCCCACCTGCGGTACGCATAGCTGAGGCTACGATGCGCTTTCCAGGCAGAACCGTCCATGTCATGCGATTAAATAAAACGACAATCGATGATTTTAAACCTGTCATGGATATAGCTGCGAAGTATTTAAATGGCGAAGCGCCCTATGCTATGAACAATCTCTATCTAGTAGGAATGCTTTTAATTTATAAGAAGTTTACTCCTAGCGATACAACTCAGAAGATTATTCTACGCATATTGAAGCGACTAACCGAAAAGCTACTAGACGCTATTAATCAGCATAAATACCCTGACAAACACCCGATGGTTTGTTCACAGTTTGTGTTTGAGTGTTATCAAGAAGCAGGCAAAGCCTATCAGCTGACAATCAAAAACGGTAGCTTGCTGGGAGATAGCAATCGACCCACTCTGCTCAGTAAAGCATTTAAGCATAAGCGTCAACAAAGCCAACTAGGCGGTTTGCAGTCTGACAATACATCGGATGAAGAGTTGGCTAAAGAGCTGTACGAAGCAATGAACGATGAGACCTTACTAGCATCAGGAACCGTAGCAGATGAATTGCTTGATGCGATTCACGATTTCGCTCAAGTCTTGCATGGCGTCAGTCATCAAGTCGAGCTAGAAAAAGCCGATCCAAAGCAAGGAATAGCAATCCTACAAGCACAGTCTTCAATGTTTGTTACCCCTGGCGACTTATTACGTCACTGTCCAGAGTTAGTACACATTGGTGACATAAAACTTAAATGATCGGACGCCTCCACTACGCAACAATAGCCATTAGCGTACTGCTTGTGGCTATTTTGCTTACGGCATCCAAAATCGTTACTAAACAAAACCTTGCGCCACTGAAAGCAACGGTAACTTATCACGACTTAAATAAAGATGACTCCCCAGAATCATTAAGACGAATTGAAAACTTAGGAGTTCTTTCAGCTGCAGATAAAGACACGACAAACTTACTTTATCGTCTTCCTAATAATATTCAGCAACCTGACCACCCTCTATTAGTAGTAAAGCCAGGTCACCTCAATGAAACTAGCCTCTACAAGCTAAATAATGGACGCCTTGAGTTAATTAGCAAAAGCTCTCGATATGACTTTGAAGCCGCTCCTGAATTTATGGGATTTCAACACGAATATAAGTTGCACTCCCATGCCAAAGAAGAGCTCTACCTACAAGTAAAGCACTACCGGAAAGTTGTCCCAACAGTTGAAATTTGGGAGTATGAAACCTTTAACCGAGTTGATAACCAGTACAATCAACTATTTACAGCCATCTTCTTTGGCATAATATTATTAATATTAGTTAATACATTTTTTTACTTAATCATTAAACGAAAAGAGTACTTACTGTATATTTTTTATAACAGTACTTTTCTAATATTTCTCATGGGCAGTACGGGATATATTTATCAGTTCCCTGCCTTGTCTATTCTGGCTAATAATAAGAATGCTCTATTCATTTTTTTATGCTTAAGCATGTACGCTCTCTACAACTTTACTCAAGCCTTTCTATCCACAAAAAAATTAGCCCCAATTGAACATAAGTTTTTAAACGTTTTCCGAGTATCGATGCTGGTGTTCTTTGCAGCAGGATTTATCCTATCACCGGTACCGCAGTTGGTTGTCAGTATGACCAACCTTACTCTTGTACTAGCATTTCCTTTGTACCTTTGGTTGGTCATCAAGCTTCTTCGACAAGGTAATCGACAAGCGTTTTTCTTTGCTATTGCCTTTGCGCTGCTTATTATTGCTGGCGTATGCAGAATTTTAGCCACTTTTGGTATTCTACCCATGAACTTTTTGTTTAGTCATGGATTTGCCATTGCCTCTTTGCTTGAAGCAACTATTTTCACGTTAGGATTAGCGGACAGAGTTCTTCAGATAAAAGCTCAAAGAGATACCGCACAAAAAGAATTTCTAGAAAGTACTCAAGCGTATGAGCTGCAGAAAAATTTCTCGACATTGCTCAACAACATAACTCAAAAGCTACATAATACGAAAAGCCATGATTATGAAACTATTGTCGTATCCACTTTCCTAAAAGACTTACGTAGACGCATTAAGTTTGTTAGTGCCGCGGCTATTTATCAGATGGATGCAAAGGTCCATATTTACGCAGCCTCTGGACAGGAAAGGCAGAAGTTCTCTCAAGTTATTAGAGATAACTCTTTGCAAATTAAAAGAATATGCGACTTAAAAATTCCAAAGCGACTAGAAGCTGACATTATCTATGAGGATATGTTCATCATCCCCGTTGCGATGAGAAGGCATGAGTGGAGTTGCTTGATTCTAGAAGTAGATGATGAGTTTAGGCCGACACCTTCTATGCTCGACTTTTTACAACATTACGCCACAGAGTTAACTCGTTGCCTGCTCAACATTGAAAGCTTGAGATTAATTAAGACGAAAGCCGAGACCGATGATCTAACGCGCTTACTTAACCGTGGAGCTATTCTTGAGAGGTTAGAATTAAACTTAGTAAGGGCCCAACGCAATAAAGATGATCTGTCCATTGCTTTTGTTGATGTTGATAACTTTAAAAGTGTTAACGATAGGTTTGGGCACGAAACAGGTGATAGATGCTTGAAGAACCTTGCTCAATTACTCATTGATGAACTCCCTAAGAACAGTCTTATCGGACGTTATGGAGGTGATGAGTTTTTAGTCATACTGCCAAAAATTAACAAGCTTGAAGCAAAGCACTTTCTAACCATAGTCAGTGATAGAATCATCCCAATGGTGGTAGAGAATCAAAGGTGCGAATACACCATCAGCATCGGGGTTTCTGAATTAAAACCAGACACAAAAGATAGGCTGCAACTAATTAGAGAAGCGGATAAAGCACTATACGCTTCCAAGGATCAGGGCAAAAACCAAATTAACTTAGCCCATTAACCTTAATCCACTCCTCGACCAAACAAGTTCTGACTAAAAGTTGTCGAGAAACTCCAACCCTAGAACTTCCACACCAAGCGACTCAGCTTTTGAAAGTTTACTGCCCGCCTTTTCACCTGCTATTAACGCAGTGGTTTTCTTGGACACTGAGCCAGCCACTTTTGCACCTAAGCTTTCAAGCTTCTCTTTTATTTCAGCGCGACTAACCCCTTCAAAACTACCAGTAATAACAAAGGTCTTATCTTTAAGAGGTAGCTCTTCATCAGACTTTTGTTCTATTTCAGGCCAATGAACTCCAAGCTCCATCAATTCTTTAACTTGCTGACGATTGTCGTCATTGTCGAAAAATGCTCGCAAGTGCTGCGCAACAATAGGACCAACATCAGACACAGACTCAAGCTCCTCTTGTCGCGCCCTCAT
This sequence comes from Kangiella geojedonensis, assembly GCF_000981765.1. Lineage (GTDB taxonomy): Bacteria > Pseudomonadota > Gammaproteobacteria > Enterobacterales > Kangiellaceae > Kangiella > Kangiella geojedonensis. Next base: position 1,179,035 of record NZ_CP010975.1, on the reverse strand, counting down.
AATGGCTTCAATGGTTAAAAAATGATTCGAAATATTCTTAGCCGTTACTTCACCAACTTCACGAATGCCAAGAGCATAGAGAAACTTTGGTAACGTTGTGCTTTTACTCTTTTCCAGAGCCACTAACAAGTTGTCGGCGGACTTCTCCCCCATCCGGTCAAGCCCTGTAATTTGCTCTTTCGTTATACGATATAAATCACTAATCGACTTAACAAAGCCTTTGTCTGAAAAAATCTCAACAAGCTTGTCCCCTAAACCATCAATGTCCATTGCTTTACGTGAGGCAAAATGCTTTAAAGCTTCATTACGCTGTGATGAGCAAATAAGGCCACCAGTACAGCGAATGACAGCCTCTCCCTCGGCACGCTCCACAGGTGATGAACACACAGGGCACTCTGACGGTGCTTTTATGACAAGGGTATTATCAGGGCGACGCTCTTCTATGATACTCACAACTTGCGGTATCACATCGCCGGCACGACGAATAATAACGTAATCTTTTACTCGAACACCAAGGCGCTCAATCTCATCCATATTGTGAAGCGTGGCATTACTGACTGTCACGCCACCAACCGACACAGGCTTAAGTCTGGCCACTGGTGTTAAAGCACCTGTCCTTCCTACTTGAAAATCGACACCTAATAACTGGGTTACTTCTTCTTGCGCAGGAAACTTATGAGCAATAGCCCAACGAGGAGCCCTTGCCACAAACCCTAAACGCTCTTGTAAGGCAATATCATTAACTTTATTAACGACACCATCAATTTCATACTCTAAGGCGTCACGTCTCTCTAAGATGTCGCGATAATAATCAAGACATTCTTCAATACCGCTGACAACCTTAACCTCGTTAGAAACGGGCAAGCCTAAATCTTTTATTTGTAACAAACGGTCATAATGCTTGTCTGCTAACTTAAAATCATCCGATACCAAGCCCATGGAGTAAGCATAGAATGACAAATTACGTTTGGCTGTGATTTGTGGATCCAGTTGCCGTAAGCTACCTGCTGCCGCATTACGAGGATTGGCAAAGACCTTGCTTTCCGTTGCCTTTGCTTCCTCATTTAATGCTTCAAATGAACGTTTTAGCATAAAAACCTCACCCCGAACTTCTATTCTTTCGGGTGGGTTATTTATGCGTAACTTTAATGGGATTGAGCGAATAGTCTTAGCATTAAGCGTAATGTTTTCGCCCTGCGAACCATCCCCTCGAGTAGCAGCCCGAGTCAAGATACCATTCTCATAGAGTAAGCTGATCGCTAGCCCATCAAGCTTTGGCTCGCAAACATATTCAATATCTTTTGACTGAGCAAGCCTATCATTAACCCGCCGATTGAAGTTAACCATTTCATCTGAGTCCATAGCGTTATCAAGAGATAACATAGGAAGCTCATGAATGACTTCTTCAAAGCCAGAATCTGGTTTTGCTCCAACACGTTGCGTTGGTGAATCTTCGGTAATTAATTCAGGGTGCTTTGACTCTAGTGCATGAAGCTCTCTATATAATCGGTCATACTCTGAGTCGGGCACAGAGGGATCGTCTAGAACATAATATTGATAGTTATAATCACTAATAAGGGAGCGTAACCGCTCCAACTCTTTTTGTACGTTGTCGGTTTTATCAGTCATAGTGAATAATTATTTTTGAAGGAGTTGCTTACGTTCGAACTCTACAATTTGCTCACGATGGTGTGATTCAATTTGCTTGCTGAAATTACTTTTAGTGGCATCTAGTACGTAACCGCCTAACTCTTTAGTGATGCCTTTTGCCGTTTTCACCATCAAATCATAAGCTTTCATTGGCTTCTGTGGTCCGGGTAGTGTCATAAATAATGCTAGACCACGGGTTTCGAGATCATCAATTTTCTTAAGATCAAAAACACCCGGCTCAAAAGCATTGGCTAAACTGAACTGGACTGCACCACGACCATTCGCTTGAGCATGACGGTGGAAAATATCCATCTCACCGTGACGCATCCCTTGCTCGACCAATGACTGAACAAGCTCGGGGCCTTTAAATGGAGAATCTTGGCCAGCAACAACAAACAAAGAGAAAATTAGCTCAGGTTCAGCTTCAATCGTTGGCTCGTCTTCTGGCTCGTCAAACAAAGATGTTTGTTGAGGTTGTTCAACAGTAGGTTCTGTTTTTGCTTCTTCTAGCTTAGTCTGATCTTTTTTAAGGCTTTCCTTGGTAAATTCAAAAAGAGCATCGTCTAAAACAGGAATGTCACTTTCTGAAATAGTCGGCTCAACTGGTTCTTTCGCTTCTTGCTGCTGAGTAACGATAGACTCTTCTGGTGGCTTTGCACTAACAATGTCTTCTTGAGCTGGCTCAGCTGTATTCACTTCAACGGGCTCTGGGGATTCAAACTTTGGCTCAGATACTATAGGGTCATGCTCAGGTAATGGCTCGTTATTGATGGCGTCATTAGACTCACCTTCTTCGCCAACAACTCGAACCTGGCCGATCCCGTCATCATCAAACCCTGTTTTATCACGGCTTTTCTCTAACCGCTCTTGATAAAGCTCGCGTTCAACGCGCTCTTTTCGCACTCTAGAACGACGCTTTGCATCGAAATAAATAAAGCCAATAATGACAAGGCTTACCAAAGCCAGCAATATTGCGAGTTGCCACTCCATTACATCACCCTTAACTAGATTTACCGTACTAAGAAGCTGCTAATGCTGCGGCTTCATCGACATCAACTGAGACCACACGAGACACACCAGGTTCACTCATAGTAACGCCCAATAATGTATCCGCCATTTCCATTGCAATTTTATTGTGCGTAATCGCAATAAATTGCAACTGCTGGCTCATCTCTTTAACCAAATTCGCATAACGCCCAACGTTTGCATCATCCAGCGGCGCATCAACCTCATCAAGCATACAGAATGGAGCTGGATTCAGTTGAAAGATGGAGAAAACCAACGAAATTGCTGTTAACGCCTTCTCACCGCCAGATAGCAAGTGAATGGTTGAGTTACGCTTACCTGGTGGGCGGGCCATAACTGCCACGCCTGTATCCAAAAGATTTTCCCCGGTTAGTTCAAGATAAGCATGTCCGCCACCAAAAACCTTCGGGAATAGCTCCTGCACGCCTTTGTTCACCTTGTCGAAGGTCTCTTTGAATCGCGTACGAGTTTCATGGTCAATTTTGCGTATAGCACTTTCTAAGGTTTCAAGCGCTTCTTCCAAGTCATCATTTTGAGCATCAAGATACACTTTCCGCTCTTCTGCGGCTTTAAACTCTTCAATCGCAGCAAGGTTAATCGCACCGAGACGCTGGATACGACCTGTTACCTGTTCAATATGCTCTAACCAGTCATTTTCAGTAGCGTTCTCAGGCAATGACTGGAGGACTTCTTCGACATCTTGCTTCGCTTCTTTCAATATTTCAGACTGAGTGTTCTGACGTGTTTTAGCTTCCTGCCAATCCATCCGAAGTTTTTCTAAACGCGAACGTACGCCTTGTGCACCTTGCTCAGCTTCATGTCGTAAACGCTCAAGCTTACGCATTTTTTCATCAATTTCACTGAGTTTATTACGAGCCTGCTTCATCTCTTCTTCAACCACAAGACGCTTTTCTAAAGCCTCTTCCAGTTCAATTTTATACTCTTCAGAAGGGTCACGGTCGCTGCTCAAACGATTTTCCAACTCTACTTTGCGTGAAGTTAACTCACCAATCTGAGAGTTAACACGCTCAAAGCCGGAGCGGGTTGAGTTAACTTCGGCTTTCAAAGCGCTGACACGAATAGCAAGCTTTTGCTCAGCCTCTTTTGCTTCGCGTGCTTGCGTTCTGCGCGTTTCTAATTGGACACGACGCTCTTCACGCTCGGCCATTAACTTTTCACGCTTGTCGCTATCTTGTTCCATAGAATCGAGCAACTGCTCAATCAGCTGACGACTTTTTGCAAGCGCGGCTTCATCATCATGCACTTGCTCGATAATGTTTTGCTGCTCACGCTTCAATCGCTCTAGACGGCCTTGTGCTTGCTCAAGCTTCGCTTGTTGAGTACCTACGCTAGCACGAAGTTCGCTGTGTTTTTTATTAGCTTGTGCCAACTGTGACTGCTTTGTCTGCCAGGTTTCTTCGAACTGACTTAACTGTTCAGATAACTGCTCTTTGGTTTCTTCAAGCTCGTCTAAAATCGCTTCTTGTTGTTCTATCTTTTGGTAGATCTCACTTAATTCTGCTTCTCGCTCTAAGATGCCTGATTCACTATCGCTAGCACGAGTAACGCGCAACCAATCTTTACCGAGCCAAACACCATCTTTAGTGATAATAGACTCTTGCTCGGATAGGTTAGAACGTTTGCTCAGCGCCTCTGCTAAATCATCAGCAACCAAAACATTATTTAGAGTGCCATTAAGCGCTGAAGCGCCTTTCACTTTGTCGGATAAACGACCTGACTCAGCACTGCTCGACGATTGACCTTCAACGAGTAATATTGAGCCTGAAGCCAATTCGGATAAGCTATCAGCATATTGGTTAGGCGAATCCACGACAACCGCTTCAAGATACTGTCCTAATACGGTTTCCGCAGCAATTTCCCAACCACTATCAACTCTCAAGTTCTGCGCTAAACGAGTTTGCTCAGTCAGATTGTTTGACTCCAACCATTTAACCGCCTGCTCATTGTCTGAACCCAAGGCCGCGCTTTGCAGAGCTTCTAGAGACACTTTTCGCGACTCTAACCCGCGTAATTCTTTACGGGTCTCTTCTAGCTTTTGGTTGTGCTGTCGTTGTTCTTGTCGAGATTGATTGATTTTCTCTACAGCGTCCTGGACCTCTTCTTCGAGTTTTTCAGCTTGCTCTTCAGCAATGCTCAATTCCTGAGCGGCTTTCATTAGCTCGGCTTCCATAGGGCCGGATTGTTGCTGACCACTCTCTTCCTTAATTTCCTCGATACGCTTTTGATGACGAGATAGGTGTGATTCAAGATGCTGAATACGTGTTTTCTCGACTTCAGCTTTCTGAGCATTAGCACTGGCTTGTTGGTTAAAAGCATCCCAATCTTGTTGCCAAATGCGCATATCTTCTTCTAAATCGTTTAACTGTTGTTGTTGCTCTTCCACTTGCTCAGAGTTCATCTCAAGCTCTGGCTCAGCTTGCAGCAACTCCGTCATCATTTCTTCAAGCTTTGATTCATCGAACTTTAACTGATCACGTAATTTATCAAGCGACGACTCAACCTGAGTTTTATCTTCAAGAAGCTGTGATTTTTGTTGGCGTGCGTGCTCAATCGCTTGCTCCAAACGAGCAATGTCAGCAGCAATACCATAGAAACGACCTTGAACCTCGTTATGAACATCCGTCAGTTCAACGTGCAGCTCACGTGATTTTTCAATTTCACTATCAGAGTGACGCTGGTCGGCCACTTTGGCCTCAACTTCCGTTTCCATTTTGAGGATAGCTTCGTCCAGCGCCTCAATTTTAGCGTTGTATTGTTGCCAGCGAATAGCGGCTAATTGAGCCTTTAACTCACGCTCTTCGGCTTTATATTCTTTATAACGTTCAGCAGACGTAGCTTGTCGCTTTAGATGCGACAACTGTTTGCCTAACTCTTCTCGAAGATCGTTCAAACGGTCAAGGTTGTCACGCGTATGGCGAATACGATTCTCGGTCTCACGACGACGCTCTTTATATTTTGAGATACCAGCGGCTTCTTCTAAGAAAATACGTAGCTCGTGGGGCTTTGACTCGATAAGTTTCGAAATCATACCCTGCTCAATAATCGCATAGCTGCGAGGGCCAAGACCGGTTCCTAAGAAAATATCGGTAATATCTTTACGGCGACAGCGAGTGCCGTTAAGGAAATAACTCGATTGGGCTTCACGATTAACCATACGACGAACCGAGATTTCGTTAAAGCTGGCATATTCGCCTTTAACAGTGCCATCAGAATTGTCGAAAACCAGTTCAATACTGGCTTGCCCAACGGGCTTTCGTCCCGTCGAACCGTTGAATATCACGTCAGTCATGGCGTCACCACGAAGGTTTTTTGCCGATGACTCCCCCATCACCCAGCGTACAGCATCAATCAAGTTTGATTTACCGCAGCCGTTCGGGCCGACTACAGCAGTCATATTACTTGGGAAAGATACGGTCGTTGGATCAACGAATGATTTAAATCCTGCTAATTTTATTTGTTTTAATCGCATTTATTCTCTTACGTATTCTCTTGCAAGCTCTCACTAAAGAGGTGCCTGAAAGGCTCTGTAACAATTTTAGGGTTATAATCTAAAGCGTTTAAGTGTAAATTATTTTGCATCATTTAGCACATAGTAACTGTAAAAAATCATTGTATGGCACAAAATAGTTTTGAAGGTGCTCATTATTTAGCCAGTGGCTTTAGGATGTTGCTCCAAAAAGGCATCAAACGGTATGTTTTTATCCCTTTAGGCATCAATTTAACTTTGCTAACTATTGCATTGATTTACCTAATAAATCAAATTTCATCTTGGGCAGCTTGGATTGAACAGACGATCACCAGCTGGGGCACTTGGGAATGGCTTGGTACAGCGCTTGCTTGGCTGGTTTGGCCAATTGTTATCGTTGGTGCCGTTTTATTTATATTCTTCTTCTTCTCCATGTTGGCGAATTGGATTGCGGCACCATTTAATGGACTCTTGGCTGAGGCAGTAGAGCGCAAATTACACGCTGAAAGCGGTCATTCTGATGGCCCCATTGAAGATCAAGGTTTTAAAGACTTAATCAAAGATACCCCGCGTTTGCTAAAGCGTGAGTGGACAAAACTTAAATATTACATCCCTAGAGCCATTCTTTGCCTGTTAGTGCTGCTTGTGCCTCTTATCGGTGCTATCGCCTTCCCTATCATCTGGTTCGTGTTTAATGCTTGGATGATGTCGGTTCAGTACATCGACTATCCGATGGATAATCACAAGATTCCGTTTGATGATATGCTATCAACCCTGCAAACAACTCGAAGCGGCACCTTGGGCTTCGGGAGCTTAGTGATGTTATGCACTATGGTACCCGTTCTCAATTTATTAGTTATGCCTGCTGCAGTTTGTGGAGCAACGCAACTTTGGTATGAAAACTACCGTGATAAGCACTTATCGAAACAGTTATCTAAACAGTAATAGCAACAAGCGTGCACCTTGCACGCTTTTTACCAAACTGGACTCAAGTTATTGCTCAAAAATTAATAGCCCCGACTCCATGCCAGCCACGTACACGCCGTTGTCACTGGCATGTATTCGGGCACCATTGGCCGGTAACTCGCGTTCGCCAATATAGACTGGCGCCTCAGGATTGCGGATATCAAGAACCTTAACTGATGCAGAGTCGATCAAATAAGCTTTATTCCCAAATAAACTGACGTTATTAGCGCGCCTTTTACTCTCGAATATACCGGCACTTTTCAAGTCGTTCGGGCTCGTGATATCTACCACAAGCATTCCCATGTAACCTGCAGCAAGATAAGCATGACTGCCTTTAAGCTCGACGCCCCTGGCCTCAAATTTTCTCTCATTAAACTTGTATTTATCCAGTATGATAGGGCTGGTGGGCATACTGACATTAATTGCTACCAAGCCTGCTTTGCCAGCGGCCACATAAGCGATGTCATTGTGCACACTGACTTCATAGGCATAACCGCCCAAGTCCACGGCTGCGACTTCAACGGGCTGCTCTGGATTAGACACATTCAAGATTCGCAGTCCGCCTTCACCATCAGCAATATAGGCGTAGTGCCCTATCACTTGGATGCCTTCAGCATAACCAGGCGTATCAAGAGCCGCTATTTCAACTGGGTTCTGTGGATCTGAGATATCAATCAGTTTATAGCCAGCCCAGTCATCGGCGACATGAACAAATGGCCCCGCCACATCAACATCCAGTGCCCGATAGGTTTTAAGCTCGGAAACATCTTTGGGATTTGCACTGTCAGTGACATCAACGATTTTCAAGCCACGATAACCGTTTGCCACATAGGCGTAAGCTCCTTGAGTATCAATCCCTCTAACGTGCCCAGCCGCCGAAAAGTGTTTAATCACAGTCGGTGCATCAGGTTTACGAACGTCTAATACTTCGAGGCCCTGATCACCATGAGCCAAGTAAGCAATTTGATTATCAATGGTCACCGACTCGGAACATGTTGAATCCCACCATGCGCCTAACTTTTTAGGATTTGTAGGATCTGAAACGTCTATCACAATTAATCCAGCATCGTTGGCGACACCAGCGACATAGGCTAAATCACCTTCTACCCTAACTCTTTCAGCGCCATACTCTAAGGGCTCTGCCGCAACTTGCGTCGGACTTTCCTTATTGGAAACATCGAAAATACTCAGGCTAGGCGCATGATCGTCCATATTAACCACAAAGACGTGACGACCATCAGTATCAATACCAGAGGCACTTCCTGCAATGGGGTGCGAGCCTAGGGCTTTCGGCTTATTAGGCTCGGACAAGTCTGAAATTTGTAATCCAGCATCATGGCCTGCTGCCACATATGCGATAGAGTCTTTCACTACAACATCTAATGAGTACCCTTTCGATGGAGCGCTGTTGATAAGCTCGGGCTTATTTGGTTTTGAAACGTCGATAACATGGATCCCATCCCAGCCAGCAGCAATATACACACGCTCACCTTCAAAATGTATGGCTTTGATTTCACTGTTCAGCTCAAGTGCTCCACTAAGCTTGGGTTTACTTGGACTCTTAACATTGACCAGGCGTAACCAGCCTGACCCATCAGCGATATAAAGATAGTTGTCACGAATGATCATATCTCTGACGACACCATCTGTTTCTATCGAAGCTACCTCTTCCCATGCGATAGCATTACCGGCACCATCCTTTTCAACAGCAACCACCCTGACCGTTCCTGAGGAACCGAAGTAGAGATAGTTACCACTGGTAACGCTGGCATATACAGGTCCTTGATTCCAGCGCCCCGTCATTTCGACGGCGTTATTAATAGCGTTATCGCTTACTCGCACTTCTGATGGGTTAGCTAGTACCAATCGACCATAGCAACACGTCACCACAAGCACACAATATAAAACCGCAAGTTTGAATATTTTAAATACAAATAAATCCTTCATTTGCATACCACCTATCTTAAACATCACCACTAATCGTAGAAAAAGCCCGGCTAAGCCAGGCTTTTCTACATCCTCGTTGTATATTAATCAGTACCATCAGGGTCGATTAAGATACAAGCTGAGCCACCTTCGAAACTACCTCCATCAGTTTGGATAAACACACTCAAACTATCGAACAACTCAAGCGCATTATTGGTACTGAAAGTGATTTTACAAACGCTTTTCACAGGAGTATCACTAAGAACACACTGATTATTCGGTGCAGTTCCTACTGGTTCACCGCCTTGCGCGCCCCCTGAGGCATCATGATACAAGACCGCGACACCAGAGTTAGCGTTATTACCTTGAGCAGCTTTCACTACCAGCGTTAAGACTTCTGCACCAGCGGCAAATGGACTGATAACACCAACGCTGTCATGATCACCAGCTTGTTGACCGAGTCCCATGAACTTACCTTGAGTGCCAATGGTTTGGTCAGTACTGAAACACATTAGGTTAGAGCCGATACCATCATCTCCGGCATCCCCTTTATCCCCTTTGTCACCTTTAGGACCAACTTTACCTTGAGGACCTTGATCACCGGTATCGCCTTTAGCACCAGCTTTACCTTGTGGACCTTGGTTACCTTGAGGGCCAATTTTGCCCTGAGGACCTTGATCACCAGTGTCACCTTTTAGACCCATTTTACCTTGTGGACCCTGAGCACCATCTTGACCATCAGCACCAGCTGGACCAATTTTACCTTGTGGGCCCTGGTCTCCAGTGTCACCTTTTAGACCCATTTTACCTTGTGGCCCCTGTGCACCATCTTGACCGTCAACACCCGCTGGACCAACTTTACCTTGTGGACCTTGGTCACCGGTATCCCCTTTAGCGCCGACTTTACCTTGTGGACCTTGGTCACCGGTATCACCTTTAGCGCCGACTTTACCTTGTGGACCTTGGTCACCGGTATCCCCTTTAGCGCCGACTTTACCTTGTGGACCTTGGTCACCGGTATCACCTTTAGCACCAACTTTACCTTGTGGACCTTGGTCACCGGTATCCCCTTTAGCGCCGACTTTACCTTGTGGACCTTGGTCACCGGTATCACCTTTAGCGCCGACTTTACCTTGTGGACCTTGGTCACCGGTATCACCTTTAGCGCCGACTTTACCTTGTGGACCTTGGTCACCGGTATCCCCTTTAGCGCCGACTTTACCTTGTGGACCTTGGTCACCGGTATCACCTTTAGCGCCGACTTTACCTTGTGGACCTTGGTCACCGGTATCCCCTTTAGCGCCGACTTTACCTTGTGGACCTTGGTCACCGGTATCACCTTTAGCGCCGACTTTACCTTGTGGACCTTGGTCACCGGTATCCCCTTTAGCGCCGACTTTACCTTGTGGACCTTGGTCACCGGTATCACCTTTAGCGCCGACTTTACCTTGTGGGCCTTGAGCACCATCTTGACCATCTTCACCATCAGCACCTGCTGGACCTAATTTACCTTGTGGACCTTGATCACCCTGAGGGCCTGTAGGGCCTTGATCACCAGCATCACCTTTTTTACCTTGCGGGCCTTGAGGGCCTTCTGGACCTGCTGGGCCAGTAGCGCCAATAGTTAAATCGTATAAGTCAATTTGATCAGTAGGTTCTCCAGCACTTCCTTCAAAATCGACAAGTACGAAGCTACCGAAGGTATCACCAATATTTAATGGTTCTGAACAAGAGGTATGTAAGCCTATAGTTTGATTTAAACCGTTTTCACTGAACTCAATGTTTAACTGATTACCCCAAATCCTACCGTTATCGTTATAAGACGATGGATCTGGACCAAAACTTATATGTTCACCAGGGAAAATTACTGGAGGGAAGTACCATTTATCAGCATCCTTTCCAAATACTGAAATATCGGTACCACCGATTGCTCCTGTCATGTCACCTGAGCAACTAGCATTACTTTGATAATTTACTCCAGAGCAATTCGAGGGCTCATAAAGAAACGTTATCGATGTGGGCTTTGTGTCACCACATATATTAATTTCCCCTTCGACGACAATCTTTAACAGGTAATCTCCGGAAGGAACAGCGGGAGTACCATTGGTTACATACGGCAAATCAACAACCACACACTGAAAGTCGGTGGGATCTAATGGCGGAGCTGGATTGAACTCCATATCGACACACGCTGACTGATCAGCGCTGATAGCAAGTGGGTCCGTGTGCGTTCCAAAATAAATACTGGGACTATCAAACCCAACGCCCCAAATAACTAAATTGGTCGGCGAATCCGACGGGTATGGTTGAACTTCGTGAATCTTAGGCGCAGTTGCGCCTATTTGTGAGGCTAGCAGTAGTCCAATAGCTAGACTAGACTGAGCTAGGGATAATGTTGGTCGGTTCATAAGAACTCCCTCCACTGAAACCTGTAAAAATGCTTTTTGGTAAACACAATAAAACATCACCTTTTGGTAATCCTTTACCACCCTTTTGCAATGCATAAATGCATTACTTTTGTACGAATTTATAAATATATTCCTAGTCCTGCACCTTGTCTACTGTCTGTTTTTTAGACAAAAAAACCACGAAAACACCCAGTAATCACCTGATTTCATGTAAAACGATAGACTTTTTTACATGAAAAAAAGTCACAAAGCCTCAGCGAAAAAAGCACACCGGAAAATGCAAATATGAATCGCAAGCGTGACTTTCAACAACTTATAACGACTTCAATTAGCGGTGCTTTACAGTAAAAATGTCTATTCGGTCTACGAAAATTATTTATTTACAACTTTGGGTTTGCATCCCGGTGTAGAGTGTCAATAAAATGTACAAATAATTGGTCGTATCAGTTGTGTTTTATCGCCAATTTTTTATCACGTTGCTCTTTTTTTTGTTAAAAGTGGCTCATTTTTGGTTTTTTTATGGATAAAACAATTAAAATCGCTCCATACTCAATCATTTCTTGCAGTGTGTCGGAAAGTTACAGTGCTCTTTTACGGGAGTTATAAGGATAGCCTTTTGTGAAAAAAATAATCATAGTTGATGACAGCAAGTTTTTTTGTGCCTTAGTAGAAAAGCAAATCATCGAACAGACTCCCTACGGTGTTATTACCTGCAATGGCTTAGAAGAGGCCAACGTTATCCTCGCTAGATTAGAAAGGGAAACCATTCACGCCTGTTTAGTCAGTTATCGATTGAGAGACGCAACCGATGGGGAATCGATTGAGCTTTTCCGCTCTAGAGATATTCCCACCATAGTTCTTATTAGCGATATTACGGCTACACTTCGTAATAAATTTTGGCAACTTCGGGTGGTCGACTATGTTATCAAGCACGACAAGTACGTCATTAATGAGATCATCCATACTCTTGCTCGGCTAGAGAGAAACCCGAACAATAAGATCGTTATTGTTGAAGACTCTCGAACTTCAGCAAAAATGCTGCAAATTCTTCTCGATGTGCATCAATACGATGTCATGCACTTTAATGACCCCAAAGAAGCCCTAGATTACGTCAAATACCATCAAGACGTAAAAATGGTGATTACTGACTATAATATGCCCGGAATGGATGGTTGTGAGCTAACCCGTCGATTACGCCGTATCTATAGCAAGCAAGAACTAGCGATTCTCGGCATGTCAGGCGCCGGTCAAACCATCATGGCCGCCAACTTCCTGAAACATGGCGCCGATGATTTCATTATTAAGCAGTCTTTTCTAGCTGAAGAGTTTTATTTGCGCATTAACTCCTACTTGGACAGCTTGAACACTTACCAAGAGTTAGCCACTGCCGCTAGCTATGACTTCTTAACTAACGTACCGAATCGACGCCACTTCTTTGAAGTTGTTGAAGCGATGCATGAATCAGCGCTGAGACATGGTACGCCAGTCACTTGCGCCATGATTGATATCGACAAGTTTAAGTCCGTAAACGATAAGTATGGCCACTCTGTTGGAGATGCAGTGTTACGCGAAGTAGCTCAATTGATCAAATCATCGGTTCGCAAATCTGATGTTGTGGCGCGATTTGGTGGCGAAGAGTTTTGTATGTACATGACAGGCATGTCTGAAGACCACGCAGGCGACTATTTCGACAAATTACGCCAGAAAATTAGTGATGCGATTATTCGAGCAGAAGAGCATTCGTTAAGAGTCACCGTCAGTATTGGGCTATGCTCTAAAATAGAGCATGACCTAAATAACATGATTGAAGCGGCTGACAAAAGCTTATATCAGGCAAAAGAAACTGGCCGTAACCGTGTCATCCATCACTCTAAACTTATTGAAGCATTATAGTAGTTGCTCAATGACAAAGTCGCTAAACACCGATTAAATATACTCTCTGTTCAAGTTATCAATAAACTTTTGTAGTCGCTTGTGGGATATCGGGAAACGTGTTTTCTGCCCCTGCGCAAATAGAGAAATGCGGTATTCCTGTAACATCCAGCCATAATCATCCACTTCAAATTGTGGGATTTTTTGGTTGTCCTCTAACGTCTCCATTTCATTCAACCAAGGCTGGTACTGCTGCATCAACTGCATATCCTTAAGCGGGTTGTGCTTAATTCTATCGAGACGCAATTCAATAGCTTTTAAGTAGCGCGAGTAATCACGAACATGCTCAGCACCAAAGCGGTAACAAAATCCTTCCTGGAACAAATAATCGAGCTGATGCTTGATATCATCATAAGCTGCTTTAAAGTTCTTACCTAGAGCCTTTGCCTCAGCGAGACATGAGTTACGTTGCTTTAAGATCGTGACTAATTGGTCGAGAACTCGATTGGAGTTTGGCACGATAGTTTCTTTCACCGTCTCCAACACTTCTTCATAATCGCTCTTACTATAGGGCACAGACTCCGAGACAACGTCTTTAACCACCGACATCATGACATCATTAATCAAGTCCCCAGGAGAATATAGCGATGCACAAGCCAGCATTAGCTGCTGGCGGTTGTGGTATTTTTTCTGTAAATAGCTAAACGTTTTACTTTCCGATAGTGCGATTAAACGACATACCCCGCGAATATGCGTTTTTTCTGCTTGGCGTTGATTAACGATAGGAATAATTCTGACCTTATCTTTAGCGTCTTCAATCGCATGAAACACAGGGATATCAGTTCCAGCTTCTTGCATTGAGCCTTCTTTGACATATTCACTGGGCCACTCTGTATAAGTAATATTTTTCACTTTTTTAGCAGGCTTTGCAGAGGTCTTCGCGACCTTTTTCGGCTTTTCTTCTAAACTTCTGGAACTGTAAAGCACCTTGCCATCATCATTAACCACCTCAAAGCGCATCAGAAAATGCTCAGGCAGGTTTAGCTCAGACCAAGCTTCCATCGGCAAAATCACACCGGTCATGGTAAATAAATGCTGGCTTATAATATCAATCAAGCGTCCTTTTGTTTCTAACACTTTTTCATAACAGGCTTTAGCAAAAGTTGGAACCGGTACAAAATTCTTTCGAAAGCGCTTCGGTAACGATCGAATTAAAAACTCAATTTTTTCTTCAAGTATACCCGGTACTAAGCGCTCGAAGTCTCCATCGGTGAACTGCCCAACCAGTGATTGAGGTAAACGAATAGTCACCCCATCCTTTTCATGACCAGGCTCAAAGTGATACTTAAGCGGTAACTCTACGCCTTTAATATGAATCGACTCAGGATACAGCCCTTTATCCTCTTGCTCTTGCGGCAATAACACGTCAGCACTGATACTGAACAAAGCATTATGCTTTTGGGGATCTTTCTTAAGCCAGTTATTTAACGTTTTAACGCTATTGATATGTTCAGGTAACTTCCGTTCAAACCATTGCGCAATAACATGCTCATCAGCCCATAAATCAGCCTGACGGGCTTTTGCGATTTCCTGCTCCACCTCTTTTTTTACTTGTACATTATGCTTATGGAAAGGATGTCTGGAGTCTAGATCTTGTCGCACTAGTGCGTTCAAGATAAATAACTCACGGCAAAGCTCAGGCTCAATGGCGCTATAGTTAACCGTTCTATTGGTTACAATCTTCAGGCCCAAAAGAGTTTGCTGCATTTCAGCAACAACGGCCCCTCGATTCTTGCTCCAGTGCGGATCATAGTAATGGGTTTTGATCAAATGACTAGCTAAGTGCTCTAACCAGTTAGGCTCAATCGCCGAGGTCATTCGAGCATATGGCTGCGTCGTTTCAACAATTTCAAACGTCATCAGCCACGGTGGCTGTTTCTTAAAATTGGTGGATTGAGGATGCACCATAAACTTACTTTGGCGGGTGCCTTGGTAGCCTTTCTCAATATCTTTCTGGCCGATAAAACTCAGTAACCCGGTCAGTAAAACTTGGTGCAAGTTCTGATAAAACACAGGGTCTTCTTGATCAAACTCAGCAGTTTGCCAGTCTTTGGGATTTAATTTTTGATTACCTTTTTGGGACTGTTGCATCAAGCTTTTCAACTGACGGTAGGTACTTTTCCACTCGCGATAAGCGTTGAAGTTAATTAACTCTTCACCGCAGTAACGCCTAAATTGACTGTTACTTAACTCTGCTTGTTGCTCATGCAAATGATTCCATAGATTTATGATGGCGATAAAGTCAGAGGTTTTATGTTTGTATTTGGCATGCTTTTGCTGCGACAACTCTTTTTTATCGAACGGCCATTCCCGAGGATCTTTGACCGACAAGAATGCCGCTAAAACCAGCGCATAACTTAAAAACTGCTTTTCCTGACCAGCCAACAAAATACGTGCCAATCGAGGTTCTATAGGGAGGCGTGCCATCTGACGGCCAATATGCGTCAACTCTTTATCGGCTCCAATCGCTTGTAGTTCATTGAGTAAGGTTAAGCCATCGCTAATCTGTCTATCCGCAGGAGGATCGATAAACGGAAAAGCATCAATATCACCCAGTTTAAGCTGCTTCATCTGTAAAATTACAGCGGCTAGATTAGTCCTTAAAATCTCAGCATCAGTAAATTCTTGACGATCATTAAAATCGTCTTCGCTGTATAAACGAATGCATATACCTTCAGCAACACGGCCACAACGCCCTTTTCGTTGATTGGCACTGGCCTGAGAAATTTTTTCAATTGGCAAGCGCTGAATTTTACTTCGAACCGAGTAACGACTCATTCGTGCTAAACCAGGATCGATAACGTAACGAATGCCCGGTACTGTTATCGAAGTTTCAGCAACGTTTGTTGCCAGAACGATTCTTCGCCTACCACCTGATGGTTTAAATATCTTTTCCTGCTCTGACATTGATAGTCGTGCATATAACGGCAATACCTCACAGTTTTGATAGGCTTCGCGCCTAAGGTGTTTAGCGGCATCCCGAATGTCCGCCTCCCCCGGTAGGAAGATCAGTATATCGCCAGGACCATGCGCCATGATTTCTTGTACCGCATGTCCAATATGGTCAGTTTGCGGTAGCGGGTTTTCTTCATCATTTGGCCGATACCAAACGTCAACCGGGTAGGTTCTGCCACTAATTTCAAGAACTGGTGCAGGCTTCCCATCAAGCTTGAAGTGTTCTGCAAATCGCTGAACATCAATCGTCGCTGAGGTAATAATGATTTTTAAATCTGAGCGCTTTGCGACTAACCGTTTCAAGTAGCCCAAAAGAAAATCGATGTTAAGACTGCGCTCGTGAGCCTCATCAATGATGATGGCATCATATTGCATCAACAACGGATCATGAATGATTTCATTCAAAAGAACACCGTCAGTCATGACTTTAACTGGCGTTACAGCATTCGTTTGATCATTAAAGCGAATGTTATAACCAATCACTTGGCCAATCTCTGTCTTTAGCTCTTCGGCAATACGACGAGACACACTGGTGGCAGCGACACGACGGGGCTGGGTGTGTCCGATTCGACCTAGTCTTCCTAACCCAAGTTCTAAGCAAATCTTAGGCAACTGAGTCGTTTTACCAGAGCCCGTTTCACCGGCAATAACCACAACCTGATGGTCCTTTATCAGTTGCGCGACTTTTTCACGAGATTGGGATACAGGTAAAGCGTCATCGTATTCAATAACGTCGGGAATAATCGCCTTACGCTGGCTGACGACTTTAGAAGAGTCTTGTAGCAGGCGCTCCAGTTTGCCTTCGAGCTTGGTCGCTGGAAGCTTTTGTTGTAAGCGCTTTTTAATGGCTTGCTGAAGATTATGAATATTAGAATGATCGCTTAATAAGCAATCCTTCAGATCTATAGCCGAATTCGGTTGAGACATAAAGTGAGGTGTCGTTTATAAGTCTATGGTCTTAGTTAGTCGCTGAGTCCCAAAAGGTCTCAACAGCTCTTAATTGCCCTAAGTAATCGGCAACAGGTCGATAAAAGTCTTTGTCTTCCCAGTATCCAGTATGACACGCTGGGTTCCACGATGTCGCCGCGCTCCCTACATTAATTTCATAGTCATCGGTTACGACCTGTTTATAAGCATCGCTGATGTTTTTCATGGGATACGCCACCACATCATCTTTATCATAAAAGTTGAGCCATTTGACATGCTCCACCAGCGACGGCTCTAACTCAGCACCAACCTTATCGATTGGGCTGGGCAAGCGTTCGGTCAAGCTGTCATAAATCGCCAAAGGGCTGCCACAAGTAATTACGCCAGCTAGCGTTTTGAAGCTCTCGACATGGCTTAACTGACTTAGCTTATCAGACTCTTTGGCTAAATTAATGTCTTGGATATAGTGGGACATGATCACTGAACCAAAAGAATGCGCTAACAGCACCACTGGTGTAGCGTCTGGGTCAACATGGCGATGAGTCGCCAATTTCTTCATACTTTCTGCGATTCGGTTATGGATGGCTTGATACAGGCCACTTTCAGAGTCCCGATCATAAGCTAAGCCTAAGTTCATATAATCGATAAAAAGCTGACGGACCGAGGTATAGGTTAATTCATTGCGGTAATCCAGCTTCTGCAACAAATCGTCATTAATTTGCTGCAACAAGTCGCCCCAGTAGATTTCATGAAATAATAAATCATCTTCTCGGCGATTTTTGCTATCGCCTTTTAAATAGCGCTCGACTACACGGTGCTTAAATTCCGTAGAATAATGTTTATCCTCAGACCCAATTCCATGGATTATTGCCACTGCCAAACGCTTCATTCGCTAATTACCTCATGAACTCGGTATCTCATAGACCTGCCCCATAAACCGTCACAAAACTGTGACATACTCTAACAAAAGCTAAGCTACATCAAGTCTTTACAGCACATTTGTGGCAATCCAAACCATCAAGAATAATTTGCTTCAACTGGTACGAGCAGTTGTGTTAGACTGATAAAAGTTAAATATCAAAGAGGTTGCTATGTTAACAATAATATTACTTCTCGGCTTGATGGTAGCGCTTTATCATCGAGTAAGCCTCAAAATCACTACTATTGCATTAGCGGCGATTTTAGTGGCTTGGAGCGCCTATGAAGGCATCCCATACGTACACTGGGTACTATTCCTAGTGATTTTCCTACCCCTAAACTTAACTTTTATACGCCGTAAGCTTTCTGCAAAGCTGTTGGACGTGTTCAAGGGCATAATGCCGCGAATCTCTGATACAGAGCAAGAAGCGCTGGATGCCGGTACGGTTTGGTGGGAAGCTGAAGTGTTCGGCGGTAAGCCAAACTGGAAGCGCTTTCATAAATTTGAAAAGGCAAAGCTCAGTCAAGAAGAGCAAGAATTTATTGACGGTCCTCTTGAAGAACTTTGCAGCATGATCAACGACTGGCAGATCACGCACATCGATCGTGATTTACCGCCTGAAGTGTGGAACTTCATTAAAGAGAAAGGCTTCTTCAGCTTTATCATCCCCAAAGAATACGGTGGCTTAGGCTTTTCCTCTTACGCCCAATCTCGTGTATTAACCAAAATCAATTCATTAAGCGCTACAGCAGGCAGTATCGTCTCAGTACCCAACTCACTGGGCCCTGCTGAACTCTTAATGCACTACGGCACACAAGAGCAGCGCGATCACTACTTACCTCGCTTAGCCAAAGGCCAAGAAGTGCCTTGTTTCGCTTTAACGGCGATTGAAGCAGGCTCGGACGCTGGCGGTATTCCTGATAAAGGTGTTATCTGTAAAGGTCAGTGGAACGGCGAAGAAGTTGTCGGTATGAAGCTAACATGGGACAAGCGCTACATCACGCTAGCACCCGTCGCCTCGATTTTAGGTTTAGCGTTTAAATTGTACGATCCAGAAGGATTGCTTGGTGAAGAAGAAGACTTAGGCATTACTTGTGCCCTAATCCCGATGGATACTGATGGCGTAGAAGTCGGTCGTCGTCACTACCCACTAAGCACTCCGTTCCAAAACGGCCCAACTTCGGGCAAAGACGTTTTTGTACCTCTCGATTATATTATCGGTGGTCCGAAAAACGCTGGTAAGGGCTGGAGAATGTTGGTCGACTGTCTATCTGCTGGTCGAGCTATTTCATTGCCATCGAGCGCCAATGGTGGGGTCAAAATGGCCTCTTACACCACAGGAGCTTATGCCCGTATCCGCCGTCAGTTCAATGTGCCAGTAGGCTACATGGAAGGCGTTATGGAAGCTCTCGCTCGTATAGCCGGTAAAAGCTACATGGTTGACTCGATGTTAACCTTTACCGCGTCGGGTATCGACAGTGGCGAAAAGCCATCGGTCGCATCGGCTATCGTAAAATGCCACACCACTGCCCTCGCCCGCGACGTTGCTTGCGATGGCATGGATGTTCATGGTGGTAAGGCTGTAATGATGGGGCCGAAAAACTACATGGCTCGTGCTTACCAAGGCGCTCCAATTTCGATTACGGTCGAAGGCGCGAACATCTTAACCCGTAGCTTGATTATTTATGGCCAGGGTTCGATTCGTTGCCATCCTTACGTGTTAAAAGAAATTCAAGCAACGCAAAACGAAAACCGTAAAGAAGCGATTAAAGACTTCGACAAGGCGCTGTTCAGCCACGTCGGTTTCGCTATGAGCAATAAAATCCGTACCTTCTGGTTAGGATTAACTGGCAGCTTGTTGGTCAAAAAGCCACAGTCAGACTTTACGGGTCGTTATTACCAGCGCATTACTCGCTTCTCAAGCGCACTGGCTTTCTTGTCAGACGTTGTTATGGGCGTGTTAGGCGGTGAACTTAAGCGTCGCGAAATGATCTCAGGCCGCTTAGGCGACATGCTGAGTAATCTCTACATCGCATCGTCAGTCCTAAAAATGTACCACGACAAAGGTCGCCCTGAGCACGACAAAGAAATTGTTCAGTGGGCACTAGAGCATTGTCTATACGAAACACAAATGGCGGCTGATGGCGTCTTAAAGAACTTCCCTATTGGCTGGATGGGCAAACTATTACGTTTGGTTGTATTCCCACTAGGTTTACGGTTATCGCCACCGTCGGACAAACTAAGCCGTAAGCTTGCTCGCCAGCTACAAGAGCCACAAGCCATGCGCGAAGAACTGACTCACGGTGCTTTCAAGTCTGAATCCGAAGCCAGCAACTTGTACAAAGTCGACAAAGCGCTGCGCCTACAGCTTGAAATGGAACCGATCGTCAAAAAGTTCTCACAAGCCCTCGGTAAACGTGCCGGTAATCACCAAGTCGTGCCATTCGCCAAAGAAGCGCTCGACGCAGGACACATTACCCAAGACGAATACCAGCTGGTGTTAGATGCAGAAGAAGCTCGACTCGAAGTGATTAATGTCGACGACTTCGCTCCTGAAGAAATGAAGCATCACTTATCAGAGAACTAAAGTAATACAAACGGTGGCTGAGCCCACCCTACTTACCCTTAGTGTTACCCTTGATGCCGCTTGCTGAAAAGTAAGCGGCATTTTTTTGCTTAATTAAAGCACTGACCTATAAAAGCCCCTATAAAGAAAGCAAATAATAACAAAGGTATAGAGTCATTAATTCCTTTTATACTGTAAAAGGCTTGATTATAAATTTCTCTCTTGAAGTTCCTTCCCCCTTTGCTTCCGGTTATACTCAATCTATATCCATGTAAATGGTCGTTAGACTCAAGCCTATTTGTATCAATAACTTCCTGAAGTAAGCTTTCTATATCTTTACCCACCTTGTTATCTATTGCCGAAAGAATTCTCTTGCCGCTGGCCTCTATCCAGCTAAGGGTCGAGTCTCGAGTTATTTTATTTAACTTATAGTCTTTTTGTAATTGTGTGTAAGAAGACAGCTCTCGATCTGATGCAAAATTCACAAAATAATGACCATGAATACTCCTTAGTTTAATATAAATTAACCAAGGATAAGAGCAGCCTTCAAGTCTAATGATTTCCTTAATCAAAGTACTTTCCTTTAAATCTATCTGGCTAAAATTAATATATTCGTTTAAATGTTCTTCCCACTTCACCCTGTAGATAAAGGCATATCTAATGAAAAACCAAACTATCAAACAAGAAAAAATTGCTTCATAAACCCCGCTTCTTTCATTTATATTAATGAGACTAATACCAATAAAGTCTTTAAAGTTTATATCGAGCAGCAAATATATAGCTCCAATAACTGAAAGGAATGCTAAATACTTACCTGCCTTATTAATATCTTCGATGTCATTTATTCCATACATTAACTAATCCAAGTAGTAATCAAACAAAAAAGTTAATCCACCCCGACATAGTCTGGGCAGCATTCCATAAGAATCGAAACACCGGAACCCCTAAAATACTCAGTACCACCAACGCTAGGAAGAAAAAAGTACCGTATTTACCATTCCATTGGTGATACTTATATTTCAGCGACTTTGGTAACAACCATTCCATGACATAGTGCCCGTCTAACGGGCCTATGGGTAATAGGTTAAACAACATCAATAGAATGTTAATCAGCGCTAAAAACGTGAGCGATGTTTGGGCAACGTCAGATTGCAGCGCGGCAATATCAAATACATAGGCTGCTGCTTGTAGATTTACCGCGATCAAGGCAATCAAAAAATTCATCAGTGGCCCTGCGGCGGCGACAGCAGCCCCAGCCCAAGTGGTTTTCAGCTTACGGTGCGTTACGGGAACGGGTTTAGCGTAGCCAAACCCGATCATGACCACAAACAATAACCCCATGGGATCAATATGATTCATGGGGTTCAAGTTTAAGCGCCCCATTTTCTCAGCAGTATCGTCGCCGAGAAGCTTTGCCGAATAGGCATGACCAAACTCATGCAACGTCAATGAAAATATAATGACGAACAGGACAATAGCAAAAATAGCGTACTGCCCATTGTATAAAAGTGGAAGCATGATGAATCTCTTTAGAATCGATAGCGCTAATTTATGGTCTTTTCAGTGGTTTTACAAGTGTGAACCAGTTTGCATTATGGTGGCAAAGGCTGTAAAAGTAATAAAAAAATATGGGGAATATTATGAAACCTATGATGAGACCTGTTTTTAAAACAGCATTACTAGGCTTGCTAACCACTGCTTTTCTGCAACCAGCGAGTTATGCCGAGACGCACACCAATAGTAAGCAGCAAATTGAACAAGGTGCTGACGCTTTAGAACGCAAAGTTATCGACTGGCGCCGCCATTTACATCAAAACCCTGAACTGGGTAATCGTGAATTTGAAACCAGCAAATACATTGCTACTCACCTCAAGGCCTTGGGGTTAGACGTTAAAACAGAAGTCGCTCACACCGGCGTAGTCGCCGTGCTTAAAGGTGGCAAACCAGGGCCTGTAGTCGCGCTACGAGCGGATATGGACGCCCTTCCAGTAAAAGAACGTGTGGACTTGCCATTTGCTTCAAAAGCCACTGGCGAATACATGGGCAAAGAAGTTCCTGTGATGCATGCCTGTGGTCATGATACTCACGTAGCGATATTGATGGGCGTGGCGGAACTGTTATCTGGTATGCAAGCTGAGCTTCCTGGCACGGTAAAGTTTATCTTCCAGCCTGCCGAAGAAGGCCCGCCTCCCGGTGAAGAAGGTGGCGCTGAATTGATGGTGAAACAAGGTGTCTTGAAAAACCCTGACGTAGACGTTGTCTTTGGTCTGCATATTTCAGCGGGTACGGACGTTGGTAAAATCAATATCCGTAAAAAAGGCATCATGGCCAGCTCTGACGACTTTAAGATTACCATTGATGGCAAACAGGCGCATGGTTCTACACCTTGGGATTCTATTGATCCTATCGTTACAGCGTCGCAAATTGTTACCAGTTTACAAACTATCGTCAGTCGTCACATGCCCCTAACGCAACAAGCCTCCGTGGTAACCGTCGGCTCGATTCATGGTGGCGTTCGCTCAAACATCATTCCCGAGAAAGTCGAGATGTTGGGAACGATACGAACCTTGAGCGAGATTGATCGTAAACGTATCCATGAGTTAGTGCGCACGAAAGCGACTTTGATTGGCGAAAGCATGGGCGCAAAGGTAACCGTTGAACTTCCCTACTCTTCGGCTTATCCAGTGACTTATAATGACCCAGCTCTGACTGATGAAATGATGCCCACACTTGAGGCGGTCGCTGGTGCAGAAAACGTTATCACCATTAATCCAATTACTGGTGCAGAAGACTTTTCTTTCTATGCACGCGAAGTTCCAGGCGTATTCTTTTTCCTCGGTGGCAAACCAAAAGGATTGCCTGCTTCAGAAGCGGCTCCACACCATACGCCAGATTTTTATATTGATGAGTCGGGTATGAAGCTTGGCGTGAAAGCGTTATCGCGTTTAGCGGTTGATTATATGAATGCTCATAAAAAGTAAATTCTAAAAGCTTCAGTTAATTAAGTATTAAAATATACTTTTTAGCTGAGGCTTTACATTTTCAGCTTTCAAAATAATTTGCTTCTTAAATACCCCAAGAGGAGTTCCTTTTTCTACATTTGCACAGGTGTAGTCCGCAAAGTAACCAGGCTCCCAGTATTCATCAGGGATGCCTGCTAGGTATAGCATCGGAACGTTATAGACTCTTGCTCTATCGAATTTGTCTAAATCACAAAACTGGCTAGCCCCATCCTGTATAAGCCTAAATTGCTCCTCCCAATAACCAACATCTGGATCAAATATATAAAACACTTCGTCTTTTTTTCTAAGAAAGAACAATCCTCTAGCCCCTACTTCGGCTTGGTTGACGCTCCAATCAGTAATAACCTCAATAGTTTTTAGGCTAGAATATTGTTCATTTGAAGTATATATCTCTGAAACTTGTAACCAAAGCTTTACTGATTCAACCTCATCAAATCTTGATTGGCCATATTCAGCTTTAATCACTTTCCCATCGACAATTAATTCCGAGCTGCTAATAAAACTTTCCCAAATAGCTGGAGTAGATCGAGATATAGTCGATTTTGACGATAATAGAGCTAGGAATGTTAACAATAACAGAAAGAAGGTTTTCATTAGTGGAGCTCTCACATATGGTTTGGTGTTGTATAGAAGATTGATACTTTTTTATCTGGTCACAAATATATATACTCCTGACTTAGCTAACTGTAACCAACTACAACTATTATGGCAAAGAAGAAAGTCTACATCGCATACACTGGCGGCACCATTGGGATGAAGCCCAGTGACCAAGGTTTTGTGCCACAAAAAGGCTTTCTCGGCGCAACCTTACAGAGCTTTCCTGAGTTCCAGCATCCTGATATGCCGGAAATCACGATTCATGATTATGCTGAGCCGATTGACTCTGCCAATATGTCACCAGAAGACTGGCACCAGATCGCTGAAGACATTGAGCGTAACTATGAAGATTACGATGGTTTTGTGGTGCTACACGGCACTGACACCATGGCTTATACGGCTTCAGCTTTGTCTTTTATGCTTGAGGGGTTACAAAAGCCGGTTATTTTCACGGGTTCACAAATTCCGTTAACGCAGCTCAGAACCGACGCGCGCGATAACTTAATTAATGCGGTTTATCTTGCAGCCAACTACCCCATTCCTGAAGTCAGTTTGTTTTTCCATGATCATTTACATCGCGGCAATCGCACCATTAAAACAGATGCTGATGGTTTTGCTGCTTTTAGTTCGCCCAATATGCCGCCTCTCGCAAGTATCGGTAGCACCATTAAAGTTCGTGAACATTTAATCTGGCAGCGTAAACACAAGGAGCTAACCGTTCGCCGTTTTAGCTCGCCTAAGATTGCGATTTTAACCTTATTCCCCGGTATCTCCGATGATTTGGTCCGTGATTTTCTTGCCCAAGATTTGGACGGTGTGGTGTTACAAAGCTTTGGCGCGGGTAATGCTCCAGTCAACAACAAGCCACTGATGCAGGCGATAAAAGACGCAACAAGCCAGGGAAAAGTTATTGTTAACTGCACCCAGTGCTTGAAAGGCTCAGTTAATATGAGCACCTATGAAACCGGTAAAGTATTGATGGATGCTGGCGTCACTTCCGGCTTTGATATGACCACCGAGGCTGCCTTGGCCAAGCTTTATTATCTATTCAGTCGTGGCCTTGATGCTAAAACGATTCGTGAGAATATGGTGATTAGCTTACGCGGTGAGCTGACTAATTAATCGCTCTCAACAATTTCCGTGATGACCTTTGTTTTTACCGAGTTAGCGATAAAGCATAGCTCGTGTGCTTGGTGATGCATTTTCTCAAGCACTGCTCGGCTGGGTATTTTCTCGCCTGAAAACACGACTTTTGGTTTTAAAGTGACAGTTTCGACAAATGCCTTTCCTTGTTCGTCCTTACCCATGATTCCAACAGCCTGATCTTGATAGCTGTCTACTAACAGACGTTTTTTAGCGGCAATCGACAAAAAGAACAACATATGGCAGCTGGATAACGAAGCCACAAAAGCTTCTTCAGGATCAACATTAGCTTCCACAGAATACGGCAAAGGAACAATGTGCGGGGATGAAGATGCCTCAACGATTGCGCCACCATCAAACGACCACTGATGACCGCGGCTGTATTGGTTATCTAGGAATGCTTGGTCACCGCGAGACCAACTGATACGAGCATAGTGTTGCGAAATACTAAGCCTAATGCGTATCCTTGCCAGGAATTATCATTGATGGATCGACAATGAAGGTATCTTTAGATTCACTCTCGTTAGCAGACTTTCCTGGAAACTCGTCCCGCACTTTCTTACCCGTCACTAAATCCCCAGTTTTAGTCACTGTGAATGGCTCGCTATCGTCTTCGCTATGACGTGCTTTATATAACATGATAGCTTGGATACAGGTTTCTTTTTGCTGTTCGGTAAGAACGGCACCATCAGGCCATTTACCCGTTTCGACCGCTACCGTGAAGCGCTCGATCATGTCAGGGGTTAGAGTTTTGATGAGTTGAGAAAAGTCCATAACAGGGAAAATGTCTTTAAAAGTTGTCGCAATTATGCAGAATTTCAACTGATTTTACCAGTTCCTAACACGCCACATCAGCCTACCATTTTAAAATTAGAAAATATCCTTATACTTCAGAACGTTAGCAACAGACGACATCTATTGCTTCACAGTAGCTATGTGATATAGTTAACAGTTAGAGTTGTAATGATTACGACACTGGGGTCTTCCACTACATAGGTTTTATATGGCATTGATAAAGGTCAAAGTGCCGACCGATTCTATTGATATTGGTATGTTTGTCGTTGAACTCGACAGACCGTGGATCGATGTGCCCGTACCTTTTCAGAAGTTTGAAATCACCACAGAGCGGGAACTTAAAGTCCTCAGTGAATATTGCAAGTACGTTCACATTGAGATTGATGCCTTT
Source organism: Kangiella geojedonensis (assembly GCF_000981765.1). Lineage (GTDB taxonomy): Bacteria > Pseudomonadota > Gammaproteobacteria > Enterobacterales > Kangiellaceae > Kangiella > Kangiella geojedonensis. The sequence continues at coordinate 1,152,324 of NZ_CP010975.1, read as the reverse complement.
CTCTGGGAAAAGAAAAAACAAGAACTTAGCAAGCATACCTCAACAAGTACCTTGCCTGAAAACACCCCAATTCACCACGAGCTACCGCGAGCTTCTAGCACATACCAGTCAGCGAAAGAGTTCACGATCGAGCTCTTTGAGACGACGAAGCTTGGGTTAGAGCTTGATTTAGAACATAGCAAACAGGTCATCAACAACTGTATTACCAGTATCCTATCCAATGCCAACGCATTGTTTTGGCTAACCCGGATTAAAGATCGCAACCACTATACTGCCGAACACAGCTTGCGGGTTGCTATTCTAGCTATCGCATTTGGTAAGTATTTGGGTTTTGACCGTAAACAGCTTGAGTTATTAGGTTTATGCGGTCTGTTACATGATTTAGGGCAAACACAGCTACCTGAGGATATTGTTAATAAAGCTGGTCCATTGAATGAAGCAGAATATCGAGTGATGCAAAAGCATACCCTACTCGGTCATGAACTGGTAATACACGATAATGAGATCAGTTCAGCGGTCAAAGAGGTTATTCTAAATCACCATATTCATTTTGACGGTAAAGGTTACCCTAAAAATCCTGCGGAAGTGGCCCCAAGTCAAATTTGCCGCATGATCAGTATCATTGATGCTTATGATGCTATAACCAGTGAAAGCCCGTATAAATTAAGCAAATCGCCTCGCGAAGCATTAAAAATCCTATTTGATCAACGGGATAAGCAATTCGACGGCAAGCTTGTCGGAAAGTTTATTCAAATGATGGGGATTTACCCACCTGGTAGCTTGGTTCGTATGTCGAATGGCGAAGTTGGCATTGTGATATCAACCGATAAGAAGCATAAGCTCTTACCCAAAGTAGAGCTCGTTCAAGACCGACATGGACGACTAAAACGCTCAGTTATCATTGATTTAAAGAAGAACCCCAAAGACCCTAGTGGTAATGCTTACAAAATTACAGCATCTATGCCCGACGGCTCAATGGGCTTCGACATGCGTCAATATATACAAACAACGCATCAATGCTAGCCCAAGAGTGCTAATCCAATAAATTTGTAAAATTTCAGCTTTTACTGGACAGCGAGCCCCCTCTCTATCATCATATAACCCATTAAAAAACATATCATTCGTTGACTAAAACCATCCATAACGGACTACCCAACTCAACATTATGCTAACACTTGACCTAGCCCTTATTTTATCTGGAATTCTTGCTTTAGGTATTGGCGCGCAATGGCTCGCCTGGTATTTGAAACAGCCTTCAATCCTATTTTTGTTATTAATTGGGATCTTGATTGGCCCCATTTTGGGCTTTTTTAACCCAGATGAAACCATGGGAGACTTATTATTCCCGTTTATATCTTTAGGTGTAGCCGTCATTCTGTTTGAAGGCTCTTTAACCCTAGAGTTTCATGAGGTTAAAAGTCACGGTCGAGTTGTCCAGATGCTGGTTTCCGTCGGTGTTCTGGTCACGATCACGATTGTTTCGATAGCGGCGTACTTCTTATTCGAGATGGACCCCAAAATCGCGATATTATTCGGCGCCTTGGTTTGTGTTACCGGCCCTACCGTTATCGTACCGATTTTGCGAAGCGTTCGCCCCAATAAGAACATCAGCAACATCCTTCGATGGGAAGGCATTATTATCGATCCTATCGGTGCCATCGCAGTAGTTTTAGTCTATGAATACATTATCTCTGGTGGCTCTGGTGATCATGCCCTGCTAGTATTCGGTAAGATTCTACTGGTCAGTATCTTGATTGGCATGATTGGAGCTTACCTCTTAGCCCAGCTATTCAAGCGTCACTTAATTCCTGAGTATCTTCGCAACGTCTTCGCCTTAGCCTATGTACTGTTGCTGTTTTCTATCTCTAACCATATTGAGCACGAGTCTGGCTTATTAACCGTTACCATTCTCGGTGTTGCCCTTGCCAACTGGCCTAAATTTGAGAAAGACGATCTACTCGACTTTAAAGAGTCGCTATCACTGCTACTGATTTCAGTTCTATTCATTGTATTAGCAGCTCGCTTGAATCTCGACAGCTTATTGAGTATCGGTATTCCAAGCTTAATCCTTCTGGCGGTTGTGATGTTTGTTGCGCGCCCCGCTTCTGTGTGGGCTTCTAGTGTCGGCTCTAAGCTTAAGTTTAATGAAAAGCTGATGCTCAGCTGGATTGGACCACGAGGCATTGTCGCAGCGGCCATTTCATCCTTATTTGCCATCAAATTAGCTGAATACGACTTAGCGGGTACTGAATACCTGGTTCCTTTAGTGTTCGTTATTATCATTGGAACCGTCCTCATCCAAAGCCTTGGTGCAAAGCCGATCGGCAACTTACTTAAGGTTCGTGAAGCCTCTGACAATGGCGTTCTTATTATCGGCAGCAACCCTGTCGCTCTGAAAATTGCCCAGTCATTAAGAGATTCGGGATTTGATGTGGTGATGGCCCACAATAACTACACCAACATCTCACGCGCACGAATGGAAGGTGTAAAAACCTATTTCGGCAACCCCGTATCAGATCATGCTGATCGCAATCTGGACTTGATTGGCTTCGGTCACTTATTTGCCATGAGCATGGATCGTGAGCTTAATACTTTATGCGAAATTAACTACCGCCACGCTTTTGGTAAAAAGAACATATACCGCTTACGCTATAACGACGATAATAGTAAGAAGAATGAGCGCCAAGAACGCAATGACTACTGGCAATCGGCGTGGTTGTTCGGTGAAGGCATTAACTATGGCAAGTTAGCCAGTATGATTGCTAACAATGCCAAAATTAAGATCACCAACATTACGGATAACTATAGCTACGAGCAGTATCGTGAGGACAATAAAAACTATATTGCGCTTTATATGATCGATAAAAACGGCTCTTTAAAAGTGTTCTCATCTGAAACGGGTGAAAATATTCCAAGCGGTACTAAGATCATCGCGTTGGTTCATGACCCTGAAAATAAAAAGAATATTCCGAATGACAACCCTGCTAACAAAGGGCAAAAGAAACTGAAAACGTTAGCCGATAAAGAAAAGAAGATTGACGATTAGATTCACAACTCTGGGGCTTTGGGCCCCAGAGCATTGGATTAATTAACAGCCCTTAATAACCATCTGAAAAAAGCACCGTTTGAACGCCTTGAACCGTCCAATCTCCTCGGCCACCATTGGATTCAGGCATTAGCTTGTATCGACGTTTTCCTTGGTTATCAGTTTCGGTGTTTAAAATGGTCACCATTTGTTGGACCAACTGACTAGCGGCGATCTGCGACTTCCATGAACGATAACCTTCAGGCCAGTCAAGTGTATACTGCCTTGGGCGAGTGCCACCATACCCAGGAACCGTACCAATATTCTGAAAACGTTGCCCAAGCTCAGTTACACCAGCTTCAGCAAGCAAGAAGTCCAGTCGTGAAATAATCGAGCTGGCTACGCGACTACACCACCAAACCATGGGCAAGCGGCCTTCTTGTTCGTTTAAATAAGAGGTTGCCGCTGAAGCCAAGAACGACCAACCGCTATTCATTTTAGCTTTCGAGTCAAAATCTTCACTCAATGCAGCCTGCATCACTTTATGAACGTTATCTAGCGTTACCCCGCTTTGCGGTGTTCCACTAACGTCAAACAGTTCAACTGCTGTTTTCACCGCCATATCGCGCCACTCTTTGTCCCACGGCAAAGAACCACTAGTAATATTCGAGCCCGAGTCAACTGACTTAGCCAGCTCAGTAGCTCGGTAATACAAAGGGTCAATCGCAGCATGGTATAAAGCATAACCGATACGAGGTTTCGGCCAAAAGAAACTGACCAATCGATCCTGCCAGCCAGCCACAGCATCGCCTACCGGCTGTTTCAAATATATGGGCTGGTGAGGTGCGTCATCAATCCATTGCACTAACGCTTTAAGGAATTCTTCATCGCTTGCATCAGCACTCGGCACGTACGGCGGATAAGTATCTTCACCTATGAGTTCGATACCCTGATCATCTAATACCACAGGATCGCTTGATGGCGCTTCAATATCTGCCTGCACACGCGCCTCAGCATAATTCATAAAATCGTCCTGCACGGCAAAAGCAAGGCTGTCCCAGTACTTCACAGCATGCTCGGTTAAACATACCGCCGGTACTTCTTTCCCGTCGTCGTCACTCAAACTGGTTAACTCTAACCACTTTGAATAATGCTCGACTAAATCAGTGCTAACTTGCGATGTGTTGCGATAAGCCCAAGGCACCATCATTCGGGCTAAAACCTCAAGGCTAAAACGCTTCTGCTGGCGAATAAGCTCACTTAATGTGTCTGAGCTTGTGCCCATAGGCATTTTCCAGAACTTCCATTGTTGCGGATGTTCTGAAAAGCGCTTAAACCAAACCTTCCAACCTGCGATAAACATGGTGGGAGTGATAGAAAAGTCATCGGCGTGTTCAAAACTGATGTTCATACAGACCTAAGTGATTGCTTTTACGATTGATTATCATACCTTATCCAGAATCATTGTTCTGTGCAAATACTTGTGCAAATACTATTAAGAACTAGCCAAGCTCGCTATAATTCTCGCCCAAAGCCTGACGATAGCTTATAAACCCTACTGGTTGATAATGCATCGTGATGCAAAAGAAAGTACTGACGTTAAAGAGTTGTGATGCTAATAAAGTTACCTGAATTAAAGCAAAAGTCGAACTTCATCAACCATTGGCAAGGCTTTGCCGGATCCAGCCGTGCCTTGGCCATTGCTGAACAAGCCAAACAGGCTGACCAGCCTATAATCGTCATTTGTAACGATGCGCCTCAGGTTTGGCATTTACAGCAAGAGATTGAGTACTTTTTAGATAAAAACCACTCGGATGAGTCGCCCGAGCTACCGGTCTTTAGCTTTCCTGATTGGGAAACCTTGCCTTACGATAATTTCAGCCCACATCAAGACATCGTTTCACAGCGCTTGCTGACCTTATACCAGCTCCCAAGGCTTAAGCAGGGCATCGTTTTAATTAGCGTCAGCACCCTACTGCTTAAGCTGCCGCCACGAGAATACATCGAGCAAAACAGCCTGATCATGCACACGGGGCAAGAGCTCGATATGCATGATGTGCGGAGCCTATTCGAACAACACGGCTACAACGCCGTGAACCAAGTTTATTCTCATGGCGAATTTGCTGTTCGCGGTTCGATTTTAGATGTTTTCCCCATGGGATCTGACAAGCCGCTACGAATTGATTTCTTCGATGATGAAATTGATACCATTCGCTACTTCGATCCTGAGAGCCAGCTCTCAGAAGATACGCTTAATAATTTTGAACTATTACCCGCTAAAGAGTTTCCCTTAGACAAAGATGGTATCGAAGCCTTCCGCCAGAACTTTCGTCGCACCTTTGATGTGAACTTACAGAAAGTCTGGCTCTATCAAGAAGTGAGTAATGGTAATGCCCCAGCGGGCATTGAGTATTATCTTCCCTTATTTTTCAACGAGGTAGATACTTTATTTAACTATCTACCTGAACAAAGTATTTTGTGCTCATTAGGCCAGCATGAGCAGGCTATTACGGATTATTGGGCTGAAATCACCGAACGTTATGAACAGCGCCGCCATGATGTCGAGCGCCCGATTTTAGAACCTAAGCAGTTGTATTTAGTGGAAGATGAATTAAATACATTGCTTAAAGAGACGGTTAGAGTGCGGCTCGAGCCCTCGTCGCCTGACAAAAAGCAGGTTACGGCTCCTGTACCGATGATGCCAATTGAACACAAGGCGACCGATCCGGCTCACCATTTGCGAAACTTCTTAAGTCACTGGCAGGGTCAGACTCTCATTGCCACCGAGTCGCCAGGACGACGCGAAGCATTAAAAGACTTATTAGAGCGTCATGACATACACACTAACGTCTCTCCCAGCTGGAAAGAGTCTGCAAGCGCCCTAAAAAGCGGTGTCGTAGAAATTGGCGTAGCGCCACTGACTCAAGGCTTTGTGGTCGATAAGCTTGCCGTAGTCACCGAGATGGAGCTGTTTGGTGAGCAAGCGATACAGCGACGTAGCGCTGAACGCGATCAAAAGCCATCGGTTCAAGCTGAAGACGTCATACGAAATCTCGCTGAGTTGAAGGAAGGCGACCCCGTGGTTCACGTTGAGCAAGGCATTGGACGTTACCGCGGTCTTGAAAAGCTTGCCAGCGGTGACTTGGAAGCCGAATACTTAATGATTGAGTACTCTGGCGGCGACAAACTCTATATCCCGGTACAATCGTTACACCTCATCAGTCGTTACTCTGGTACGAACCCTGAACTTGCGCCATGGCATAAGCTTGGCACCGAAACCTGGGACAAAGCTAAAACCAAAGCGGCCGAAAAAGCTCGTGATGTCGCTGCTGAATTGTTAGATGTCTACGCTAGACGCGAAGCCAAAGAAGGCTACCCTTATACCTTGGATGAGGCTGAGTATAACCGCTTTAGTAGTGAGTTCCGCTTTGATGAGACTCCCGATCAGGTAACCGCCATTAACTCACTTATTCGAGATATGACGGCACCACAACCGATGGACCGCTTAGTCTGCGGTGATGTTGGCTTTGGTAAAACCGAGGTTGCGCTGCGAGCCGCATTTATTGCAGCACACGCGGGCAAACAAGTCGCAGTGTTGGTCCCCACGACCCTACTCGCCCAACAGCATTTTGAAACCTTTAGAGATCGCTTTGCTGACTGGCCGATTAAAATTGCCGCTTTATCACGATTTGCCACGGCTAAAGAAATTAAAGAAACATTAGCAGGACTCGAAAACGGTACTGTCGACATCGTGATCGGAACCCATAAAATTATTCAACAAGACGTAAAGTTTAAGCGACTTGGCTTACTGATTATTGATGAGGAACACCGTTTTGGAGTGCGCCAAAAAGAGCAACTTAAAAAATTCCGAGCTGAAGTCGATATCTTGACGCTAACGGCGACGCCTATCCCTAGAACCCTTAACATGTCGATGTCAGGGATGCGTGATTTATCAATCATCGCCACGCCACCGGCTAAGCGCCTGTCAGTAAAAACCTTTGTCAGAGAACACAATAAACCATTGATCCGCGAAGCTGTATTGCGTGAAATTCTACGCGGTGGCCAGGTCTACTTCCTACACAATAGCGTCGAAAGCATTGAGCGCACCGTCCGCGAGCTTGAAGAATTACTACCAGAAGCGCGCATCAATTATGCTCACGGACAAATGCGGGAGCGCGAGCTTGAGCAAGTCATGCGGGACTTTTATCACCAGCGCTTTAACCTATTGGTATGTACCACTATTGTTGAAACTGGGATCGATAATCCTAATGCCAATACCATGATTATCGATCGTGCAGACAAGTTTGGTCTTGCCCAGCTGCATCAACTACGTGGGCGTGTTGGACGTTCGCATCACCAAGCTTATGCTTACCTCTTGACTCCTGCAGAAAGAAAAATCACTAAAGATGCTGAGAAGCGTTTGGATGCCATCGCGTCATTAGAAGACTTAGGCGCTGGATTTACGCTAGCCACCCATGACCTTGAAATTCGTGGTGCTGGGGAGCTATTGGGCGAAGAACAATCAGGGCAAATGCAAGCTGTTGGCTTTACCCTCTTCATGGACATGCTTGAACAAGCCATTAAAGATATTAAGGAAGGAAAAGAGCCGAGCTTACAACAGAGCCTCAATCAAAAGACTGAAGTTGAGCTTGGAGTTTCGGCCATTATTCCTGATAACTATATCGGCGATGTCGCAACCCGCTTGTCGTTATACAAACGTATCGCTAGCGCAAAATCTAAAGATGAGCTAGATGGTCTTCAAGTCGAATTTATTGATCGTTTTGGACTCTTACCAGAAGAGTTAAAGAACCTATTTGCTATCAATGAATTAATCCTTGAAGCTCAGCCCTTAGGAATCAGTAAAATTGACTTAGTTCATTCTGGTGTCCGTATTCGCTTTAATCAGGACAGCTCAATCGATCCAACAAAGCTGATCAAAATGATTCAAATGAATCCTGCACTGTATCGCTTTGAGCAAAACGTTATTCTTAAAATTCTGACCGAAGAAGAAGAATTGAAGCCTTTACTCAAAGCCATCCGATTGGTCTTTGAGAAGCTTCAATAACACAATTTGCGCTGGGCAATGACAAAAATCGTGTTAAACTCATGTCACACTCTGGGGTTAACAACCAATATTATAAATAGAGATGAACTATAAATTTCCTAAATATTTCATAGGCTTGTCTTTGCTGCTTGCCTCTTTTAACTTAACGGCACAAACGATTTTTGATGTCGAGTTCGTATTCTTCAAACGCCTAGACCAGCTACATATGCAGGGACAGCCAGAACCGATTCCACTCGAGAGCGACGAGGTTGAGTTCCTGCTTTCAGAGAGTAATGCGTTACTACCTGAAGGTTACCGTATTCTTGCTCGCAACGAACAGCAACTTGAAGGCGTCTTCAACCGTTTACGCTCTAGCCCTAGCATGCGTCCATTGCTTCATCTTGGATGGCGCCAAGAGCTTCAAGACAAAGCCGATACGCCTTGGTTAAGCTTTAATCTTAACGACGCGCCAGATCAAGAAGGATTAGAAGGCTTTAATGGCATTATCCGCTTAAGTCGAAACCAAGGACTTGTTTTAGAGAGCCAAATTGTTGGTTACAAAGAACCGACGATGCCATTAACTGAAGACTTGTCGCTAAATAATGATCCAGAATCGCAAGAGCCAGATCTGGAACTCCCATTCAGTAATCAAGACGCTCATCAAAACAACAACTCAGAGAACAATACTACTGGTAACACCAGCAACGAGGAAAACCTTGAGCCTCTAGAGAACGAAGGTGTTACCAATGTCCAGTCAGATAGCAATGATTTTGAAGATGATATGCAAATTCCTGACGAGCTAAGCGGTTTCTTTGAAATGTCAGAGACAATTAAGGTCAAACTGGGCAAACTGTATTACATCGATCACCCGACCATGGGATTACTAATTAAAGTTACGCCCTATCAAGCCAGTCTTGAAGAACAGAAAGCTTTAAATTAACCCCAAACAACATCAAACCAAAAGGATACTTTATGAGTAACATTATTGTGTTAGGTGCTGGTATGGTAGGAAGTGTCATCGCTAGAGACCTTTCTGAAAAACATGACGTCACTATTGCCGACATTGAACCGCAAACATTAAAGCTACTCAAAAAACGGCTTCCTTCTATCAACACTGAAGAAGTCAACGCACTGGATGCAGAAGCGTTAAAAAACCTATTAAAACCGTTCGATATCGTGATTTGTGCAGTTCCCGGCAATTTGGGCTTTAAAGTCTTAAAAAATGTTATTGAAGCCGGAAAAAACGTGGTGGATATTTCGTTTGCTGAAGAAAACTGCCTCGAACTCGATTATTTAGCTAAACAGAATAACGTCACTGCGGTTATCGATTGCGGGGTTGCTCCTGGCATGGATAACCTTCTCCTAGGCTTTCTTAACACCAAAATCGAAGTTACTGATTTCGAGTGTTTTGTCGGTGGTTTACCCAAAACTCGTAGCAAGCCGTTTGAATACAAAGCACCATTCTCACCGTTAGACGTTATCGCTGAATATGTTCGCCCGGTACATTACTTCGAAAATGGTCGCGAGCTAGTCAAAGAGCCGCTAACGGATCGTGAACTGGTTGAGTTTGACCGAATCGGCACATTGGAAGCTTTTAATACGGATGGCCTGCGCAGTTTGATTTACACCATGAGTCACATCCCAAACATGAAGGAAAAAACGCTACGTTACCCTGGGCATGTAGAGGCTATTCGTACACTAAAACACAGCGGATTTTTTGACCAAGAGCCGGTTACAGTCAATGGCATGGAGATTAGTCCATTAGAATTTACATCGAAGGTTCTTATTAACGAGTGGAAACTTAAACGCAAAGAAGAAGAATTCACTATTATGCGCGTTAATATCCGCGGTATTGAAAGCGGAAAACGCAAAGAATATATCTATGACTTGTATGATGAGTATGACAACATTAAGCAAGAAACCTCCATGGCAAGAACCACCGGTTTCACCGCGAATGCTGTCGCCAACCTAATATTGAAGGACAAATTTAACAAAGTTGGGGTTTATGCACCTGAGCATATCGGCGGGCACACAGATTGTTGCAAAACGGTGATTGACTACATGGAAGAACGTAAAGTACGGTATCGCCTAGAAGTGAATAGCTTGGATTAAGCCAAGCTTCCAGAATTAAGGAGTTTTATGAAACCACTTAGCGAAGAACGCGTTGAACAAATTAAAGAGCATTTCAAGTTCTTTGATCGCGATGATAACGGACGAATTGACGTTGATGAATTTGGAGAGTTACTTCAGGTCCTCTCTCCAGACTCAGGCACTGAGCAAATTCATGAAGGCTTTTCTTTGATCGATACTGATGGCAGTGGTTACATCGAGTTCGAAGAATTTCTAACGTGGTGGAAAACCTGCTGGTGGGAATTTTAACCCTCACAAAATCTAATGCATCCTCTCTAATCATTTTCGTTAGAGAGGGTTCATCGCCCTCTTATCTTTCCTCAACTTTATATCTCTCAAACTGCTCACAGTTTAACCAAGCATGAATTTTTCTTATTAGAAATACAACTTCCATAGAGTTTGCTTGAAAAACTTGTCCGACCAGAAGCCGTATTGATTAATCTTTAACCAACACAGCCAAAATATACTGGCGAAAACACGGCTCTGGTGGTAAGGTTGCTGCGCAAAATTGAGATACGAGAATGATTATTTTTAATGCATCCACGTATTAACCGAATTAGGGGTTTGTATGAATTTTTTGAGCGAGTTAGGTATTCAAGATATCAACCAATCTGCAAGTTGGGGTGATGGCTATACTGACACTCAAGATGCTGGCGTTATCGAATCAATTAACCCCGCTACGGGCGAGTTAATTGCGAAGGTCAACGTTACGTCAGAAAAAGATTACGACAAAGTTATGCAGCACGCTGAGCAAGCTTTCGCTGAGTGGCGCATGGTTCCAGCCCCTGTTCGTGGCGAATTAGTGCGCCAAATGGCTGACGCTTTGCGTGTGCATAAAGATGCCTTAGGTAGCCTAGTTAGCGCCGAAATGGGCAAAATTAAAGCCGAAGGTGATGGCGAAGTTCAAGAAATGATCGACATGGCAGATTTTGCTGTTGGTCAGTCACGTATGCTCTACGGCAAAACCATGCACTCTGAGCGCCCTGAGCATCGCATGTACGAACAGTGGCACCCTCTTGGTGTGACAGGTGTTATTTCTGCCTTCAACTTCCCTGTAGCAGTCTGGTCTTGGAATGCCTTTGTAGCTGCTGTTTGCGGTAACACTGTGGTCTGGAAACCATCACCGAAAACCCCATTAACGGGTGTTGCTGTACAAAACATTTGTAACAAGGTGCTCGAAAAGAACGGTTATAAGGGCATCTTCTGCTTATTTATTGACGGCGAAGAAAACAAGCTGTCACAAAAATTTATAGAAGACCCACGCGTTAAGAAAATGTCGTTCACCGGCTCTAGCGAAGTTGGTCGTATGGTTGGCATGAAAGTTGCTGAACGTATGTGTAAATCGCTTCTTGAGTTATCAGGCAATAACGCCTTGATTCTTGATGAAACGGCCGATCTTGATTTAGCTGTTCCAGCGGTCGTTTTTGGCGCTGTCGGCACAGCAGGACAACGCTGTACATCGACGCGTCGTTTAATCGTGCATAAAAGCATTGCCGATGAAGTCATCCCAACCATAGCCAATGCTTACCAGCAAGTTAAAATCGGCAACCCATTAGACTCGGATACGTTAATGGGCCCGCTGATTGATGAACAGGCGGTTAAAAACTTTGAGAACACGGTAGCTAAAGCCAAAGAAGCTGGTGGCGAAGTATTAGCGGGTGGTAAAAGAATCGACGGTAAAGGCCACTTTGTTGAGCCTACATTCATACGTGCTGAAAATCATTGGGACATTGTTCAAACAGAAACTTTTGCTCCAATTTTGTATGTTATGACATACGACACTATTGATGAAGCTTTAGCGATGCAGAATCACTCTAAAGCTGGACTTTCTTCAGCCATCTTTACCCGCGATATTAAGAACGCTGAACGCTTCTTATCAGCAATAGGTTCTGACTGTGGTATTGCCAACGTTAATATCGGTACTTCAGGTGCAGAAATTGGCGGTGCTTTCGGCGGTGAAAAAGAGACTGGTGGCGGACGTGAAGCCGGCTCTGATGCCTGGAAAGCTTACATGCGTCGTCAGACCAACACGATTTTCTGGGGAGAGACTCCAGTACTCGCTCAAGGCATAAAATTCGACTTGGGCTAACGATTTCTTTTGATGCCACACACTTAAGTTGTGGCTTTTGTTTTTTCCTTTTGATAGGAGTTTTTTATGGCGGTTTTTAACCTTCGCGCCTATGACGATCACGAACAAATCGTATTTTGTCGTGACGTAGAGTCAGGGCTTAAAGCAATTATTTGTGTCCACAATACTAACCTTGGCCCAGCGGTCGGTGGTTGTCGTATGTGGGATTATAATTCTGATGAAGGCGCATTGATCGACGCACTTCGCCTTTCGCGAGGCATGACGTATAAAAATGCTATGGCTGGCCTCAACATGGGCGGCGGCAAATCAGTAATTATTGGTAACTCTAAGACCATGAAGTCTGAAGAGTTATTCCGTGCTTTCGGACGTTTTGTCGACAAGCTAAGCGGTAAATACATCACTGCTGAAGATGTGGGCATCAACCCACAAGATATGGCTGTAGTGAATAAAGAAACTAATCATGTGCTAGGGCTTGAGGGCAAATCAGGTGATCCATCTCCTGTTACAGCCTACGGCGTATTCACTGGTCTTAAAGCTGCAGTTAATCACCGTTTGGGGCGCGATGACCTTGATGGCTTGAAAGTATCTGTTCAAGGTTTAGGTCACGTTGGTTACTACCTGTGTCGTCATTTGCATGAGCAAGGCGCCAAGCTTGTGGTTACTGACATCAATAAAGAAAGCGTTGACCGTGTGGTTGATGAATTTGGTGCTACCGCGGTAGATACTGATGATATCTATCACCAAGAAGTCGACGTTTACGCACCTTGTGCACTAGGCGCTACTATTAACGATAATACGCTTCCTAAGATTCAGGCTTCGGTTATTGCTGGCGCAGCAAACAACCAGCTTGCTGAAGATCGTCATGGTGATATTTTGATGCAAAAAGGCATCTTGTATGCGCCTGACTACGTGATTAACGCAGGTGGTATCATCAATGTTTCCTTCGAAGAAAGCTATGATCAAGCGGCTGCTCTGAAGAAAGTTGATGAGATCTATGGCACTTTGACTGAAGTGTTCGATGCATCGAAATCATCAGGTCGTCCGACTAACGTGATTGCAGATGAAATCGCGCGTCAACGTGTAGCGGATGCTAAGAAAGTGTAAGCCTAGCCGTTCACTTCTTACAAAAAAGCGAGCTAATGAGCTCGCTTTTTTTATGCTAAAACCATTCTAAAGTCGATTTAATCTATCGCATACTGGAAGTACATACGGTAAGCCGTTGACCAAATAGGGAACTCGACTTGCATCAAGAAGCAGGTATAGTCATCACGGTTACATTTAGACATCGAGAATAACTCGTCCACCAACTCATTAGCCATGGGGTAACCAAGCTTTTGGCTGAAGTCATCATTTGGGCCTGAAAGACCAAGATCTGCTTCGTCATGGAATCGATCAAACCACAAAGAGTCTGGGCTATTGATAATATTAATCAACTGAGAGCCACTCGAATAGATACCGGCATTGGCAACGCTACGCATGGCGTATTTCTTATCAAGGAAACACATCACATACAAATTCTTTGTTGGGTAGCGCGTATGAGCTCCTACACAGCTGGCTTTTTTACCACCATGGAAAGGCCCCAACTGTTCTTTTGGATAATTTTTGATAACCCCAATATTAGTTTCTGAGTTTTTGTCCGTTTCAGTCGGTACAATCATCCAGTTTTCACCATGAGTAAAATCTTTGATGTGGTCAATAATGGAGGGGCTCGTCAGCTCTCGAATTAGAGAAACGTGACTTAAGTCATCACCTTTTTGCTCACCCTGAGAAATAATATCAGGTTTTTCGAAGTCTAGAGTATTTTCTCCCGGCACCACTGGAACCATGACAGGTCGAGAGTTTTCAGAAGCACGACAGCCTTCATAATAGCTTAACGTAAACTGTTGAAGATACTTTGAGTCATGGTCATTCTCTTTGATGATGCATGCAAAAAATGAGCTTTCCATTGACTCACCTGTAACCAGCTTCGCGGCTTCATAAAGAGCCGCACGACCATCACGTTTAGAGCCTGTACGTTCAGTTGAGCTGGAGTTTGAATCATTAATCAGCTTTTTCAATGCAGAGTGACTGCGCGAGTATTCATAGATCAAGTTTTCAAAGCGTTGAACAACCGCTCTCGCCTCATCCACTAACTTAGGATTGATGCTTTTCTCTTCCGCCAAGTCGATAAAGCCTTTTAATCCTGCTGGGCCAGGCAATGAATTAACAACCTCCAACCCGTCTACTGCTTTATTAATCGTCTCAACCATTCTTTGACAGGTTGATTTGTTAGCGTTCAACCATTTCGACATGCCTGTTATCGTTTTGGCATGGTTAGGAAAATCTTCTACAAGGTTCGCTAAACCATTTTTAATGCGTTCTCCTTCACGCCCAATAAGGGATAGTTCCTTACGAGATAAAGTCTTACTCACGGTTTTCTCCACTAAAGATTAAAGCAAATATGCATCAACACACTTATTATTGCACAATCCATGATTTACCTCACATTTTTTTTACCTGAAATGTAAATGTTTATATCTCAGTACAGTTAAATGTGAAAACACCTGAGGTTAGCCTTCTAAGCCTCTAAAATAGTAAGGTTTAATACTGCCGAAACTGTATATCCCCTTCAAAAGGTGTAAAGAATACTGACACAAAAATTAGACAGGCCAATATATCTCAATCAATGGTTTCTTGCTAGTGCAATCAAATTCTTTTTGCAATGTTTCTAACATAAACTATAAAGGCTCCACCATGATTACTTTTTAAACAGTTTTATTGTAAAAAGTATTGCATTTCCAGCAAAAAAGCGTATAAAGCACAGTCTAAATTGTGCTGGTTAATGTTGCTCAAAACAAAGCTCGTTACGTTTGAGCATCAACGTTGATAACCTATTGAATTACATCAACATTTAGCCTGCTCAGTAGGTCTGGGAAGTTTCTATCGTTACGCCCCCAGAAAATACATTTATAAAGCTTGTTTATGGCTTCCCCATGAGAGGAGATTAAAGAAGTGTATAAAGACTTCGACTATAACCAAGAGATTGATCCTACTGGCGCAACAGACACTCAGTGGCCTTCTTTTAAGAACGTTAATGAGAACGATGAGCGAAACGATCATTTCATACAACGTGATGGCAAGCAGTTTGCTGGTACGCACCTGATCATTGACTTATGGGGCGCTTCTAGACTTGATAATTTACAAGTCATGGAGCAAGCCTTTCGTGAAGCTGTGATCGAATGTGGCGCTACCCTGCTTCATATTCACATGCATCACTTCACCCCAAACGGCGGTATTTCAGGTGTTGCTGTGCTTGCAGAATCACACATCAGTGTTCACACATGGCCTGAGCGCGATTACGCTGCGTTCGACGTCTTTATGTGTGGCGACGCTGAGCCTCATAAAGCAACTGAAATCCTACGCAAAGCTTTCTTACCGTCTGAAGTTTCGGTAAAAGAGATCTTGCGTGGCGAAGTTCATAACTAATCAATATTGAACTCATTCTGAGTAACGGATAAGTGCCGATATGAGCAAACGTTTTATTGAAACGCTTTACAAAACCTACGGGCAAAGTTTTATTGTCGATGAAATACTGTTCGAGAGTAAAACTGACCACCAGCACCTGATCATTTTTAATAATGAACAGTTTGGCCGAGTCATGGCTTTGGACGGTGTGATTCAAACCACAGAGAAAGATGAGTTCATCTACCATGAGATGCTCACTCACGTTCCCTTATTTGCTCACGGCAACGCTAAGCGCGTATTAATCATTGGCGGTGGCGATGGCGGTATATTACGTGAAGTATTACGTCACCCTGAAGTCGAGCACGTGACCATGGTTGAGATAGATCAGGCTGTGGTTGATATGTGTAAGCAGTACTTCCCTAAGCACTCAGATGGCGCTTTTGATGACCCGCGCGTGAACTTAGTGATTGATGATGGTGTTGACTTTATTGTTAACAACACAGAGCTTTACGACGTTATTATTTCAGACTCTACCGATCCTGAAGGTCCTGGCGAAGTGCTGTTTAGTTCGCGTTTTTACAAAGGCTGTAAAGAGAGCTTAACTGAGGGTGGCATTTTAGCGACGCAAAACGGTGTTAGCTTCATGCAAATTGATGAAGTGAAGACAACTTTTAACCGTTTTGAAGGATTATTTACCGACCGCTGGTTCTACGCTGCACCTGTACCAACCTATATCGGTGGCATTATGACCTTAGCTTGGGGCACGGATAACGAGGCTTTACGTCAGCAGTCGGTAGAAGAAATACGCGAACGATTTACACAGAGCAACATCAAGACCCGGTACTATACGCCGGAGCTTCATGTCGCCAGTTTTGCTTTACCCCAATATGTCGTCGATGTTCTTAAGTAATACCACGACAAAGGTCAAACAAGGCGGGCTACTAGCACCGCCTTTTTTGTGCCTGTACTTTTTACCTCTAATAAGAAGTAATAGTTAACACGACACTGGGTTTACCCTACTTTATCAATACGTTAGCCTTTATACTGTCCAAAACAGCAGGCTAAGTTTAACGGAGCACAACAGCGAATGACTGTTACAACAAACGACTGGTCAATTGAGCAAGCACGTTCTTTTTATAACCTTCCTTATTGGAGTGATGGTTACTTTGATCTGAATGATGCTGGCGAACTTACTGTCTCGCCCGATAAGAGCCGCCCTGAGCTCACCTTTTCCTTATCTTCTGTATGTAAGGAGTTACAGGGTCGCGGCTTTCAGATGCCTTCCCTACTTCGTTTCGGCGATATTGTGCATAATCGCGTCAACAGCTTATGTCACGCCTTTAACCAAGCTATTGGTGAACTTGAGTATCAGGGCAAATATACGGTTTGTTATCCGATCAAAGTGAACCAACAGCGACGAGTGGTTGAGGAAATTGTAAAAAGCCAAGATGGTATCAGCAAAGACGCTAAACAGATCGGTCTTGAGGCTGGTAGCAAACCTGAGTTAATGGCTGTGTTAGCAATGTCTGAAAACACCAATTCAACCATTGTCTGCAACGGTTACAAAGATCGTGAATATTTACGCGCAGCATTAATTGGCTCCGAACTTGGCCATAAAGTTTATATTGTCATTGAAAAGCTGTCAGAGCTTCATTTGCTCTTAGAGGAAGCTGAAAGTATGGGCATCAAGCCAACCATTGGCGTGCGCGCTCGCTTAGCGTCTAAGGGCGAATCCAAGTGGCAAACATCCGGCGGCGACCATTCAAAATTTGGCCTATCCGCGAGCCAGATTTTGCGCTTGGTAGAGACGCTACAGGAACGTGAACAGTTGGATATTTTCCAGCTACTTCACTTCCACCTTGGGTCACAAATCACGTCGATTCACGATATTCGTAACGCCTTAAAAGAATGTGCACGTTTCTATGCCGAACTGCACACCTTAGGCGCCCCGATCACAACGGTTGATGTGGGTGGCGGCTTAGGTGTCGACTATGAAGGTACCCGCAGCCAAAGTCACTGCTCGATGAACTATACGCTTGAAGAATATGCGTACCATGTAGTGAATGGCTTCTTTGAAGTTGCTGATGAGCACCAATTACCGCATCCGAATATTATTACGGAGTCAGGTCGCGCCCTGACTGCGCACCATGCGGTGTTAATTGCCAACGTGATTGACTCAGAGTCGCCAATTAAATTTGATGTAGAAGAGCCTCGTAAGGACGCTCCAACCGTATTACAACACCTTTGGACAACGTACCAAGAAGTGTTAAGCGGCGATAACAACCGCCTGATTCAAGCGCACCATGACGCAGGCTATTATCTCAACGAGGCTCAAGGGATGTTTAGTCATCAAGTTTTAAGTCTTGCTGATCGCGCAGTTGCCGAGCGACTTCACCGACTAGTGTTGCTGAAGATTAGGCAACGACTGGTACCTGAAACGCTGGAGCAGGAAAGTATTTTAGCGAGCCTGAATGAGCAGTTAGCGAGCAAGTTCTTTGTTAATTTTTCGATTTTCCAATCACTGCCGGATGCTTGGGCTATCGATCAAATATTCCCAGTGATGCCACTGCAAGGGTTAGACCAAGAGCCAACTGAAAGCGCCATCATCCAAGACATCACCTGCGATAGTGATGGTTTGCTAGAACAGTACGTCAATAATCATGGTATTACTTCGACTATACAGTTGCCAGAATACCAACACGGCGAAGAGTATTTACTAGGCTTTTTCCTAGTGGGCGCTTATCAGGAAATTTTAGGGGATATGCACAATCTATTTGGTGATACACACACTATTGATTTGCGTGTCGCTGATAACGGTGAGCTAGAAATCTACAATACTGACTATGGTTCAGGCGTTGATGAGCTTTTAGATTATGTCGATTTTGATGCGAAATCTTTATTAGAATCTTATCGTCGCCAGTTAAAAGCCAGTGGTTTAGAACTTTCTCAGCAACGCCAATACCTCGCCGAACTGCGCGAAGGTATTTATGGCTACAGTTATTTAGAAGACTAGCTTTATCAGATTAAGGAAAGACATGAGTCAATTAACGAAACGTCGCTGGCCAGCAGAGTGGGAAAAGCACCAAGCCACTTGGATGGCTTGGCCTTGCCGCAAAGAAATTTGGAGCAATGGCCTAGAAAAAGCTCGTCACGCTTTTGCAAAGATAGCCAATACCATTTCTGAGTATGAGCCCGTTAATATGATTGTGCGTGCGGAAGACGCGCCTTCTGCGCAAAAACTTCTGAACTCAGACATTGAGATCCACTTCTTTGAACTCGACGACAGTTGGGCTCGTGATATTTCTCCGCTGTGGGTCGAAGAACAGTTAGATGGTTCTAAGCATTCTCTGGCGTTAAAGTTTATCTTTAACGCTTGGGGTAATAAGTTTGAACCTTATGCTCACGACGCTAAAGTTGCTGAACATATAACCCAAATCGTTCAGTCGAAAGTTGAGTCACATGACGTTGTGCTAGAAGGCGGCTCTATCCATGGTAATGGTCAAGGAACTATACTCACGACCAAAGAGTGTCTGTTAAACCCGAACCGTAATCCACAGCTAACTCAAGATGATATCGAGTCCTTCTTGCTTAAGACCTTTGGCGCCAAAGATGTCATATGGCTTAATAAAGGCGTGTTCGGTGACGTTGATACTGACGGTCACATTGATAATATCGCTTGCTTTGTGGATGACAAAACAATTCTTACTCAAAGCACTAGTGATCGCGCCAGCGAAAACTTTAGTATTTATCATGAGAACCGCGAAATCATTCATGACGCAGGAATGAGCTTAGTTGAAATTCCTGAACCAGAGGCTCGATATCGTGATGGTGAGCGCGAGCCTCTATCCTACATTAATTATTATATTGCCAATGACTTGGTGGTTCTGCCCGCTTTTGGATGCAAGCAAGATCAAGCCGCTTTATCAATGTTAAAAGACTTGTATCCTAAGCGTGATATCAAGCAGATTGATGCTAACGAAATCTTGATAGGTGGTGGTGGTATCCACTGTATCACCATGCAACAACCGCTAATTCAAAGTGCTTAACGTGAGATAAGATGATGAGAAACGTTACTTTTGCTGCTACACAGTTTGCTGTAACCGATAGTTTTGATCAAAATTTAGAGCTAGGCGAATCGCTAGTGCGTAAAGCAGCCGCTCAAGGTGCTGAGGCTATTTTACTGCAAGAACTTTTCGCGGGCTTTTATTGGTGCAAAGACCAAGACCCAAAATATTTTGATTGGGCCGAACCTTACGATACGAGTAAAGTCCTGAAGCATTTTTCAGCGCTAGCAAAAGAGCTCGGCGTAGTGCTCCCGGTTAGTTATTTTGAGAAGTCCGGCAATGCGCACTTCAATTCGCTCGCTATGATTGATGCGGATGGCACCATCTTAGACAACTATCGTAAAACCCATATTCCCGATGGCCCCGGCTACCAGGAAAAATTTTATTTTAGTCCTGGCGACACGGGCTTTAAAGTTTGGGATACGAAATTTGGTCGCTTAGGCGCTGCCATTTGCTGGGATCAATGGTTTCCAGAAACAGCTAGAGTTTTAGCCCTAAAAGGTGCAGAAGCCATTTTCTATCCAACGGCTATTGGTAGCGAGCCCCAAGATCCCAACTGGGATTCGCGCCGGCATTGGCAACGCGTAATGCAGGGTCATAGTGGCGCGAACATGGTACCAGTCATTGCGTCGAATCGTATCGGTACGGAAAAAGGTGACAGCTGCGATATCACTTTCTACGGCTCATCATTTATTACGGATAATTTTGGCGAAAAAGTTAAGGAGATGGATAAGACGACTCAAGGTGTGATTACTCATGAGTTCGACCTAGACTTATTAGCGAAACAGCGAGCCAGTTGGGGCTTATTCAGGGATCGTCGCCCAGAGCATTATCAAAGGATAACGTCGTTATAAGTAAGCTGTTAAACAGAAAAGCCTCTCCTAGAGGCTTTTTTATTTTACCTGCCACAGTTCGATCTTATTGCCCTCGGGATCCATAAACCACGCAAAAATCCCCATCTCATCTTCACAAGGTTCTCCGACTAACTTCCCTCCCGCTTGCTCAACTTGCTTCAAACATTCATGAATATCATCCACAATAAAGTTCAACATAAAGGCTTTTTCCGAAGGCTCAAAATAGTCCGTATCTTCTTTAAAAGGCCCCCAAACGGTACAAGATTTTTCCGGCGCATCTTTTTGTAAAAAGTGTGAACCGCCATAACTCGGATCAATACTGAATCCAAGAGTGTTGTGGTACCACTTACCTAAAGCATCCCTATCTTTGGATTTAAAAAATATTCCTCCAACCCCAACAACTTTTCCCATTGCTTATTCCTCGCTACCCATCAGCTTCTCTACTGTGTCCTGATCCACGCCATTAATCACGTTGGTATAACCCAGCTGATTTAATGTCGCCGTTGCTTTACCGGCACGGTTGCCACTTCGACAGTAAACTACTACTCGTTCATCTTTAGCAAAATCAAGCTCTGTAGCACGCTCAGAAATCTCATCATAAGGAATATGGTCCGCTTGAGGATAATGGCCACTATCAAACTCCTGCTGAGTGCGAACGTCCAAGACCACAGCATCATTAAGAGTTTTGTCGTCCATTACAATGAAATGAGCCTTATAATTAGCAGGGTCTATTCTAATGTTCGTGGCTGGGTACGGCTTTAGATAACCTAGTTGTACCGTCATATCATTAATTTTTAAGCGTGAATCTTCATCAGCTCCGCCGATGGTCATCACTTTTTGTATAGGCGTTTCTTCCAAAGTGTAATTAACCACAAGGCTGGCACTACCTTGATGTATGCATTGAGTTCCTTTGGGACAACGAGAGTCTTCCTTTATTCGTTCAAATTCAAACTCCACATTATTGAATAACACTTTCTCACCAGCGGTTAAAGTGAAGTCTCTTGGTAATTCTGAATTGGAACCTGGGTGCTCAGGCTGCTCCTCATCCAAACTATCAGCACGGCAGCCTAAGGTCACAAAGGCGATCACTACAATTAATAAACGCTTCAAACTCATGGCGTTACTCCTTTTATAAAAAACAATAACTGCATTGTTGTCATAGAAGGACTAAAAAGCAAGGAATGGCGTCCCCACCAGGACTCGAACCTGGAGCTTAGGCTTAGGAGGCCCATGATTTATCCAGTTAATCGATGGGGACGCAGAAGAAATGATATAAAAATCAACGGTATTATAGACATTACGGGGAAATTTTAAATGACATCATTCAATGTTTTTGACCAAGTGGTCAATAAGCACTCTAAGTTTTGGCGACATAAAACGGTTCTGCGGGTAAACGGCCCAAATACCCTCCTCCGCCATCCGATAAGCTTCCAGCAGTGGCACTAAGCGCCCCTCAGACAAATACTGTTTGGTGTAATAGTCTGGCAGTTGAACGATGCCGATACCTTGCAATGCTGCCTGCGTTAAGCCAAAACCACTGTTGTATCGCAAGCTCCCGCTAACTCTAACACTCTTCTCACGACCATCCACATGAAATCGCCAATAATCCAGAGTGCCTAATAAACAGTTATGTCGGGATAACTCTGAAATGGTGTGTGGTGTGCCATACTTATCTAAATACTCTGGCGATGCGCATACAAAATTCGAACGCTGGCTCAGCTTCCTAGCCATCAACGTAGAGTCCTTTAGATCGCCAATTCTTATGGCTAAATCATAGCCGTCTTCAACAATATCAACGCGCTTATTGGTTAGGTAAGCTTCTACATCAACTTCTGGATACAAAGTCTGAAAGTCATTAATCAAAGGCAAGATGACCTGCTCACCATAAGTTACCGTTGCGGTTAACTTAATTTTTCCTTGAGGTTTACTCTGTAAATTTAGTAACTCATCTTCCGCATGTTGCAAACCATCCAAAACGGCTCTGCAGTGCTGGTAATAAACACTGCCTTCCTGGGTTATGGTTACGGTTCTTGTGGTGCGGTACAACAACTTCACATTAAGCCGCGCCTCGAGCTGACTAATCTGTCGGCTCACCTGCGCAGTGGATATATCCAGCTTGTGAGCTGCCGATGTAAAGCTCCCTTCTTCCGCAACGGCGACAAACTCTGAAATTCCCTGCCACTTCATATTACTACCTTTTATTGTTACTGCTGTGTAATAGTTATTTAATAAAATAGATATTATCATTATTTAGTAAACAAATATAATAAGACCATCAATTAGTTTGAGGAAAAAACAATGTCACAAGAATTTATCAAATCTAAAGCCGCCATTGCTTGGGAAGCTGGAAAACCACTATCCATTGAAGAAGTCGACGTTATGCCGCCACAAAAAGGCGAAGTATTGGTTCGTATCGTCGCAACTGGCGTCTGCCACACAGACGCATTCACTTTATCTGGCGATGATCCAGAAGGCGTATTTCCAGCAATTCTAGGCCATGAAGGTGGCGGTATTGTCGAGCAAGTGGGTGAAGGCGTCACTAGCGTTGAAGTTGGTGACCACGTTATTCCACTTTACACCGCAGAATGTGGCGAATGTAAGATGTGTACCTCAGGCAAAACAAACTTATGCTCCGCAGTTCGCGAAACACAAGGCAAAGGTTTAATGCCAGACGGCACCACTCGTTTCTACAAAGACGGGCAACCTATCTACCACTATATGGGGACTTCAACCTTCTCGGAATACACGGTTCTGCCAGAAATTTCTTTGGCCAAAGTGAATAAAGAAGCACCGCTAGAAGAAGTCTGCTTGCTTGGCTGTGGCGTAACCACTGGCATGGGAGCGGTAATGAATACGGCCAAAGTCGAAGAAGGCGCAACGGTCGCTATTTTTGGTCTTGGGGGTATTGGCCTATCAGCCATCATAGGTGCCACTATGGCGAAAGCTGGTCGCATCATCGCCATTGATATCAACGAAAGCAAATTCGACCTAGCGAAAAAACTCGGGGCTACTGACTGCATTAACCCTAAAAATTACGACAAACCGATTCAAGACGTTATTGTTGAGCTGACGGATGGTGGCGTCGATTACTCTTTCGAGTGCATTGGTAATGTTGACGTAATGCGTTCCGCGTTAGAGTGTTGTCATAAAGGCTGGGGCGAATCGATTATTATTGGTGTCGCAGGTGCTGGTCAAGAAATCTCTACACGCCCTTTCCAACTGGTTACAGGCCGTGTATGGAAAGGAACAGCTTTTGGTGGCGTTAAAGGACGTTCAGAGCTACCAGACTACGTCGAACGATACATGAATGGCGAGTTTAAGTTGAATGATTTTATTACCCATACGATGGAACTAGAAAAAATCAACGAAGCTTTTGAGCTGATGCACGAAGGTAAAAGTATTCGTAGCGTGATTCACTACTAGAGAAAGATTAGGCTTTAAGACTAAGGTATAGAATATGACTATAGAAAACTTAAGCTCAAACAAATCGTTTGGTGGATGGCACAAGCAGTACCAACATGAATCAAAATCACTCAACTGTAATATGCAGTTTGCTATTTACTTACCGCCTCAAGCGACCCAATCGACTCCTGTGCCAGTAATTTACTGGCTTTCAGGGCTTACCTGCACTGATGAAAACTTCATGCAGAAAGCAGGTGCTCAGCGCATCGCAGCCGAGCTTGGCATCGCCATTGTCGCACCAGACACCAGTCCACGAGGCGATGACGTGGCCAACGATGATTCTTATGACTTAGGCCAAGGCGCAGGCTTTTATATTAATGCCACCCAAAACCCCTGGGGTAAGCACTACCAGATGTACGACTACATCAACGATGAACTCCCTAAACTTATTAAAGAAACCTTTCCGGTCACCGACAAATGGGCAATTTCTGGACACTCTATGGGTGGTCATGGAGCGCTGATGATGGCATTACGCAACCCACAAAAATACTCATCCGTATCGGCGTTCAGCCCAATTGTTAATCCTGTTAACTGCCCCTGGGGAGAAAAGGCCTTCACAGCCTATCTTGGCGATGATAAAGCCGATTGGCGTGAATACGACTCAACAGAATTGCTCCGCAAAAGCTCTGTTGAGATACCAACATTGATAGACCAAGGTTTGTCTGATAATTTCCTTGCTGAACAATTAAAACCACAGAACTTTGTGACCCTCGCCACGGATAAAGCTTTCCCTTTAACTTATAGAGAGCATGAAGGCTACGACCACAGCTACTACTTTATTAGTAGTTTTATCGAAGATCATCTTAAGTTTCACAAGGAAAATTTGAAATAATAGAAGGTAAAAAAAAGCCGCTTTAAAGCGGCTTTTCTTGTTAATCAACCCTACTAGTTGTCACTTTGGTTTTTAGATTTTGATTTAGAAAGTTGAGCATTTTAGTATATGCTTCTATTCGATTTTCTTCATCAGCAAACCCATGCCCTTCATTCGGCTTCACTAGTGATTGGTAAGGTATATTCGCTTCATCAAGCTTCTCTGTTAACACCTCATAATGCTCGATAGGCGTTCTTCTATCACCAGTACCGTGCACTATTAAAAGATTTGCCTTAATTTTATCCACAAAATTTACAGGTGAACGTTCGTAAGCAAACTCTTCGTTATCATAACCCCAGGCTTCGTTTAAAAACTCACGACCAGTTTCACGCTCATAAATATCAGAGTATTTAAAGACTTTAATATCATACGCCCCGGCATAACCAATTGCGCACTGATATAAATCCGGCTCTTTAACCACCCCCATTAGTGCAGCATAGGCACCATAACTTGCGCCCGCGATACAGATACGATCTTTATCCGCGATGCCTTTCTCTACAGCCCAAAGCGTCGCATCAGTTAAGTCATCCTGCATCTCACGGCCCATTTTTTTATAGTGATCATACTGGAAGCTTCGCCCTCTTCCGCCTGAACCACGATAATTGACTTGTAAAACCGCGTAGCCATTGTATGCGTAATAATGTGCTTCTGGATCATAATTCCAACGGTCATAAGGACCGTATGGCCCACCATGAACTAACACAACCATTGGAAGATTTTTTTCTTTTCCTTTTGGCAACGTTAGGTATCCTCTAATTTCTAACCCATCCCTTGCTTTGAATGAAATTGGATGCCTAAGCCCAAGTTCTTCAGTTTTAATCCAAGGCAACGCCTTCATCTCAAAAGACAGCTTATTATTTTTTGCATCATAGAGATAAAAAGTGCCAGCATCTTGATCATTAGATACTTTGACAATAGAAAAGCGGTTATCTCTAGTAGGCTGACCAATATCGACGACTTTATCTGGGAATGCCGCTTCTAAGCTAGACTGAATTTTATACGCTCTATTTTCGGTGTTAAAGAAACTGGTCTCTGGGTAGTTTGGAAGTCTCTCTACGCCGACCACTTGAGGGTTGTCATACTGATAATCATAAATATACCCTTCAACATCAGCATCGCCCTCAAGCTTGTGTACCAAGCTCATTTCCTTAGTGCTTAAGTCAATGGAGTAAATCCCTGAGCCTTGTTCATTCCTGTCAGAAAAGACCATTAACTTTGAATCATTATCGTAAACTTGGATTGGGTTAATCATCCCATTTTCACGCTTAAACTCTTCAAATTTTTCCCATTCACCAGATGAATTTTTTAGATACAAAACGATTAAATCATCATCCTCATCCGCTAAGCCGATACTAACATAAGCCTTTTTGTCTGAACCGATTAACAGGTTTCCGTTTTTAACGGCTCCCGTTTCGAGTTTTTTATATCTGCTTGAATAAATGTCAAACTCAAATAATGCTGGATAGTTCCTTTCGTACATAATAGCTAAGACTTTGTCTTCATCACTATCCAAAGTATCCACTACCCTAAAGCCTCTTGGTAAAGATGTGCCTGCTCCGGCTTTATTTCTAGGTGGCCATATTTGGTATTTTTTTGTTCCATCTACATCGCCAGCAAAGTAATAGCCTGTTCTTGCAGGTAGATCTAGGGGACCAACTTTCTTATTCTGACTAACGACCAATCTTTTATCCGAAGCCCAAAAAAAACTTCCAGCCTCAAAGTCCTGTGGAAAGAAAAATCTCTGTTTAATCTCTTTTGTTTCTCTGTCTAGTATGTAGACTTCTTTCTTGCCAGTGGCCTCCCCTCGTACAGCTAAGTACTTCCCATCAGGAGATAAGCGAAGACTATCTGCTTGGCTGTATTTAAAGAAGTCTTCAACAGTTAGCTGCGCAATGCTGGTTATTGGAAGTAGTAAAAACGACAAAACAAAGGCTTTTAATATTTTCATAACAGATCCTACTGTATCAATTTGTAGCTTTTATAGTTATAGTCAAAAAAGCCCTGCTTTTGCAGGGCTTTATTTGCACCTAAACGTTATAGTTTAGAATACATATGTTGCTTCTAGGTAGACCTCACGACCAATACCTGCACCACCGTATACAAAGTTGTTGTACCATGGGAATGCGTTAGCACCGATAGTTCTATCACGAGGCGCTCCATTATCAAACAAGTCACGTATCGTTAAACGCGTACGGAAGTCTGAACTCCAGTTATAACTAGTAGTTAAGTTATAACGGAAGTGAGGAGGAACTCGATCATTTAACGTGCCGTCTTGAACTAGAGGGTGACCTGGGTCATACACAGTTGTAGAACCACGGCGAAGCATTGTTAATGCTACGCTAAAGTCATCATAGCTGTAAGCCGCAGTTGCGTTAATGTTAGAGCGAGGCTCCCACCCACCTAAGATTGGGTCATCACGTAACTCAACGCCATCAAACTCATGACTTAATAGGTGTGAATAATTAACAACAAAGTCTAAACGACCGTAGTCAATATCAAACCCATAAATCAAACGAGCATCAACAGATTCCACAGACTCTTCTGAAATGTTACGAGGAGTCACGTTAAAAGAGCTGATCTCATCAACATCATCATCTGGGTTATAGACACGTGTAATTAAGTTAGAAACTTGATCACAGCTAATGTCTGATAAGTCTTGTGACGGTCTAGAACCAGTGACTTCTACAGTGCCATTAGTCAAACAGTCAAACTCACGGAACAATAATGAGCTTGAAGATAATTGAGCTACGCGGTCTTCAAGAGTCACTTTCTGCCAATCAAGCTGGAACGATAAGTCATCGGTAATGTCATAAACAAAACCAGCCCAGCGAGTATCACCAGTCTCATCTTTCAGAGGCTCATTACCCACTTCACCTGGACCTAGACGACGAGCAAAAATTTGAGTGCCCGTACAGTCGTCAATCGCATCGAAACTACCAGGCTCGCCAAGTCCCTGCCAGCAAGAGTATAAATCGGTCACTGTGGTATAGAAACCAGTGCGACTATACACTTGAACTAAATCAGGAGCGCGGAATGACTCAGAGTAACCGCCACGGAATAAGAAGCTATCCGAAGGACGCCACTCGAACTTTACAGATGGTGTAACTCGAGTTCCGATTGACGATGATTCGTTATCATACTTATCAGCACGAGCAGCTACGTTAATATCTAGCGTTTCATGTAGAGGGATATTCATCTCCATACCAACAGCAGTACGAGTTCTATCACCTTGACCATCATAACCCGTCAAACCAAGCCAACCAGAGCCAGCCGTGTATGGGAACGGAGGTTGCTGAGTAATTAACTCATCTGGTACAAACTTAAGTTCTTGCTTTTCAAACTCAAGAATACCTGCATAAGAAACAGGACCAGCACTCATCTCCCAAAGGTCACCACGCAACATAAACTGCGCACCAGTTGAAGATGTTTCATTACCATAAGTTTGAGTACCAAGGGCACTATTTACTAAACCACGGTTTGAATCATCAACTTGAGCAAACAAGTTATCGAACAAACCGAAAGTTCCGTTACCTTGGAAAACTGGTGTAGCACCGGCATAACCTAAGAAGTCACCAAAGAAAACGTCAATAGCTTCTTGTGCTTTAAAGCGAACACGACTACTTTCTAACTCATACTCACTGCGATAAACAGATGCTTCCCACTCATGGTCACCAAAATAACCGCGGGCACCAAAAGACGCATTATAAGAGTTATCTTCAAACTTTGAGTCTAAAGAACGCTGTAAATCTGACTCGTAGAAGCTTCTCAAGACAGTATAATAATCACCATTATTTACGTTAAAAATACGCTCTTGAATGAAGATGCTGTAACGGTCTACAGATGATTCGCTCGAGTTATATAAAAGCTCACCAAAAAGCTCTACGTCGCCTAGGTCATAAGTACCGTTAGCAAAAACAGACAGCTGCTCACGCTCGTTACGGAAGTTAGTTAAGGCGATATTATCTCGACCACATAGATAGCCTAGTGACTCTGAGAATAAAAATCGTTCTGAACCAAAGTTCTCACACTGGTTACCTGGATCAACTAGCGTGAATGAGTTTCGGTCTAAAACATAAGTATCAAAGTTAAGCGTTGGAGACTCAATATCTGAATAAGGGTAATCATCATTAGAGTCATACTTATCATAATCACCAGCACTAATAGGGTCTGTTTGACGGTATGAAATACCGACAGTGAAGTTACCATTTTCAGTTACTGTACCAGTCGTCAGGTCGACACGGTAGTCGTTACCTTCGGCCTCTACTGGACGTCCATAAATAACATTTAAAGTTGTTTCATCAACATTTTGCTTTAAAACGATATTTACAACACCTGCAACAGCGTCAGAACCATAAATTGATGAACCACCACCGCTTAGAACTTCGATACGCTCGATTGCGGCTTGTGGGATTGCACCAAAGTTTACCGCAGAGCTACTGCCTTGGTATGCTGCTGGGTAGTTAGCTACTCGACGACCATTAATTAAAGTCAAAGAGTTACCAACACCAAAGCCTCGAATATTCAGGGTGCGAATATCAGGAGTGAAGCCACCCGAAAACTCAGGCCCCTCAATTTGAACACCTGTATTAATAGTTAGGTCATTCAGTGCATCATATACCGTTGTATGACCTTGCTTTTTCATGTCGTCGCCAGTAATAATCAATACCGGTGACGCACCTTCTACGTGATTTCTCTTTAGGCGTGAACCAACAACAGTTACTACTTCTGTTTTCGCCTGTTCCTCTTGTTCCTCTTCACTTCCCTCTTCCGCAGCATAAGCCGTGGTAGTGAAAGCCAATGAAGCAGAGGCAAAAAGTGCTAACTTTACCGCTTTCGCGATAATATTATGCTTACTCATTGTCAATGTCTCCCCAGTGTATTATATATTTTGCCGTCCCTTATGTGTCCGACCAAGAAATACTAATGCATATTCGAACAGTTTGGAAGTCTTTAATTTAGATTATTTTAATATAAATAACTCATTTTCGTCTGTTATAATTAGATTATTGGTACTCTTTAATACAACCTGAATACCGTAACTTTTATAACTTAACCCTATTATTAAGAAAGCGTCATAATTTCATGAGCAAAGTATCTATCCTTAAACCACAAGGCAGTTATTCTGAGGTCCCCCTTTATTCTGGGCGTATTTCAGCAGGTTTCCCTGGTGTGGTTGATGAGCACATGGAGGATACCCTTAGCTTAGATCAACTCCTTATAAAGCACCCAGCCACCACATTTTTCGCTCGCGTCGAAGGCGACTCCATGATTGAGGCAGGCATATTCCAAAATGATATATTGGTTGTCGATCGCTCTGTTTCTGCGAAAGATAATGATATTGTGGTAGCCCTATTAGACAATGAGTTCACCGTAAAGCGACTAAAATCTCAGGGCACGCTGAAATTAAAAGCAGAAAACGCTAATTATCCAGATATTGAGATCACGGGAGAGCATGAGCTGGTTATTTGGGGAGTGGTTACAGGACTTGCGAGGAGTCTTCGTTAATGGCAACGAATCAAGGCCCTGTCTACGCACTATGCGATGTTAATAGCTTTTACGTTGCCTGTGAGCGACTTTTTCGTCCTGATTTACGAGACAAGCCGGTGGTTGTGCTCAGTAATAATGACGGTTGCGCTATTGCAATGTGTAGCTTTTCAAAATCACTAGGTATAAAAATCGGAACACCTTATTTTGAAATAAAGTCTCTCCTTAAGCGCCATAACATTGAGTGGTTCTCTTCAAACTATGGCCTTTATGGCGATATTTCACAGCGCTTCAACTGGGTTCTACAACAATTCACTGATAAGGTTTCGCCCTACTCTGTCGATGAGTCCTTCCTCTTGTTTGAAGGCTTTAATGGCGATCTTGATGAGCACTGCCTCAAGCTAAAAAACACGGTCTGGGAGTGGTTGTCACTGCCTATTTGCGTCGGTTTAGGCCCGACAAAAACTCTAGCCAAGGTAGCAAACCATTACGCCAAGAAGCATAAACAGTCTACTCACGGAGTGGTGAATCTATGCAGCACCAGAAATCGTCAGTGGGCCTTAGAGAACCTTG
The DNA here is from genome assembly GCF_000981765.1 of Kangiella geojedonensis. Taxonomy (GTDB): domain Bacteria; phylum Pseudomonadota; class Gammaproteobacteria; order Enterobacterales; family Kangiellaceae; genus Kangiella; species Kangiella geojedonensis. The sequence goes on along the minus strand of NZ_CP010975.1, from coordinate 1,121,284 downwards.
CCGTAGAAAACATATGGGGCGTTGGACGTCGTTTATCCCGAAAGTTGAAGTTGCAGGGGATTTTTACGGCATGGGACTTACATAATTGTGACTATAAAACATTGCAGCGAATGTTTTCTGTCAATATGGAACGCACAATTCTCGAGTTGCGCGGACAGCCATGCCTTAGCTTCAACGAGCAACCGAAGCCCAAGCAGTCGATCTTAAACTCCCGTTCCTTTGGCACCGCAATTTCCAGCCGCTCAGACCTTAAAGAAGCACTGTCATATCATGCAACTAGATGCTGCGAAAAGCTACGTAAGCAATCGTCGCTAGCGAACAGTATTCAATTCTTTTTGCACACTCGTGACGGAAATCACCCTCAGGTTACTTTGTCGCTAACTGAGCCTAGTGATGATACGAGTCTTTTTTTGCAAGCTATTGAGCTGGGACTTAAAAGAGTTTATGACTCCAGTCAAACCTATAAAAAAGCTGGTGTCATGCTCTTAGGACTTGAGCCAAGCAAAGGGTATCAAAGCGATATTTTCGACCAGACACGTCAGCGCCCTGAGTTAATGGAAAGCTTGGACTCTATCAACGCAAAGTTTGGACAAGATGCTATCAAGTTTGGCAGTCTTGGCTTTGACAAACGCTGGGCAATGCGTGCTAACGCTCGCTCTCCTCATTACACCAGTCGTTGGGGTGATATAGTAAGCGTATCTTAACTCTTAAAAGGAAACGCAGATACTAGCGCATCTAAATCAAGATCTACTTTTTTCAGAGTACACAGCCTAATGATATCCTCTACACTCATAGTCGATAACTTATTTTCTGAAGTTGGTTTATATATCGGGTGCTTAATCGAACTGTAGTAATCATGAAATTTAAAACCGCCGCCAGTCAATTTATCGGATAAAGTGATCCAGTGACTTGGTATGCCATATGCATCAGAAGCGATTAACCCATGTAAAGATGACGATATAACATGCTCACACTCAAGTAACTCATCAATAAATGCTTCATCATCCTTACCGATATCAAGAACTTTCACACCGTTTGCTGCAAGCTCTTTAACCAGCAAGCTATTTTTATCTCTGTAATGCGGGACGATACCTAAGGCATACTTTTTATCAACTTTCGGAAAATAAAACCTTGGCATTAAAAGCGCTGGGTCACCATAGATCTCAGGTGTCTCGATTTTATGGTTCAATAGTAGCTCTCTCGTTAAAGGACCACGCACCGCGCAAACCTTCAAAGGCTTATACTTAATATTACCTTTTTTAGAAATAAACCCTGAACCCCAAACGATACTATTATGGTTTGCCATCCTGAGAATACTACCGACAGCAAGAACGTGCTGCCTCTCTTCCGGCGCGCATGCTACAACCTCTTTTTTTGATAGCTTACTTAACAAATAAAGATTGATACTATCGCCCCAATTGGGGGTTGTTGCGAAGTAATTACAATACAGTTTGCCATCTTCAATATAAGGATTTTCTGACGGCTGAAGTTTAGTTGGGCCAAATATTTTTTGTCTCAACTTAAGAATAATATTCATTAAAACACTCTAAAGTTCCTTTAATCAAACTCATTATCCTACAGTCAGGCGATAGGTCAATAACAAGTGGCGTATAAAGTGAAAGGAAATATTCCAAACAGGCACTCTAATGTATTTTATTCTACAGCTATTATAGTAAGATAATGAAAAGACCCAATACCAGACTTCATGAGTCACGATATATTTTTATTGGATAAATCACCAAAGTTCCCTCACGCCAGCTTGGCACAAGACAGTCCAAATGGCTTGTTAGCGGTGGGTGGTGACTTATCTGAAACACGGTTAATAGAAGCTTATAGGAATGGCATTTTCCCGTGGTACTGTGAAGGCGAGCCTATTTTATGGTGGTCCCCCGATCCACGTTGTGTATTTTTACTTGATGGCGTCCACGTTTCCCGTTCTATGAAGCGAGAGTTAAGAAAATCAACTTACCAAGTCACCATCAACCGAGCTTTTAAAGACGTTATTGATGGCTGTGCGGCTCCTCGAGCAAAAGAGGCTGAAACTTGGATTTTGCCAGAAATGAAGACGGCATATTTAAAACTGCATCAACTAGGGATAGCCCACTCCATAGAGGTTTGGAATGCTCAAGAGTTAGTTGGCGGACTTTATGGGGTGAGCATTGGTAGGTTTTTCTTTGGTGAATCCATGTTCAGTCGAGCCAGGAATGCATCAAAGTTCGCTCTCATTTACCTTACTCATTACCTTAAAAAAAATGACTTTATTTTGCTCGACAGCCAAGTGGGCAACCCTCACCTTTACAGTATGGGCGCGGTTGATATGAGCAGGGATGACTTTTTGCTGTTGCTTGAAGAGCACATAAGTTGGGAACAGCCGAGTTATTTATGGCAGACTAAAACATTAGACCGATGGTCTGATTAAACTAGCAAACCATTTCTAACGGTAGTAACCTAAACCTATGAGTCAGAAAGAAAAAGTTACACAGCATATTCGCCTTTTCAAAGGGCCAGAGCATGCTTGCGGTTACTTAGACGATCGAATTGCAGTCTCTGTATTCGCCGATCCAAGTCTTTTGCTGAATAACGACTTGTACTCGGAGTTAAGTCGCCAAGGTTTTCGACGCAGTGGCGAGCACGTTTATCGTCCTCACTGCACTGGATGCTCAGCGTGTTGGGCTTATCGTGTTGTAGTTGATGACTTCAAACCAAGCAGAAGTCAGCGACGAGTACTTAACCATAACAACTCTTATGAAGTATCGTTAGAGTCAGCAGATTGCTTTGAAGAAGACTACCAGCTTTACGAAAAGTACATTAGCACCCGCCACAAAGACGGCGACATGTACCCTCCAAGCAAGCGACAATACTCCGATTTTTTGTTTTCTGAGTGGTGTGATACCGCTTTATTGAGAGTCCGAGATAACGGCAAACTTATCGCTGTTATATGCCTCGATGTGCTTGATGATGGTCTATCCGCGGTTTACTCATTTTTTGACACATCACCTGACTATAAAAGCCTAGGGGTTTTTGTCATTTTAAAAACCATTGAATACTGCCAGAAAATGCAGCTACCTTATTGTTATTTAGGCTATTATGTCCAAGGGTGTCAGAAGATGGATTACAAGATAAAGTACCGCCCGGCTGAAGTCTTTAGGAATAAGCGTTGGTTAAGCTTAGATTAATCAAAAAATGGTAAAATTTTTTGCGATTATGCGCCAAATAGTGCATTATACGCCCAATTTTTAGACATCTTGTTAATTAAACCGTACAGGAGAGAGAGGCCGAATGGCAAAAGAAGACGTAATTGAGTTAGAAGGTAAGGTTCTTGAAACCCTACCGAACACTATGTTTCGAGTAGAGCTTGAGAATGGTCATATCGTTACAGCACACATTTCAGGCAAAATGCGCAAGAACTACATCCGTATTTTGACGGGTGATAAAGTGACCGTTGAAATCAGTCCTTATGATTTATCAAAAGGTAGAATTACCTTCCGTGCACGTTAATTGACAAGATAACGCTATATTGGTGTTTCTGGTTAACCTCTAATAGCGACAGGACACAAAAAAGGCGATGTAAACCATCGCCTTTTTCTTTTTCCATTTTACTCTAAAGTATCAACTTAAGTTTCGCTCTGAGTAATACGCTTTCTTAATGGTTCCACTCGCATATCAAGCTCACCATTTTTAAGGCCAATATACACATCACCACCATCAACCAACTCTCCAAATAAGACCTCGTTAGCTAATGGCTTTCTAACCTTGTCGCTGATTAGTCGTGACATAGGACGCGCGCCCATATTGATATCATAACCATGCTTAGCTAACCACTCTCTAGCTTCATCATCCACATGCAAGTTCACTTGCTTTGCATCAAGCTGACCTTGTACTTCCGTTAAGAACTTATCAACGATAGACAAGATAACCTTCTGAGGTAGCGAATTAAACCATACGGTAGCGTCAAGGCGGTTCCTAAATTCAGGAGAAAACGTTTTGTTAATTGCCTCTTCACTGTTACGTGAAATATCTTGCTCTTTGAAGCCAATAGACTGTTTTACTAAATCCTGAGCTCCAGCATTACTGGTCATAACCAAAACGACATTTCGGAAGTCAGCTTTACGACCATTATTATCTGTCAAAGTACCATGGTCCATAACTTGCAATAACAGGTTAAAGACATCAGGGTGCGCTTTCTCAATCTCGTCTAACAGTACGACCGCATGAGGGCTTTTATTCACGGCTTCAGTGAGCAAGCCTCCTTTGTCGTAGCCGACATAGCCTGGAGGCGCACCGATGAGTCTTGAGACAGTATGACGCTCCATGTATTCAGACATATCAAAACGAATCAGCTCAACGCCCATCGATTTGGCCAACTGCTTAGTGACTTCAGTTTTACCTACACCCGTTGGACCAGCAAACAAGAAAGAGCCTACAGGTCGATTTTCTTGACCTAAACCAGCTCGAGACAACTTAATCGCTTCTGATAGCGTATCAATCGCTTTATCCTGCCCAAACACCACCATTTTAAGGTTTCGATCTAGGTTCTTCAGTAATTTCTTATCTGAGGAAGAGACTGTTTTTTCTGGGATGCGCGCGATTTTAGCAATAACATGCTCAATATCGGTCGACTCTATAATACTTTTACGATTCTCTTCCGGCTGAATCCGCTGTCTTGCACCGGCTTCATCAATCACATCAATGGCTTTATCTGGCAATTGGCGATCATTAATATATTTTGCTGACAACTCAGCAGCCGTTTTCAACGCTGAGTTAGTATATTTAACATTATGGTGCTGCTCATAACGATCCTTTAAACCTTCCAAAATCGAGACAGTTTCAGAGATCGTGGGTTCATTAATATCGACTTTTTGGAAGCGACGTGCCAAGGCATGGTCTTTTTCAAAAATTCCTCGGTATTCTTGGAAAGTTGTCGAGCCAATGCAGCGTAATTCACCATTAGCCAAAACTGGCTTAATCAAGTTAGAAGCGTCCATGGTACCGCCGGAAGCCGCACCTGCGCCGATAATAGTATGGATTTCATCAATGAACAGAATAGCGTGTGGTTCTTTCTTTAGCTGTGCTAAAACAGCTTTTAGACGCTTCTCAAAGTCGCCGCGATACTTGGTACCCGCTAACAGTACTCCCAAGTCTAAGGAATGAACCACCGCATCGGCAATAACATCAGGTACCTCACCGTCCACAATTCTTTTTGCCAAACCTTCAGCGATAGCAGTTTTACCCACCCCGGCATCACCCACCAAAAGGGGATTGTTTTTACGGCGACGGCATAAAATTTGCACCACTCGTTCAACTTCATGAGTTCGCCCGATCAAGGGATCGATTTTACCCTCTTCCGCCATCTTATTGAGATCGATGGCATATTGGTCTAAAGGTTTCGCTTCGGGAGCTTCTTCTGGTTGCACATCATCTTCAATTTCAGACGTTTCAAAATCGTCATCCTCTGGCGCACCATGAGAAATGAAATTCACCACATCTAAACGCGACACGTCTTGTTGCGATAAGAGATATACAGCTTGGGACTCAGGTTCGCTAAACATAGCAACCAACACATTGGCACCGCTGACAGACTCCTTACCGGAAGACTGTACATGGAACACAGCCCGCTGTAACACACGCTGGAAACCAATGGTAGGCTGGATCTCGTAGTCTTCATCATCTTCTGAAAACTGTGGAGTGGTTTTACCGATAAAGTTTTCTAGTTCTTCTCGTAGTTTAGACAGCTCTACTGAGCACGCTTTTAATACTTCAACAGCGTCTTTGTTATCCAAAAGCGCTAACATTAAATGCTCAATCGTTATAAACTCGTGACGGTACTCACGGGCCCGATGGAAAGCTTTATTGAGTGACTGCTCTAATTCTTTATCAAGCATAATAACCTCTTCTTAGAAACCTTATAGGTTTCTCTACCACTATAAGCCTATTCGTCTTCTGGTTCCATCACACACAGTAATGGATGCTCGTTTGACCGTGAGAACTCGTTGACTTGGACAACTTTTGTTTCGGCTATATCTGGCGTATAAAGACCACACACGCCCTGCCCTTCGTTGTGTACTTGGAGCATAACACGAGTTGCTTTTTCTTGATCCATAGAAAAAAACTTGCGCAATACTTCAATAACGAAGTCCATCGGTGTGTAATCGTCGTTTAAAATCATGACCTTGTACATTGGCGGTTTTTTGAGCTTAGGTTTTGCTTCAGCTACCGCTAACCCATGGTCTTTTTCTTCATCAAAATTGTGGTCGTTACTCATAACTAGCTAATAAGGGCCGGTTTATGGCTTTGTTACCTCTATTATGGCTATTAATGAGGGCATTTGAAAGGAGTTCAAGCGACGAAACTTATAAAATTACTGACAACACTCTATATTGCTGATGAGCTCAAGCACAGCATCATACACTAGCCTCCAATCACACTCTTCGGCGTTAATAACCACGCCAGTTGCCCTTTATCACTATCGACTTCAGCCCATGAGCTAACCTTGAAATCAATACGCGCAACGCTGGCTGTAGGAAACTTAACATGCCCGCCCATCGTTAATTCCGAGACCAGTGATGAACAAAGTGGCTCATGTGACACTAGCATAATTCGTTTGTCATCAGACTCGATGGTTTGAATCAACTCAATAGCTTCTTCAACACTCGATAGATATAAATCACGTGTACTGGTCATAGTGCTCTGCCACTGTCCAAACTCCATAGCTAATAACGCAGTATCCATCGCTCTCTTTGCGCTCGAACTAATCACGGTCTCCGGTGACTGACCAACCTTGTGTAAGTGTGCGCCCATATTTTTAGCCGCCTCAATACCTCGCTCGGCTAAGGGCCGCTCATGATCATTTTTAAACTTGGCTTTCCAGTCAGACTTACCATGACGAAAGATATACAATTTTTTGCTGCCCATAATGACTTCCTATAGTGCTTGTTCTCAAGACTTGTGACATTTAGGCAGATAATAGTTGGTCGGCAAAAACCTCCTGTGACATTAATGCGACACTTTTATGATCTGTTACGCTCTGTTACAACAATCTTGGCAAACATATTTACAGCTAGAACCATTAGATTACAATACAGCCAGTTATTATTTTTTGATGCAGGATTTACCATGAAAAAAGTGGAACACGCTTTCGAAGCTGGAATTTTTAGTAGCCGTTGGATATTGGCTCCATTCTTTGTAGGACTCATACTCTCAATAGTTGTGTTACTTGGTGGCTTCGCCAAAGAACTATGGCACTTACTCACACACCTAGGCTCTTTGAGCGAAACCGACACAATCTTAGGCATCTTGGCTTTGGTTGATATGACCTTACTCGCTAACCTACTGATTATTATTATTTTTAGTGGATATGAAAGCTTTGTTTCTAAAATTGACGTGGCGGATCATGAGGACAAGCCCGGCTGGATGGGCAAAGTTGGCTTTTCCACGTTAAAAGTGAAGCTTATTAGTTCTATCGTAGCGATTTCAGGTATCGACTTACTCAGAACTTATATGCAGCTTGATAACGACGCCACTATCAGCTTAGAGATTGTACAGTGGAAACTATTAATCCACGGTGTTTTCGTCATTTCTGGTTTGTTATTTGCAGTTATGGACTATTTAACGTCTAAAAGTGGCAACAACCACTAATAAGCTAGCATAAAAAAAGCCCCGACAAATCGGGGCTTTTTTTATATGAAACGATTACTCTTCAACGACTTTCGCGTCTGGAGCATTTCGTGCAACAGAGCTGATACCATTGTTGCGACCGCTTTCAGACTTATACATTTGGCTTTTACCAATCTGCTGGCCATTAGAAGCATTCAATCCAAAGTAGAAGCGGCCGTCTTTAGCTGTTTTCTTTTCAAATCGGCCATCATCTTGTGAATTTTTACGTACTGACTCGATGCCATTCTCGCAAGCAGACTGAGACGAATAACCCTGACTTTGCAAGATTACTTCTCCATTACCAGCTTTTAATACAAAATAGCTTTTACCATCATTACCCTTTGAGATTACGAATTTTCCCGCCATTATTATTACCTCATTTTGTTTATACGACTGAATGTGCTCAGCCTCCTGCCTTTAAATAGTTACTTATTTAACGAAAAAATTCAAGCATATAGCATCACATTTAACACATCCTAAACATTTGAGGCTACCAAATCCTAAAAGGTTTTAGCATAATCGGATTATTATGACTTATTGGTTAACCGATTAAATAATGAAAAACACAAAAACAAATACCCTCTCCACCATCATTCTTATCTTACTCGCGCTGGCTTATTTCTACTTAGAAAGTACTGAAGATAAGAGTACCTCTATCCCTTCCATAGAAGCACAGACTACAAACACAGCGCATGCTACCGTACACGACTATTTCGAACGACGAGTTTCTGGGGAGATGGTCAGAGTTACTGCCAAGGTCTCACGACTGCTCAGTGACGATATTCATAAGCCACGTCACCAAAGGTTCATCATAGAACTCGACACAGGCATAACGGTTTTGATCGCTCACAACATTGATCTAGCACCACGAGTAAAAGATTTAGGGGAAGGCGATATGGTGTCGATTACGGGGCAATATGAATGGAATGAACGTGGAGGCGTAATTCATTGGACCCACCACGACCCAAAAAAACGTCGTGATGGAGGCCAAATTGAACATAAAGGAGTTGTTTATCAGTAGATGCTTACTTGTGACGTTTGCCGTCCCACCCACCTTGTGACAACAGTTTCTCGCCAACAGATGTTGGCACATCTTCTAGCTCTGTCGCCATTGAGTCGTTCCAGCGGTTAAGAAATCCATACAAACAAATAGCTCCTAGGATTTCTACGATCTGATCCTCAGTCCAGTGCTGTTTCATACGCTCCATCAAAGGCTGATCAACAGCATTGGGCACTGAGCCGGCAGCTAAGGCATAGTCTAACGCTACGCGCTCTCCCTCAGTATACAGCTCGCTCGTCTGATACTCCCAAATGGCTTCTAACTTTTCGTCGCTGATACCATGAATTTTGGCAGCCACCAGTGAGTGGGCTTCACAATACTGACAGCCAGCCGCGCGACTAGCAAAGTGCGCCAGTAAACGCTTAAAGCCTAAGTCGACTTCACCATTGGGTGACATCACTGCTTTGGTCAACACGCCGAATCCCTTCACGATCTCAGGTCGGCGCTGCATGGTCAGTAAACTATTGGGAACAAAGCCAAGGATTTCCTCAAAAATTGCGAAATCAGCAGCTAATTCAGGATGTAAATTTTTATCAAGAGGCTCTAGAAAGGCCATAATATCTCCTTCGTTCTATTATTTACTGACGGGGTTGCCATTGATATCGAGCTGAATCAGGGTGTCAAAATCAAGCTCCCTTAAGCGCTCAAGCTGTGTTTCAGCATCACCAACAACAAGGTAGTCCATCTGCTTCGGATCCATATACTGGTTAATCGTATTTTTGAAATCCTCGAGGCTTAAACTAGCCAGCTCTTCCTGTTCTTTCTCTAAATAGTTGAGTGGCAAATCAAAACGACTAATATCCTCAAGCATGCCTAGCAAGCTACCCAAAGTCTCAAACTCACGCGTTTGTCGTTTAATAACAATATTTTTAGTCGTCTCAAAATCTTCTTGGGTAAACGTGTCCTCATACTTCTCAAATTCATTAGACAGTAAATCCAAAGACTCTTTCGTCACATTAGCTCTAACATTGGTTTGAGCCATCAAAGCGCTCATAGATTCACGGCGAGATACGTAGCTATAAGCACCGTACGTATAGCCTTTTTGAATCCGTAGTAGCTGGAACAAGCGAGCGCTAGAGCCACCGCCTAAGCGATCATTGGCATAAACCAAGTTGTTATAATCACCGTGGCCACCAGGAAACGTTAACTGCCCTGCCATAATCACCGACTGTTTAGCATCAGGCACATCAATAAAATATAGGTCTGGCTCATTATCCATCGCTTTGACTTGATACTGGGGCCATGTAACGTCTTGGGCTTTCCAAGCAGATTCTAACTTCTGTAAAGAATCGACGACCGCCTGCTGGTCAATATCGCCAGCCACATGGAATGCAGCTAGGCTTGGTGAAATGTTTTGATAATAATAATCTTTGACATCGTCTAAGGTTATTGCCGAAACGGTTTCAAGAGTTCCGCTAGTCGGTATACCAAGGATATGGTCCTCTCCATATAATAACTTTTTACTGACTCGAGAAGCGATAGCCTGCGCGTCGCCTTCTTGTTGCTTTAAGCCAGTGAGTAAACGTTTTTTTATCCGTTCAAACTCGTCGCTATCAAATCGTGGCTCTAATAAAATTTCCTCTACTAACGACAAGGTTTCTGCGTAATTACGCTTGAGACTATTAGACGTGATAACAATATCTTCATCACCAGCGTTTACAGAAATACTAGCGCCTAATAAGCCAATCGCATCTTCGAGTTCTTCTGGTGTCTTATTTTTTGTACCTTCCATCATCAACTCAGAAAGGATGTACGCCACGCCTGATTTCTCTAGCTTGTCTAAGTAGTGACCGCCCTCGATACGCAACGCGAACTGCACCAAAGGAAGTTCGTTGTGCTCAACCCCTAACACTCTCATACCATTATTTAAGGTTTCATCCCAAACTTGTGGTGGAGTTAGCAACGGCGTCTTACCTAAGGGTGGCTCATTTCGTGGAAAGCTAGTTTTAGTTCGTGGAAAGTCTTCATTGTCATTAAGCACAATCTCTTTTTCTGCGCCTTGAACAATCTTCTCTTCCACAACACCTGCATCTTTTGAGCCTTCAACGGCGAGTTCTAACTGCCCTTTAGGTACAAAGCTGGTCATCACATAGTGCTTATCATTAATATACTTATTGTATGCATCAATAATATCTTTTTTGGTTACGGCTTTAATGGCCTCAATATCTTTTTGCAGAAAGTCAGGTGAGCCAGCATATTCATTATAAGAAGCTAAGTTAAACGCTTTATTCAAAACGCTCGAAATACCGTTATAAAACTGAGTTTCTTGGCGAGCCTTAATTTGTTGCAAGTCTTTCTCCGAGAAGCCCTCTTCCTCAAATTTACCTAAAGCCTCGTCGATGGCAGACTTTACCTGATCAAGATCAGTTCCTGCATTAGCTCTAACACGGATAGTAAATTCACCCGCTATTTCACGTGAACTATTGTAAGCGCTGGCACCTGGCGCTAACTTTTTATCCTCCACAATAACTTTATACAGGGGCGCGCGTTTGCCTTGCGATAGAATTTCTCCCAGCGCATCCAGTGCATAAGAATCTTCGTGGTATTGTTCAACCGTTGGGAACGTTAAGCGGATTTCTGGCAACTTAGCAAAGTTATCTTCATGTGACAAAGATATGGTTTTGTCTAAACTGACCGGTCTAGGTTCCATGCTACCGACAGGCTGGCCTTGAGCAATCTCACCAAACCACTTCTCAACTAAAGATTTAGTTTCTTGAATATCAATATCACCAGCAATAACTAAAGTTGCATTGTTTGGTCCGTAGTACTTGGCGTAGAACTTCTTAACATCTTCCAAAGTAGCGTTCTGTAAATCCTCGAGACTACCGATTACTGACCAGTTGTAAGGATGATCCTCTGGGTATAAATGACTCGAAATGACACCTCCGGTATGCCCGTAAGGTCGATTATCGACTCGTTGGCGCTTTTCATTCTTAACCACTTGCTTCTCACGCTCTAAAGCATCCTTGGTAACGGTATTAATCATGTACCCCATACGATCAGAGTCAATCCACAACAACTTCTCAAAAGCGTCTTTTGGCACAACTTCGTAATAAATAGTGCCGTCATTCCATGTGCCACCGTTTCGAGTGCCGCCAAGCTCGCCAATCATTTTTCGGTTAGCACCTAGAGGAACGTTCTCAGAGTTATTGAACGCCATATGTTCAAAAAAGTGTGCAAAGCCGGTTTTACCGGGTTCTTCTCGACTTGAACCCACGTGGAATATCGTTGCTATAGCGACAATCGGATCTGATTTATCTTGATGTAAGATCACTTTCAGGCCATTGTCTAACGTATATTTTTCATATGGGATTGAAAAGTTTGATGACTCTGAAGTCTCTGAGGCGTGAGTCTCTTGAGCTGTGTCTGAAGTATCGGTACTTTGACATCCACTCAGCAAAAACACACTTGAAACAGCCGTAGCGATAAGTGCTTTGGTGTATTTATTATTCATTGTGATTCCCTTTGGTCTTTATTGCTAATTGCTATAATACTAATCATTGGATTTGATTAGGCAAGTGATTTACATCAGTTGTTACAAATTGTTAGCACAAGTGCTTAACAAAACACATGGCATAAAAAAAGGCTTTCCGAAGAAAGCCTTTCTAATGATGACACCAGGTTATTTGACGACTGCGTCGAGAGTACCCTGTGCTAAAGGATGGTAACCAGGTCGAGCGACTTTATACACGCGTTTAGCAAAAGTAGCGCCTTCGTCCGTTTCCATTAGCTGCTTGTATAATGGCACAATCAGCTTACGACGACCGATTGATATCAAGTAGGTCTCTAAGCGAGGCATTACCGCGTCGTAGTTGCTCTTCAACGACAATAATAACCATGCATGAGCGATCTCATTATTGCTTGAGTCGGTTAGCTTAAAGGCTTCATCCAGTTGCACCATCTGCTCTTGTGACAGGTCTTCTGGCAAGTTATTAATAAAGTGTAACCACTCATGCACCGTCCACTCACCTGACTCTAGATCCGCTAAACTCTTCTCACCAGCCAACCATGCTTTTGTTTCGGCATCAATTGTCGTGAAGGCGTCTGAGGTTGGGTTTGGCATCATCTCTGGTAGCATTGGCTCATGAATCCAAGTCTCGATTTCATCCATGCTCACCACACCTGGATGCTTATCGAGCAAGTTAGCTTTTAAATACTTCTTAAACTCTTTCGTCGTCAAACTCTGGAATGCATGCGCGTTGAAGTATTCAACTAAGAAAGCGTCAAACACTTCACGTCCAAACTTTTTCTCAAGATACGTCAGGAACATTTGTCCTTTAGTGTAAGGAACACCTGAGAAAGCATCATCAGGATCGCGACCATTCAAATCAACATTAAGAATCGTAAATTCTTTTGGCAATGCTTTCACTTCCTCATGCAATCCTTGTACAGAAAGAGCGCGCTCCATGGTTGCACGTTTTTCGCCGAACAACTCTTCCATAATGCGGTTTTCAACGTAGCTAGTGAAGCCTTCGTTTAACCAAAAGTCTTCCCAAGTCGCGTTAGTAACTAAGTTACCAGACCATGAATGTGCTAATTCGTGCGCAATTAGGTTAACCAAACTTTTATCACCCGCGATTACGGTTGGAGTGATGAACGACAAACGAGGGTTTTCCATACCACCGTATGGGAAACTAGGCGGTAAAATTAACAAGTCATAACGTCCCCAACGATACGGGCCGTACATTTCTTCAGTGACCTGAACCATTCTTTCGGTATCATCAAACTCAGCAACAGCTGGATCGAGCAAGCTCGGTTCAGCATAGACACCAGTACGGTCACTCATCGCCTTGAATTCAAGGTTACCCACACCTAAAGCAATGAGGTACGGTGGAATCGCTTGCGGCATTTCAAAGTGATAATCACCATCCAGTTCAGTATCAGGCTCATTGAAAGCACTCATCAGAGCCAATAGTTCTTTCGGTGTTTTCAAGTTAGCGTTATAAGTCACACGTACTGCTGGAGAGTCCTGAAGAGGAATAAAACTACGAGCATGGATCGCTTGAGCTTGGCTGTAAACAAATGGGTGCTTTTTGCCCGCTGTTTGCTCTGGTGTTAACCACTGCAGGCCACTCGCTTGCGGTTGTGTTTTGTAATAAACACGAACTTTTTGAGTAGAATCATTAATTTGGATGCTAAGCTTAGAGCCAAGGTCTGGATCTTTATCAGCTAAGTCAAACGGTGTATCTTGCCATGAGTCATTGACCCACTGTTGAGTTTTATCAATTGTGATATCACGAGTATCCAGTACTAACTCTGATACATCGTCTTTCAAGCGCTTAAAAGTAAGATCCACGAAGCCTTCTAAAGCTTTCGCATCAAAGTTGACCGTTAGTTCAAGATCCAAATGATGAAGTTGAACTTCATCGATGTTGCCGTATGAATGCTCATCAACAGGCTGAACTTGTTGAACGGCTTTCTTTTCTTCTTTTTTGGTTTCAACCTTCTTTTCAACAACCACATTTTGCTCTTCAGGCTGTTCATTGCCTGACTCTTGCTGGCAGGCAGTCAAGCCGAAAGCTGCTACCAACATCAAATACTTATAACTTGTCTTCATTACTATTCTCTTTTATCGTAGAAGACAGACATTTAACCAATTATAAAATTTGAAGTAAAGCTCCAAACTCAGTCGCAAGCTTATTAAAAATTAATAACGTGTAGAATAGTTTACATTTCATTATGCTATATAAAACATTAGCTTATGAAACTTAATTCATAATGGTCACTGGCTAAGTGTCAACATTTTTTACGCATACCACCAACTCTGCCACATTTTTCAGCAGAAGTTGATGTTAGTATTGCCGCTTATCAAGTGCTGGCACTGGTAGCGGATAAAAATAACCACGGAGTTTATAGATGCCATCACAAGGTAGCGGTAAATTTGATAGGGGGTACATTATCCCTATTGGCGGTTGTAGCCATCAGCTACATGACATAGTTGCGGAGCAAGTTCGAAGTATCTGTCTTAGCGCATCAGCAACAGCTGTTATTTTGAATGTTGGGCAAGAAAAAATTGCACACAATATCGAAAAAACCTTATTAGCCAATGGTTTTGAATCTTGTGTAGAGCTCGATATTCGAACACGACAAGATACCAATAATGAGCAACTGATTAAGCAAATGTCGGACAAAGAGCTGATTGTGATTGTTGGTGAGAAACCACTTCAAATATCGACGCTCATTGGTGGCACTCCAATAGCTAAACAACTTCGTAAGCTTAATGCTGATGGGGTTCATGTTATGGGCAGTTATGGCGCTGCAGCCTTACTCAGTGAGCACATGATAGCCGGTGGTGAAGACTCCATCACGCCTAAGCAAGATGGCGTCACAATGGCTCCAGGATTAGGTTTAACCAACCGCTTTATGCTCGACTACCATTTTGAGCAACCTGGTCGACTGGGACGATTATTAACCGCCCTCTCCTACAACCCGTTTACCATCGGAGTAGGAATTGATGAAGGTTCAGCACTTTTTATTAGTCCTCAGGATGAATTACAGGTCTATGGCGATGGTTCGGCGACGTTAATCGATCCTAGCAACCTGCAGTATTCATCCATGGGAACAGCCGGTAGTGGTGACTATATATCGCTATTTGGCTTACAAATGCACATTTTAGCCCCCGGTAGTCGCTTTAAAGCAGCAGACCATAAAGCTTTTGACGAACACTGGGCTTAAAAGTCGTATCGATGATAATTTTTTAGATTATCAAGTTTAGAAACAACCTTTTATACATTTCAGGTGACATTAATGACAACATCTAGCTTAAAAAACATTGGTATCATTCTTGCCGGCTCGCTTCTACTTTGGGCATGTGCGACACCTCCAAAACAGGCAGCTCCTACAAAGCCAGCACCTCCAGCAAAGCCAGTCAAAACTTATAAAGACGTCCACATTGGCGCAAATAATTTTATGACCATACCGTCAACTTGGAATTTGAAGCAAAATATCATGCCCAAAGGTTACGTCAGCTACACCATTAAAAACCGTGATGTACACATGGTTATTTCGGGTTATAAAGATAAAAAAACCAACTTTAACATCAACAAAAGTAAAAAAGATCTCGCCGGCGTAACGATTCTTTACCGTACTGGATCAAAGACTAAGAAAAGACACTACAATGAAATTACCGATAAACATAAGCTAGGCGGTTACACGCACCACACTTGTCAAAGTAATAACAAATGCTACCAAGTATTCCCTCTGTCAAACTGGCGTTCAATGATGGCGGCCGACTTCCATGCGGGTGGTATGAAGTATACCTTAACCGCTGGTGTTGATGATTTAGAAGGCGTTCATGCTAAAGACGTGTTAAAAGCCTTACAAAGCATTCGCTTGAAAACAAGCGTCGAAAAATAGCTTCTTGCTTATAAAAAAGCCTGCACTCCGCAGGCTTTTTTGTTTCATGTATGTCAATAAATGATCTGCTTAACTTTGAGCTTCTCTTTCCGCAATAAATGCAAGCGCCTTATCTATACGCTTCAAGACACGATCCTTGCCAATCCACTCTAGCGTAATACCTAAGTCTGGTGACATACCGGAGCCAGTGACGGCTACTCTCAATGGCATTCCAACCTTGCCCATACCAAGTTCTAATTCTTCAGCGGTTGCGCTGACTAATTCGTGAAGTTTATCGGCTGACCAATCATTCTGCTCAGACAATTTTTTTTGTGATAACTCTAATGGCTCTCGAGCTACTGGGCGCAAGTGCTTTTTTGCAGCCTTGGCATCAAACGCTTCATAGTCTTCATAAAAGTAGTGAACTGCGGCTACTAACTCTTTCAGAGTTTTAACCCTCTCAGCCATGGCAGGTATCAGCTTTTCAATATCGGGACCTTGTGTAAGGTCTAATCCAGCTTGACCAAGATGCCATTGAAGGTGTTTCATCACTTCTTCTGTAGGCAAGGATTTCATGTAATGCTGATTCAGCCAGTTGAGTTTTTCAGTGTTGAATGCCGAGGGTGCTCGGTTTACATCCTTCAAGTCAAAATGCTCAATCATTTCCTCAACAGAAAACACTTCTTGATCACCATGAGACCAACCTAAACGCACTAAATAATTCAATACGGCTTGAGGCAAATAACCTTGGTCACGATACTGCATGACCCCTACCGCACCATGTCGTTTTGATAAGCGTTTACCATCTTCGCCTAAAATCATAGGAACATGCGCGTACTTAGGCACGTCAGAGCCTAAAGCTTCAATCATATTGATTTGACGCGGAGTATTATTAACATGGTCATCACCACGGATAACATGGCTAATTCCCATGTCTAAATCATCCACCACAACCGTAAAATTATAAGTCGGAGTGCCATCGGTACGAGCAATAATTAGGTCATCAAGCTCAGAATTACTCACAGCAATTTCACCCTTGATTAAGTCATTGAAAACGACCTTCCCTTCCAGTGGGTTCTTAAAACGAATCACGTGTGGCTTAGACGTATCCTGCTCATCAGCAGACAAATTACGACAATGCCCATCGTATCCAATGTTTTGCTTGTTCGCCTGTTGCTCTTCACGAAGTTTTTCAAGACGCTCTTTTGAGCAATAACAACGATAAGCTTTGCCCTCTTCCAACAAGGCTTCAATCTGTTCTTTATAACGATCAAAACGATGTGTTTGGTAGAATGGTCCTTCATCATGACCAAGCATTAACCACTCCATACCTTCGAAAATAGCGGCCACAGATTCATCCGTAGAACGCTCACGATCGGTATCTTCGATTCGAAGGACAAAGTCTCCCTGGTGCTTTTTTGCGTATAACCAGCTGTAAAGCGCAGTTCGAGCGCCACCAACGTGTAAATATCCGGTAGGACTTGGAGCAAAGCGAGTTTTAACGGTCATAATATAAACAAGTAATCAAAAGTTATACGTATTCTACCAAGGCCGTATCTTTTTCAAAACCTATTTACGTTAAACGACTAATAATTAAGCAAAATAGTATCTTAAACGTCTATGAGGAAAGTTTTTTAAACTTTTTCAAAAAAAAGTGTTGACCTTCACCGCTTACAAACCTAGAATGCGCTCCGTTCTTGAGGAACACAGCCTTAAGAAATCTGGAATGTGGGTGGTTAGCTCAGTTGGGAGAGCATCGCCCTTACAAGGCGAGGGTCACTGGTTCGAGCCCAGTACCACCCACCACTTTCCATACCCTTTTTAGATTGAATTGTATTCTAAGCCTCTGACTAGTTCAGGGGCTTTTTTTTACCTTCATTATTTGTCATTAGTGCCTCGACCCAGCTATAGAATCATAAGGTTAAATCAGCACTAGATCGTAACAACTCGTTTCAATTGGGCAAAACCTCTGGCAAAATATGCCGAGTTGTTTGAAATCAATGAACTATGGAGTTCTCAGTGCAACCATCGCTAGACTCACTACGCAATATTTTAGAAGCAGATTGCTTATTAACAGATTCCGACTCGCTCAGCCAATACGGCAAGGATTGGACCAATCAGTACACGCCTGCACCTCTGGCTATTGCTTTACCCAAAACAACCGAGCAGGTCGCAGCGATAGTGCAATGGGCAAATAAACACTCTGTGGCGCTCGTCCCCTCTGGTGGCCGTACCGGCTTAAGTGGCGGTGCTGTTGCCGAGCATGGAGAACTTGTTATCGCTTTGGATAAGATGAACCAAGTGATAGCGTTTGAAAGCGCCACTCAGCAAGTCAAATGCCAAGCTGGCGTCATTACGGAACAGTTACAGCAGTTCGCTGAAGAAAATGACCTATACTACCCGGTTGACTTCGCTTCTAGCGGCTCCAGCCAAATTGGTGGAAATATCGCGACCAACGCTGGTGGCATTAAAGTGATTCGTTACGGCCTAACTCGCGACTGGATCATGGGGCTAACCGTTGTTACGGGAAAAGGTGAAGTTCTTGAACTTAATGCTGGTTTAATAAAGAACGCAACCGGTTATGATTTACGCCATTTATTCATTGGCAGTGAAGGCACTCTAGGTATTGTGACTGAGGCGACTATTAAGTTAACCCGCCAGCCCAAAAACTTAACAGTTCTATTACTGGCTATTCCACAGCTAGATAAGGTTAAAGAGCTACTCAACACATTCCAGAAAGAAGTCGATCTGACCGCCTTCGAGTTTTTCTCAGAAGAAGCTCTTTTGAAAGTCATGCCTCACCACAACCTACCCCGCCCTGTTGAAACTGAAGCGCCTTTTTATTGCCTTTTAGAGTTTGATGCAACCTCTGATGACATACTTGAAAACGCTTTGGGTTGCTTTGAGTCAGGGCTGGAGCAGGAATTTATCCTAGATGGCGTCATGAGCCAAAGTCAGCAACAGGCTGCGGAACTTTGGAAGTACAGAGAGTATATATCAGAAACCATCTCCTCAAGACGCCCTTACAAAAATGATATTTCAGTAACGCCAGATAAAGTGTCTGAGTTCTTGGGAAGAGTCAATAACATCGTTGCCGAACACTATCCTGAATTCGAAGTCATCTGGTTTGGGCATATCGGCGATGGTAATTTGCACCTAAATATTCTTGCACCAGATGATATGGATTATGCGGAATTCGTGAAAGCATGTGAAAACGTTAACCCGTTAATCTTTGAAGTGCTGCGAGAGCTTGGCGGTAGTATTTCTGCGGAGCATGGTGTTGGTCTATTAAAAAAACCTTACCTTAACTACACTCGCACCGAAGCTGAAATCAATTACATGAAGGGTATTAAAGCTGCCTTTGATCCTAACAACATCATGAATCCTGGAAAATTATTCTAATGCTACTATTGCTTAGCGTTATTGCCCTGCTGATCGGCCCAGTCACTCTTAAGTTGATCGGCCACAATCGACGCATGGATGATTTTTTATTTCCTTTTGTCCTAGTGTCTGTCGGCTCATTATTATTTTTAGATGTGCTCCCAGTGCTCTGGGGTAATATTGGCTTTGTTTTATTCCCGTTATTATTGCTAGGCTTTTTCGGGCCAGCGCTGGCTGAAATTACTTTTCGTCGATTTGCCCATAAAGCACACAGCGTAGCTTTGTTGCTAGGTATCGTTGGCTTAATGACCCATTCCGCGATTGATGGTGCTGCAGTAGTTACCATTGAGGGCAATGAAATGTTGCCTTACGCGGTCATTTTGCACCGCCTAGTTGTCGGCTTAAGTTTGTGGTGGATCGTTAACCCTTTATGGGGAAATCGAAAAACTGCCATCGTCTTCTCGTTAATGGTAGGCATGACAGTTATTGGTTTTTATATTGGCGAAAAACAGTTATTTGGCTTGCATAATACCTTTATTGATTACTTTCAAGCGATAGTCAGCGGGACCCTGCTTCACGTAATAATTCACAGACCTCATAGCCACGGACATGGAGATGATGAGCCTCATGCGCATACTCATGAAGCCGCTGCCAAACATCAATTTATCAATTCAATTCATCACAAAGCTTATTTTATCGCAGGACTGAGTATTGGCATATTATTAGTCATGCTGCTGCATCATTGGCATTATTAAGAGGAGTTGTCATCCCAATCAATTTTGTTTGATTTTGGTATTGAAGACACATAATCCAACTGACCACTGGCTAACAGTCCGCTGAGATTAGTAGTGATTTGGGCCCGAATTTCCTGAGGATGAGAAAACTGATTGGTATAAATACCAAGCCAAGCGTTACGGCTGTTACTTTTAGCCACTTTGAGTGCGCGGTTGATAACGTAAATTAACTGCTCCCACGTAATGACCTCACTCGGGTCACCCAAGAAAGGGAAGCGCCCGAAGCCGACGCTACAAGTAACATCAATACTGGCACCATTGCCTAGATCAAACTTACGAGACGCTATGATCGAGCGTATTTTCTCAGCCATAATCATCTGCTCGCGCTTCTCAATCCCGCGGCTTAATATCAGAAGTGTAGCGCCCTGCCATCGAACCAAGGTATCCGTGCCATAACTAATCGTCTTTAAACAGTCTGCGGCTTGTTTTAGAACCTCGTTTCCACATAAATGGCCATGCTCTTTGTTAATCATGGCCAAATTATCGATATCAACCGCAAAAACACCAAGATACACACCAGCGATTCCATCATCCGCAACCCAAGTCTTTGCGATATTTTCTAACTCCGAATCAATATGCTTCTTTAAATATTGTTTGCTTTTAAACCCAGTCAATTGGTCATTGACAGAGATATTCTCTAATTGATTTTCAAGTCGCTCTGATAAGTAGCGTTGCTCGGAGAGAGAATACTGTAAGTCTTCAACTTGGTAGAGTAGTGTTTTCTTTTCACTCAATAGCAATTGAGTTTGAGCTTTTCTTTCCTTGAGCTTTTTTTCCTGCAGGGTCAAACGTCTCGAAAAATATCGGGACAAATAAATGGCCACCCCAATGACCACCAGTGACAAGATAAGTAAATAAAGCATAAACCCTTGAGCGCTGGCCCAAAAGCGCTTTTCTACACTTAATAATAGCGTAACTTCTTCATCGCCCCAGCGCCCATCTTTTTGCCTCACCTGGGTTCGTATCAATAACTGTTCTTGCTGAATGTTGTGTAATTTTATCGTGGGTCCATCTAAGTCAATCCAGCTATCATCAAGAGCATCAATTTTATAACGGTAATCTGCTCCTCGTCCGTTGATATAGTCAAATGTAGTCAGTCGAATAATAACAGTACCAAGATCACTAACTTTAGAAAAATAAGTACTGCCTTCTTTAGTAATGTTTTTTTCTTCGGAGGCTTGCTTTACTGAGATGATTTGCAGGCTTTTCTCTTCTTTATCGATGCTAATATCATTAGGGCTTAACATGGTAATGCCATTCAAGCCACCAAAGAATAAGTTGCCCTCTTCGTCAGAAAAATCTGCATTGGTGTAAAACTCATTGTATTGAAGCCCATCTTCATAGGTAAAGTTTACTGGCGTCCCTTTGTCAGGGTGATATTTCACTAAACCATTGGCTGTTGAAACCCATAAGTAACCTGAGTTGTCGGCTAAAATAGAACAAATAAAATCATCAACAAACCCATCACTCTCCGTTACTCTTTGAAAATAAACATCGCCTTGTGAGTTATAACGCACACGGTTTAATCCAGAGACGGTACCAATCCAAAGAACCCCCAGCATATCCTCGTAAATAACAGTAATATCAGAATTGGATAAGGTTTGCGTATTAGTTTGAACACTGGTGTAGTGTTCCGTACTTTGGTTAATTGGGTTAAACCTTACAAGCCCCTGAGCACTCCCAATCCATAAATATCCCTGTAAATCTTCGTATACCGTATAAGCACCATACTTTGAGCTAATAACTTGCTCTGGTAAAAATTTAGAGTAATCATGAAAGCTTAAACTGGATGCTCCCAAAGTTGAGCCTTGATTCGACTCAATTTTAATATGATAAAAACGATTTTCTCCGCCCAACCATATGTCACCACTTCTTGTTTCGACAATACTTGATAAGGTTTTTAGATCGAGAAGGCTACCATTTGCTCCATGAACTTTTTCTAAGTGAACAAAACTTTCATCTCCAAAGGGTTTAAAAAACAACCCATTATTGGTGATTATCCATAAGTTTCTATGTCGGTCCTCAACTAATCCTCCAACGTAACCAGTACTGACAAAGCTCTCTCCGACTTTTAGCGGGCTGAAGTTCTGTAAGATTGAGAAGTCATTATTGTAGCGGTATATACCGGAGTCTGTTCCAACCAATAAATACCCATCATGAGTTTTCAACAAACTGGTGGTGTAATTATTGTTTTTAAAATTCATCACTTCACGCTTTTTGAGTAAGTGAACGAATTCTTGTTTTGACTTCCAGTAGTTAATACCGAATAAGCTTCCAACCCAGAATAGCCCATCTTTTGATTTCCATATAGACAAGCTGGTGTCATTATTAATGGAATGAGGATCGCTATAGTCAGAGTATAGCTCGACTGTGATGGAGTTTTTAGAAGAGTCCCAGTACTTAAGACCCGCTTCAGTTGCAAGCCAATATCCATTTTTAAAGGGTAATAGCTGCCTAACGCGTACTCTACTCTGCTTTCGGCCGTCCTTTACATCAAAATATTGTATGGAATACTCATCGTTTAACGTTTGAATGCTAAATACAGCAAAACCTTTCTCTCCAGTTACAAAGAACTCTTGATCAGATTCATGGTTAGGTAAAAGCTCTAGTAGCTCAACATCACTTGAAAGACACTCCGTAAAACGGTCTCGTCCACGCATATCGACGGAGACAATGCAGCTATCCTCCAAAAAGTAGAGTCGCTGATTAAGCACCAGGAATTTTGAAAAATCATGTTCTTTAATGAAAGCATCAAACTGAGTCAACCTAGTGATGGCACCATTCTCAGGTTCAATTAAAACAAGATAATTATTGGTCAAAGCCATCACTTTATTATCAGAAGAAAGAGCAATAGAGTGTATCTGGAAGTTTTCAAAGCTAAGATCATCGTCATTGGCTAGATTTTTAAGCTCTTCTGTCCAGTGAACAATCTCTAATGACAGAATATCAACACCATCAAGCCCTTGGGGAGTTAATACCCAAACTGTATCTTTATTGTCATAGAGCAATTGATTAATGGTCGGAGAAACTAAACTTTCAGGCTTGCTAGCAACATGTCTTAACTGATCAAACTTGACTCCATCGTAACGGTTCAGACCATCTTGTGTTCCAAACCACATAAATCCGTGGCGGTCTTGTGTGATGTCGTAGACTGTGCTTTGACTTAAACCATCTTCTATGGTTAAAGAGTAAAACCTGATTCTATCGGATATGTCTGTTTCTGCATTTGCTGGAGGAATAAGAAGTGTGTTCGCGACTATTAATAACGCAAATAGCAGTAGAGAATGGAAAGCCTTCCCAATTGGCTGACTTTCTAATTGTTTAACGTTTAACCTCGATTTGTATGTCACTCGCTAGCTCTGGTTTAATTCCCAATTTATCTTTATAGAAGTCCCTAATCTTATCCATATCCGACTCAATATCACCAGTCGGTTGAATGAAATCCCCAATTCCCAAGGTTTTAGTTTTGGTATCTAGATAAGTAAAAACGATCGGTACCTTTGCCTGCACAGCGATATGATAAAAACCACTCTTCCAATAAGGCTTCTTACTTCGAGTGCCTTCAGGAGCTAGTGCCAGCTGCACTTTATCTCTTTGCGCAATCTCTTGAACGACCTGTTTCACTACATTTTTTTTTGAAGAACGCTCTACGGGTATACCACCTACCCATCGAAAAAACCAACCGAATGGTGGCTTAAATAAAGTATGTTTACCTAAATAAGCCACATCCATTTTATAGCAGAAGCGAGTCATGAGCATCAAAACAAAGTCCCAGTTCGAGGTGTGTGGTGCAAAAATCATCACACACTTATCGTGTTCTGGTAACTCTCCTACGACTTTCCATCCAAAAAGCCGTAATAATCCGCGCATAATAGCTCTCATAATCTAAGCACTATTGGTTATGCAAATCCATGACCATGGCAGAATTTTCAATCTCAGAAGTTTCCTGAGAAGACTTCGCCATATCATTACGACGTTGCTCAAGCTCTTGCAAGTAATTCATATCGATATCACCTGTTACATACTCACCCGTAAACACTGACAAATCGAATGTTTTAATCTTAGGGTTACCCTCTTGTACCGCTTCTACCATCGCATCGACATCTTGATAAATGATTTTATCAGCACCAATAATTTCACCAATTTCTTCTTCCGTACGATTGTGCGCAATCAACTCATCGGCTGCAGGCATATCGATACCGTACACATTCGGATAACGTACTGGTGGCGCTGCAGAGGCGAAATACACTTTATTTGCCCCAGCCTCTCTTGCCATTTCAATAATCTGCCCTGAGGTGGTACCTCGAACAATTGAATCATCGACTAGCAACACATTTTTGCCGCCAAATTCAAGATCGATGGCGTTTAGCTTCTGACGCACACTCTTCTTACGCATTTGTTGACCAGGCATAATAAAGGTTCGGCCAATATAACGGTTCTTGATGAAACCATGACGCATCTTTAAATTCAGCTCATTCGCTAACTGCATGGCAGAGGTGGTTGACGTATCAGGAATTGGAATAACCACATCAATATCATGATCCGGCCATTCACGTAATATCTTCTCTGCCAGCTTCTCGCCCATGCGCAAACGCGCTTTATAGACAGAAACGTTATCAATCAACGAGTCCGGACGTGCTAAGTAAACATGCTCAAAAATGCAGGGGGCGAAGGTATCTTCTTCAATACACTTTTCAGTATGTAACTGACCATCTTCAGAAATAAAAACGGCATGACCAGGGCCAATATCATCGATCAGTTCGTAACCTAAGGCGTCAAGCGCAACAGATTCTGATGCGACCATAAATTCAGTTCCATTTTCAGTTTCACGCTTGCCATATACAGCTGGGCGGATACCGTAAGGATCACGAAAGCAAAGTAAGCCGTGACCACTAATCAAAGCAACTGCTGCATAAGCACCTTTACAGCGTTTGAATACTTCACGCACGGCTTTGAATATATCTTGTGGTGATAACTGATTTTTCTCTAGAATTTGCAGCTCATGAGCTAATACATTCAACAAAACCTCTGAATCTGAGTTCGTGTTTAAGTGACGACGGTCAGTTGAATATAGATCTCTCTTTAGGTTATCTGAGTTTGTCAGATTTCCGTTATGAGCTAGAGTGATACCGTAAGGTGAATTAACATATAAAGGCTGGGCTTCAGCAGATGTAGAACTACCTGCCGTCGGATAACGGACATGGCCAATACCCGAGTTACCCGTTAAACGTCTCATGTGTCTTGTGTGAAAAACATCACGCACGAGACCGTTATCTTTACGCAAATACAACTTACCCTGATCGCTAGTGACAATCCCTGCCGCATCTTGACCTCGGTGTTGCAACACAGTTAACGCATCAAATAAGCTTTGATTTACAGGGGACTTACCAACGATTCCAACAATACCACACATACTAATTTTGCTCGTCTTTTTTGGTTGAAGAATTTGTTTCAGATGAATCATCATCTGTAGAAGACTGTGCACCAGCTCCGTCGGCCTTCATTTCTGAAGTATCGAGTCCTTTCATTTTCATCAATGCGCCAATAGCATCAGACTGTGTCATTGGCTCACTATCCCCTTTACTGTCAGGGTTGTCATCTTTAAGTTCTGGTACCACTTGTCCCAACTTTTCGTAGAACCAAGCAGCAACAACTTCCATATGAGGAATTAAACTGGATTCGCCCCACCACTTATCTTTAGGCACAGGGGTAAACTGCTTCAATCCAAGGACCAGTAAAGCTACAATCAAGATGCCTCGTAGAGCACCAAAAAACATACCTAAGAAACGGTCAGTACCGCTCATGCCTGCAGCATCGACCATACGACCTACAGCATAATTAATAATGCCGGCGATAATTAGAATGGCTACAAAAATGGCTAACCAAGAAACACCCAACCGGATGCTATTGGTTTCAATATGATCAACTAGGAGTTCGGAAAGAGGCTCATAGAACATCTTAGCGATGAAAAATGCGGCTATCCAGCCAGCTAGAGATAAGGCTTCTCGAACAAAGCCACGGAGTAAACTGATCAGCGCTGAAACGCCAATGATCGCTAAAATGACCCAATCAACCCAAATCATTAAAGAGCTGCCTCATAGAATTCAGTGCGCATTTTAACAGAGGTAAGCCTTCAGCGGAATATGCTTTATAGGCTTTCTGTAACATCCTGTTTTTAATGGTCTTGAGGGTCAAACTCAATAACCTTAACCGCTGCCCCTACAATTTTCTCTAAGCCTTCAGTGCGCTTTTCTGCTGCACTTTGATCAGGGTAAGGCCCCACAAAGACTCGTGTATATTCCTTCGCATCACGCTGATAAGCTCTAAAACCCTTGTTTCTCAATTCGGCCACTAAGCTAGTGGCGTTTGCTTTATTAGAGAATGAACCGATTTGAATAACCCAAGCTTTCTCAGCGAAGTCTGGCTTTTCTGCCGTTTCTGGGGTCTTTTGGATATCATCATCTGCAACAACCGATTCTTCGACAGTTTCTTTAGTCTCAGTCGCAACCGGCTCTGTAATTTGCTCATCGGCACTGTCAGTTGATCTCGGTTTGGTGTTATCAACCGTGTCTACTGGTTTATCGTTATTATCATTCTCCGTTTTAGTGACTTGAGACGGTATTTTTGCCTCTGATGTATTCTCATCAGTAATGTTAGCTTCGCTTGCGTCTTGTGGTTCGGAACTTGTCTGCGATTCAATTTCTTCAATTTTTGCGGGTACTTGTATTGCCTTCTCAGGCTCATCTTCATCGAGATTAATGGTTATAGAGCCTTCGTCTCCATCCTGAGATGTAATATTTAAGGTTGCTTGCTCTGGAATTTTGCTTTCTATCTCCTGATTATATTTTTCACTGTCTAGAATCATCGGCAAGAAAAAAACAGCTAACGCTAAAATAACGCAAGCCCCAACCAATCTATGCTTAAGCTTTATATCCACGCAAAACCTTCTTTATTCCAATGCTCAACAAACAAACCTACTGTAATGAAGGAGCCAAAAACCACCAATACATCATCAGTTCCAAGGCAAGATCGCCCGATACAAGACTCACTAAACTCACTTAATGAACCGTAACACTTAGCGGTATTTTGCGACACTTCAGGTAAATTTTGCAACAGTTCAGCGCTCTTTTTACCACGCGGTTCAGGTAAATCCAATAAATGCCACTCATCAACCTGCTTCATTTCAGCCAATGAAGACTGGCAGTCTTTGTCTTTCAGCATGCCACAAAGCGCAACCACCCGTTGTGAACCTTTGTCTTTAAATTCTGCTAGCTTTTGATTCAATAACTTAGCTGAGTCAGGATTATGGGCAACATCTACAATAATTGTTGGGCTTTCCGACAAAACCTGAAATCGCCCTAGCACTGATAAGCTTTCAAACGCCTTATAAGTCGCCGCATAAGACACGTTTTTGGCAGACAGGGACTGATAACAGTAAGAGAAAGCCGTTAAACCTGCCGCTAGATTTTGTAGAAATAACTCATTAAGAGGAAGTTCATGAAAATCTAACGATAGATTATTACACTGATAACTCCAGTACTTACGATCGAGTTGGATGCAAAAATCGCGTTGAGCCACCCAAGGAATACAGCCAACCGTTTCACAGTGCGGCAAGAGTAATGACTCCGTTTCCTTATCTGCAATGATTAACGGCCTATCCCGCCTGGCCACACCAGCTTTTTCTCCAGCTATTTGCTTTAAATCACTGCCTAACCAATCGACATGATCTAGGCCAATGGATGTCACCACACTGATATCCGAATCAATGATATTAACCGCGTCCAGGCGTCCACCTAAGCCGACCTCAAGCACAATCAAATCAAGCTGTTGCTGTTTAAACAGCCATAGCGCAACCAAGGTCGTAAACTCAAAGTAGGTCAGCCTCGTATCGCCCTTAGCCTCATAAACCGCACGAAAGCCCTCGATGATGAGTTCGTCAGAGGCACTTTCGCCATTAAGCTTCATGCGCTCGTTAAAATGAATCAAATGGGGCGACGTGTAGCATCCAACAGACACTTTATGACTGACCGCTAGTGCTTCAATCGCGGCCACAGTAGAACCCTTACCGTTAGTCCCGGCCACGGTAATCACCTGAGCATCTAAGTGGATTAGATCTAGTCGGCGGGCGACTTTCTGTGCACGCTCTAAACCAAGTTCTATGTTATGAATTGAGTGGGCTTGCTCTAACCAAGCAAGCCACTCATCAAGATGGGTAAATTGTTGAGGATTGTCAGGGATTGACAATGATATCGTCTCTTCTAGGCTGCTGGTTTATCAGACTTCAGCAATTTTGCTGCCAAGGATGAAACTTTATCGCGCATATCACGGCGATCAACAATCATGTCAACAGCACCATGCTCCAGCCAGAACTCGCTAAGACGGAAACCTTCTGGTAGCTTCTCACGAATGGTCTGCTCGATAACACGCTGCCCTGCAAATCCAATTAATGCCTTCGGCTCTGCGATATGAATATCACCAAGCATAGCCAAACTCGCAGTAACACCACCCATCGTTGGGTCTGTTAAAATCGTAATATACGGTAAGTTATTCTCGGATAGCTTAGCCAAAACAGCGCTGGTTTTCGCCATCTGCATCAAAGACACCAATGCTTCCTGCATACGCGCTCCGCCACTTGCGGTGAAACAAACAAAAGCGGTACGCTTTTCAATAGCACGGTTAACGGCTCGTACAAACTTTTCCCCGACTACGGAGCCCATAGAGCCGCCCATGTAATCAAAGTTGAAAGACGCTACAACCATCGGCACGCCCTTAACGGTGCCTTCAAAAGCAATCAGGGCATCATTCTCTTGGGTTTTCTTTTGTGCCGCTGAAATACGGTCTTTGTATTTCTTGGAATCGCGGAACTTCAACATATCAACAGGCTTCATGTCCGCAGCGATTTCTTGTTTTCCGTCTTGATCTAGGAATAATTCAAGCCGCTCACGAGCACTCAGACGCATGTGACTGTTACACTTCGGACACACGGATTGATTTCGCTGAACTTCTGCATAATACAATACAGACTCACAGCTTTTACATTTACTCCATACGCCTTCAGGTATGGATTTTTTGCGCTCCCCCTCAGGGTTGCGTTTCGGTAATAATCGTTCTAACCAGCTCATAAATATCTAAATTCGTTATCGCCAATCTAAGTCGTTGCATTGTAACAGGTTTCAGCCTAAACGGAACAGAGTTCTGGTAATACCTGTTGTAATGATGTTTTCATTTTTCTGGTAAAAAAACAGGCCCAACAGGAAGTCTTGGTAAATCAAACTGTTGAGGATAATCCACATCAATTAAATAAAGTCCATTAGGGCTCGCTGTCGCAGGCGCTTTATTTCTATCCTCAGCCTCTATCAGTTCTTTAACCCAAGTGTATGGCTTAATCCCTCGTCCTACCTCAATCAAAGTGCCGGCGATGTTTCTTACCATGTGGTGCAAAAAAGCATTAGCCTTTATATCAATGACTATATACTGCCCATATCGTTCGACTCGAAGATGTTCAATAAACCGAAATGATGTTCTGGATTGGCAGCTTGACGCCTGAAACGATGCAAAATTCTTTTCACCTGGGAAATACTGGCAGGCCAAGTTCATCGCCTCTATATCCAAGGGTTGGCGGCACCAGGTTAATCCTTTGTGCATAATCGCAGGCCTAGCGTGAGTATTAGCAATAATATAACGGTAACGGCGTGCAGTCGCACTAAAACGCGCATGAAAGTCGTCTGGCACCTGCTGCGCCCAACGCACTGCAACAGAATCAGGTAACTGCGTATTGGCACCCATGGTCCAAGCTTTTAAAGGTCGTTCGTTGCTTATACTAAAATCAACCACCTGCCCAGTGGCATGCACCCCTGTATCGGTTCTACCTGCACAATTAACCTGCACAGACTCGTCAGCTATGTTGCTGAGTACTTTTTCCAGCGTTTGTTGCACAGAAACCGCATGAGATTGTCTCTGCCAGCCATAAAACTGACTACCATCATATTCAATCCCTAAGGCAAACTTCATCGATTAAACCTACTTAACCCTTATACAGATACAAAAACACCGGGCAAATTACCCGGTGCTTCCTTGGAAGAACTATTCTACAGTTCTGAAAGCAACTTGTCTGCTTCCGCACGCTGCTCACTGTTACCTTCGGACTTGATTTCCTCCAAAATATCTTTGGCAGCATCATCATCGCCCAGTTCCATGTAAGCTTTAGCCAAGTCAAACTTGGTCGCCGCGTCATCAGCACTAAGTCCAGCTCCACCTTCATCGGCATAGTCCATATCAGCACCATCATTTGAACTTGTATCGTCCTCTTGAGTCACTAACTCTTCATCATCTTGGCTACTGGTAAACTCAATAGAGTTATCTTGTTCAGCGCTAGGTTCACTTTCAGTAGAGGTGTCTAGCTGCTTTTCAAAATCTCCCAAGTCTAAATCAAGCGTATCATCATCGCTTGAGCTAACTTTCTCGATATCATTGACATCAGAGTCGAGTTCAGTGCTTAAATCTAAATCTACAGGCTCTTTGTCTTCGTCAGAACCGAAAATATCGTCTTCACTAGGCAAGTTCAATTCATCAGAGTCTGTACCCATTTGAATTTCAGACTCATCAGGAGCAATCAAACTAGACAGGCTTGCAACTTTCAAACCTAATGACGAGTCATGATCAAAATCTTCAGGGAGTTCATTCTTTAACTGGTTGAATTTTTGTGTATTTTGCTGGCTTGCCACCACTTCCATCAACTTTACACGGACGTCTTGGTTATTAGGATCTGCAGCTAGCGCATCTTCAAGCACATTCTCAGCTTCCGATAATTTACCACGAGCAATTAAAATATCTGCCGAGCTCACCGGATCAACATCTTCGTCAGGCGCTTGCATGCCACTATCGCCGATGAATGACTCTCTACTCTTCTTAGGTTTTGCTTCATTAGCCGCTGTCATCATGCCCAACAAGCCACCGTCATCTTCAACGTCCTGACTATTGCGACGGTAAATAATGCCACCACCAATCAACAGAAGAAGCACTAAGCCCCCTCCAGCATACAGCCAAAAGTTTTCAGCTTCATAGAATGGTTTATCAGAGTTATTTTGTAGTGAATTCACAGGCGTTGGTTTTGACTTCGACTCAGCCATACCATCAGCGTCATTGCCAGACTCGCTAGTGGTATTAGCAGTAGCAGTCTCGTCATTATTGTCCACTCTATCTGCCGCCGGCTCATCCACACCAACTTGATCGGTCTCGTCGGCCGCATCCGCAGCGCCAGACAAGACGGATAGTGTTTCATCTTCAACTGCCATACCATCATCAGTAGCATTCTCGGTTGTAGATAAGTCGGAACCAAACTCTGTGGACTCGCCATCTGTCGACGAACTGAGACTAGAGTCTGCCGAATCGTTCTCAGCCACATCGCCACTCATTTCGTCATCAAGCGTGCTGCCACCAGAATCCTGAGAAGTACCTTCATCAACACTGCCGATACTTAAACGTCCACCAGAATTTTCAGGCTCATCAACCTCTGTCTCTTCGACACTCTTACGAACGTCTAGTGGCGCTTCATCACGGTTGGTAGCGCTACGAATTGTATTAAGTGCTGCAGTTTGCGAAACATCACTGATTGCGCTTGTTTCTGGCACGGTTAAAACTGCGCCAGCCTTCATGCGATTTATATCATTATTGATGAAGGCTTCGGGGTTATTATGAAAAATAGCGAGCAAAGTTTGTTGTACTGACACTCCCTCAGGGCGTACAGACTTAGCGATACTCCAAAGGGTTTGTCCGCGCTCAACGGTCCAATTGTCACCACTAAACTCTGCTGTAGAGGCCAGTTGACGAGCCTGCTCGTTAACTTTTGTCTGTGGTGGCTTAGGTTTGGCTGACGGTTCGTTGGAAGTCGTATTTTGTTGGGGTTGAGTTCGTTGTGTCGTCTCAGGGGGAGTATTAGTAACACGACGCTGGGAAACAGGAGCCGTGGTTGGTTGAGGGGTTGGCGTCGTTTTTGCAAAAACTGGAGGGTCGAGTAACAAAGTGTACTCACGCATCAAGCGCCCTTGAGCCCAGTTCAGCTCTAACAGAAAGTTAACGAATGGCTCTTTAATTGGATCACGACTTTCTACCACAATAGCTTTTGAACCATCATTTTTTGTGATGATTTTAAAGATTAGAGAGTTGTGATAGGCCTCGCGCTGAACTCCAAATTTGTTGTAAGACTCATAAGAGGCAAGTTTGGCTCGTAGATCATCCTCACTTACATTGCGTGAAGATAGCAACACAATTTCAGCCTTTAGCGGTTGGTTTAACCCTGAGTCCGCATCAATATCTCCAAGCCCCAACGACCAAGAAGATGGACTGATTAGCGCAGCTGATACAGCAACTGTTGCAGCCAATTTACGAAACATAACTTTCCCCTCATTGATAAAAATCATCGAATAGCTTCGACTAGATTCCCAATTTTATATCTTAATTTTAACCAGCGAACTTACCACAGTACATCCATATTTCAGTAAGATAGGAAGTGATGTGTGCCTCGTTTTGATAAATGCTTCACAAAACATTACCCAATTTCCCTAAATACCGCTTAGATGTGATGTTCATTTTAGCATCACATCTAAGAATGTACTTTAAGTTTTCACTCGTTAGGTACTAATTTTGCTACTATAAATGATTTTTTACAAGTATCTCTGCAATTTGAACGGTATTTAATGCGGCGCCTTTACGAACATTGTCCGACACGATCCACATCGCAAGCCCATTTTCGATGCCTACATCTTGGCGAATTCGGCTGACAAAAACGTCGTCTTTTCCGCTAGCATGAGTGACTGGCGTGGCGTAATCTAACTGCGACATATCGTCTACAACCGTTACCCCTTCAGCCTTTTCTAGCAGTTCTTTAGCTTGAATAGAGGCTAAAGGCGCTCGAGTTTTAAGGTGCACAGCTTCCGAGTGTCCAAAAAACACTGGGACTCGAACTGCCGTGGGGCTAACCGCGATACTATCGTCTTCAAAGATTTTTTGAGTTTCCCAAACCATCTTCATTTCTTCTTTGGTATAGCCGTTATCTTGTAATGCATCGATATTTGGAAGCACATTAAACGCAATCTGCTTATCGTAAACCTTTGCGGTAGCTTCTCTGGCATTAAGCAACTCAGCTGTTTGCTTTGCTAACTCTTCAACCGCTTTTTGACCTGAACCAGACACTGCTTGGTAGGTACAAACGTTAATATGCTCGATACCCACAGCATCTTGGATTGGTTTTAAAGCCACCATCAACTGCATGGTTGAACAATTTGGGTTTGCAATAATGCCACGGTTCTTATAGTCCGCAATTCGCTCGGGGTTAACTTCCGTCACTACTAATGGAATATCATCGTCATAACGATACTCCGACGTGTTATCAACCACGACGCAACCAGCTTCAACCGCTTTGGGCGCATATTCACGAGAAATCGAGCCCCCTGCTGAAAATAGCGCCACATCGACCTGCGAAAAGTCAAAGTCCGCAAGGTCACGCACCATCACAGACTTACCGTTAAACATTAATCGTTCGCCCGCAGAGCGCTCGCTCGCAAGCAAATAAAGATTATCAACTGGGAACTTACGTTCCTCTAAAATTTCACGAATCGTAACACCGACTGCACCAGTAGCACCAACGATCGCTATGTTTGCCTTTTCCAATGAAAAACTCCTCTAAAAGACAACTAATAAAAAATAATGTATTACAGCAAGGTTTAAGCTATTTGCGTTTATTGAACATCATCCAAACACGCATGATGATATAACCAAAGAAACCCGCTGCCATAAGGTATAATGCAACCTGTTCCCAAACCTCGCTGTTCTGCGCTGGAGGGAAGAACTTCAATAGGAAGCCTGCTGCAAAGGCAATAACGGCTAAAAAAGATAAAGACTGTAACCGACGGTTTTTCTTTAGCTTTTGAAGGTGTGACGCTCGTTGTAACTGCTCCTCTGTAGTGCCTTTAAGGCGAGCCCCACAGTGGCTGCACGTTTCTGCTTTACTCGAAATTCTTTTATTACAAACGATACACTGAATAATAGCCATAATATTGTCTCTGCTGAATTCTCTCTCAATTATTAAAATAAATCTAAGAACCGACGGTTATATCTAACGCCCTACTTTAACGCCTTGCTGGCAATCTCGTACACATCTTTTGATAACTCAGGCATGCTTAAGATTTCTTGCAACTGTTGCTGCATTTTCAACTGACGTTCCGAATCAAATTTACGCCAACGATTAAAAGCCCCTGTTAAACGAGCCGAAACTTGTGGGTTTATGGCGTACAAGGCTTTGATCTGACGCGCCAAGTACTCATAGCCTCGGCCGTCTGCACGATGAAACTGGCTTGGATTGGCTCCAGTAAACGCACCAATAAGCGAGCGAACCTTGTTCGGATTTTTAAGCTCGAATGATGGATGATCCAGTAATGACTCAATTCTGTCAATGGTTTCATCGGAAGGGTCTGTCGCCATGATCGCCAACCACTTATTCACCACCAACTCTTCATTTTGCCACTTCTGATAAAAGGCTTCTGCAACCTTCATCTTCTCGCTGTAATTAGAATGCACGATTAACTGCAACGCGGTGCTGGCATCCGTCATGTTATTAGCGTTATTCAGCTGTTTTAAAGCCAGTTGGTAAGCATCGTCTTTCTCAAGCGCCATGAGATAACAGAGACAGGTGCCCGCAATAGCCCTTTTAGCCACAGACCCTTTATCTTGTTCAAAATCACCGATGTGGTGATTAGTCTGATAATGCAACAACCAGTCCAGCTCAAGCTCTTCTGCCAAGCGTCGCTTTAAAAACTGACGCGCTGTAATTAAATGATCAATATTGATTGAGTCAACTTGCTCAATCAAAGTACTGACGCCCGGGATAGTCAGAGCCAATGATTTGAACTGTCCATCCAAGCCACTATCGTCCAACAAGTTCTTAGCTGCATTGATCACAGACTCGTCGAAGGATAACTCAATGCCGTCACTCAGTTGCTCGCACAAGTCAAAAATGACTCGACTAAACAACTCTTGCCCCGCCTGCCAGCGATTAAAAGAGTCCGAGTCGTGTGCGAATAAGAAGATCAAATCAGATAGCGAGTAATCGTAACGCAGCTTCACAGGTGCCGAAAAACCTCGCAAGATGGAAGGAATATGCTTTTCAGGCACCTCATCAAAAGTCACACTCTGCTCACCAGCCATGAGATGGACAATATCTCCTTCGACTCGCGCATCTGACTCGCTGACTGGCAATGCCTTCAGTTCAATGTCGTTACCCAGCTCATCAATCAAGCCAATTTTCACAGGAATATGAAACGGCTCTTTCTCTTCCTGCCCAGGTGTTGCAGGACAAGACTGCTTCAAATGTAACCTTAACTGGCGCTTGTCTGCCTCATACTGGCTGGTGACTTCCACTTCTGGAGTACCGGCTTGCGAGTACCAACGTCGGAATTGCTTTAAGTCATAATGGTTAGCGTCTTCCATGGCGCGCACAAAGTCTTCGCAGGTGACCGCTTGGCCGTCATGACGTTCAAAATACACATCCAAACCACGCTTAAAGCCATCACGCCCTAGCAAAGTCTGGTACATACGAATAATTTCAGCACCTTTGTTATAAACCGTCACGGTATAGAAATTATTCATCTCAATATAAGAATCTGGGCGGATTGGGTGTGCCATTGGCCCCGCATCTTCGGCAAACTGATGTGAACGAATAACTTTCACATCTTCAATGCGCTTTACGCCATGGTCCGTTTGATCCGCGGTAAACTCCTGATCACGGAAAACCGTTAACCCTTCTTTTAGGCTTAACTGGAACCAGTCACGGCAGGTCACGCGATTCCCCGTCCAATTGTGGAAGTATTCATGCCCTATAACCGCTTCCACATCAATAAAATCAGTGTCTGTAGCCGTATCTTGGCTCGCAAGCACATACTTGGTGTTGAATATGTTGAGGCCCTTGTTTTCCATGGCCCCCATATTGAAATCGCCCACTGCCACAATCATGTAGATATCAAGGTCATACTCTAAACCAAAAACCTCTTCATCCCATTTCATGGCCTTTTTGAGCGATTCCATGGCATGGTGACATTGGTCCAACTTGCCTTTATCCACATAAATCTCAAGGCGAACGTCTCGCCCTGTCATAGTAGTAAAGCTACTGGTCAATAAATCATAATCGCCGGCACACAGCGCAAATAAGTAGCTCGGCTTCTTAAACGGATCTTCCCACACCGCAAAATGCTTACCAGTTTCAAGGTCGCCGTGTTCAATACGATTGCCGTTAGATAATAAGTGGGGAAATTGTTCAGCATCGGCTTCAATCCGAACGGTAAAAGTACTCATCACATCAGGACGATCTGGATAAAAGGTAATCTTGCGGAAGCCCTCAGCCTCACATTGAGTACAATACTTTCCGCTGGATAAATACAAGCCTTCAAGGCTGGTGTTGGTATCAGGTGATATTTTAACTTTTGTAGTTAAAGTAAAGCGCTTCGGAGGATTTAAAACCTCTAAGCCGTCATCAAACGAGCGATAGCCCTCTTGGCCTAGCTCTTCACCATCAATGGCAATCGAGAGTAGCTCCAAATCCACACCATCCAAACGTAACGGCTCGTTACTAGCAACATCAGCCTTACGCTGAATCGTTAGCGTCGTATCCACAACCGTGGCATTTGGCGCTAAATCAAACGCCAAGTACACGCTCTCAATATCGTATGGATACGGCCTATAATCGCTACGGTAATGGACTTGAACTTCCTGCTGTGGCGCCTGCTCTTGAGAAGCGCTGTCTTGATGACTGCTACTATCGCTCATGATGTCGTTGCTTTAACCCTTGATTTTGAAATATTGGTTCGAACAAAATGAAAAGTCCGATTGTAGCAATCTTAGGTCAGATCCGATATAACATAGCGCAAGAAAGCAAAAAGAACACAACGGAATAACAATATGAGTACGTTTAGGTGCCTATTCTGCATACTACTTCTAACCCCAGTAACTGCAATGGCTTCAGATATGGGTGGCATTTTCTACTTACTGACAATTCCCGCCAGTATCTTACTTCTGATCATAGCTCTCAAAGTGGCCTTCAAACAGAACAAATCCTCAGGGATGGTGACGATTATTGGATTAGCTTTGGCAACGGTTTTCATGACTCTATTTATGACCGGCCACACTTATACACGCACTGATGCTTTCGGTATGCAGGTAGCGCTTTGTATTGCTTTTATAATCCCCGTAACAATATGGCTTGTAAGGGATAAACAAGAAGACGAAGAAACTCTGACTGAAAGCATAGAAAATAAAAACGAATAAAGGCTTAATAGTTATATGTGTCGATGCAATCAAATGCCCAATGTTTTTGTTGGCAATGACGAAAACAATCCTTTTGGCGAATCTCTGGAAGAACTCGAATGGGCGCCACAGCGCTGGGCCACCCTAAACCGCTGCCCTGTCTGCCAACAGCTATGGCACATCGAGATCGCCAAACAAAACGATATCGGTGTATGCGCCAAAATAGCCTCAGAGCAAGACTGGCAACAACTCGACACCACCAACCTCAAAATCCAACTCATGGTCCAAAACCGTGGCGGCATCACCAACGATACCTGCCAATGGAAACAATGCGACCAACTCTGCGTCAAAGGCCTCGCCTTCTGCCCCAGCCACGCCTATTTTGAGATGGATATAAAGCTGTAGGAATCCATATGAGCCAAAAATCTAACCAAGACTTTGAAGCAAAACTTTTAGCCAGCAAAGTAATGCTAAACTCTGCTGAAATATCTTCTACGTTTGCTGATAAGTTTATAAATTGGATTGTAGCAGGGTCAGGAGCCTTACTTTCTGTAATATTTAGTACTCAAACCTCACTATTAACAGAGCAGAACAGCCAGCTTTTTATGTCTTCGGCATATATTTACATATTTATTGTTCTACCAATGACATGCTTATCAAAACTTCTTACTTCAGCCATACAGGGAATGGCCATATCTGCAACTAGGATGGAGGCTCATATGAAAAATAATAACCACATTGAAGACTTAGACATGAATGCATTTATGAAAGAAGTTGAGAGTTCAACTTTGCCAGGATTTAAGTGGTTCGTTGCACGCTCCTTCAATAAAATAAGAGGAGGAGATATTTTTAGTGCCAATAGGAACATATACAGGTGCGCTCAACTTCAAACATACCTGATGGTAATAATTTTAATCCTCGCAATAGTAAGTATTTATAAATTATTAAGCATTATTTAGCACTCGGTTAACCGCTAGCTCCCCCCTGAAGTGAGCCGAGCGAGTAAAAGTTATAGATTCTGAATCAAGTTCAGAATGACAATAACTCAACACAATGGCCCCAAAATGTCTAAAGGAAAGAAAGTTTACTCATAAGAAACACTTTGACACATAAGCATACCCACTCTTAACATTCTCACCGATACAATCAATCGCATAAATTACGGAAACCACAAAAAAGGGAACTTCATGTTAAATCCGAGCAAGTTCAAAACCTCACTAGTAACATTACTATTTTTCACCTCGATTACTTTAGAAGCCAAGGAAGTTGACCTTATTCCTTACGAAAAAGTTAGCGACGACTTTTACGTATTACTTGCTGATGGCTACGGCTCCAATGTCGGAATCAAAGTAACAAACGATGGGCTCATCATCGTTGATACTATGCTTGCCAAATCCAACCAGTCATTAATGGCGACCATTGAATCGATTTCAGAAAAGCCGGCAAAACTTGTGGTGAATACTCATGATCATATGGATCACACGGGTAATAATAAATCGTTCATAGAACTTGGTGCGGCTAAGCATACTCACGGAGAGATGAGTAATAACGATCTCAATATCGTCACCACTAACGTTGCTTCACACTCCTCTAACGACCTCCTCGTCTACTTTCCCGACAGCAACGTTCTTATGATGGGCGACAGCTTCACCAACAACTGGTACCCCACGTTCTGGGCTGGAGGTCTTG
This sequence comes from Kangiella geojedonensis, assembly GCF_000981765.1. Taxonomy (GTDB): domain Bacteria; phylum Pseudomonadota; class Gammaproteobacteria; order Enterobacterales; family Kangiellaceae; genus Kangiella; species Kangiella geojedonensis. The sequence goes on along the minus strand of NZ_CP010975.1, from coordinate 1,082,080 downwards.
CTGGGCAAACTGTAATCATTGATAAAGCTTTAGAGCTTGCAAACAAAGACACCACAGTCGTTCCAGGGCATGGTTTCATAACCAATACTGAAGGACTTAAGCGCTATAAAGAAAATGCCACCAACTGGGTCAACCGAATAATGGAGCTTCATCATCAAGGATTAAGCACTGAAGATATTGCTAAAGACGAAGCGCTAAACAACCTACTCAAAAGGTTCGCTAACGGTGTGAGACCTGTAAAAGACTTGAAAAGAATGATGGAGCACTTCATTAATAAAACTATCGAAGTAGAACTTAAGCTATCCACCAAGTAGTTTATCTCGTTTAAATGTACTAGGGCGCAAATCGCGTCCTAACCGTACCTAGTGATATTAACAGTACTTTTGCCTAAACTTCTTAAGATGACAGAGCGGCTGGTAGTCATAGAAAAGTGATTATTACAGTGCCAATAAACGCTTGGATGAATGTTGTTTCATGAATAGTTTCCTTGCACAGTACTTCCAACTTTCTCTAGTTCACTTTATTTCAACCACAGATTGATAACTTCTTCCTATACAGCTGTCACACTAACTTCATCCTAACCCCTTATACTTATAGGCTTTCAGAGTTCTGTGGCTCTCAGCCAAGCATTAGTTTTACTTATTCAAACCAGCTTATTTAGCAATAAAACTAGTGTCAGTTTACGTTAACGTAAATCTCACTATACAAATTCGCTAAAAATACGTACAATCGGCGTCGCTAAATATTAGATTGAACCTTAGGGGATAGGTTAGATTCAAACGATAACTCTTTGTAATCTAATCAATTTAGCCCCCTTCAATAAAGGAGAATGTAGCCTTGACGACTACAACTGTTGCTTCTTTCGAGATTGAGTATCATCAATATCTTGATGCTAACGGCAAACCTGCGAAAGACATTCCTGAGTTTGCTAAAGACATGAACACTATGCGTGAGCTTTATCGTGACATGTACAAACTACGTGTATTCGATGCCAAAGCTTATGCATTACAGCGTACCGGTAAAATGGGTACCTACCCTGCCTCATTAGGTCAGGAAGCCATCGGTATCGGTTATGGTGACGCTATGACCAAAGAAGACGTTTTAATTCCTTACTACCGCTCTACAGGTGGTCTTTTAAAGCATGGCGTGACCATGGAAGAGATCTTGTTGTATTGGGGTGGTGATGAAGCTGGTGCGAACTACTCGGTCGCTAAAGAAGACTTCCCTATCTGTGTTCCAATCGCAAACCAAATTATTCACGCTTCGGGCGTAGCTAAAGCGATCCAGATGCGTAAACAAAAACGTGCTGTCGTGACGGAGATTGGTGAAGGTGGTACATCTGAGGGTGATTTCTACGAAGGCATTAACGTTGCCGGCATCTGGAACCTTGGTGTGGTGTTCTTCATCAACAACAACCAATGGGCAATCTCAGTACCAACGGATATCCAAACTGCTTGTGAAACTTATGCGCAAAAAGCTATCGCAGCTGGCGTCGAAGGTATTCAAGTCGATGGTAACGATATCGTTGCGGTTCGTGAAGCATCAAATTATGCGCTAGAGAAAGCTCGTAACGGTGGTGGCCCTACAGTGATTGAAGCTATCACCTACCGCTTATGTGACCACACTACTGCGGATGACGCGTCACGCTACGATGATCCTAAAGTCAAAGAAGAAGCTTGGAAGAACGAACCACTGGTTCGTTTACGCAAGTATCTTGAGAAAAATAAAGCTTGGTCTGATAAAGACGAAGAAGCAATGAAAGAAGAAGTTGCTAAAGAAGTTGATGCTGCGGTGAAAGCTTATGAAGCTGCTCCGAAGCCAACGCCTGAATTGATGTTTGATCATCTTTATGCAGAACTTCCTGAATTAACTAAGCCTCAGCGCGAAGCGGCTATCAAAAGAGGTGCAAAATAATGGCGGCGATTACTTTAATTGAAGCTGTAAATGCAGCGATGGCGTATGAGCTTGAGCATGATCAAGACGTTGTTTTATTTGGCGAAGACGTGGGTAAAAACGGCGGTGTATTCCGTGCGACCGACGGCTTACAGAAAAAATACGGTAAAGAACGCGTTATTGATACACCTCTTGCTGAGTCGATGATTGCTGGTTTAGCTGTTGGTATGGCGGCGCAAGGCATGAAGCCAATTGCTGAAATGCAGTTCATGGGCTTTATCTTCCCTGCGGTTGACCAAATTTTCTGTCACGCGGCACGTTTACGTCACCGTACTCGCGGTCGTTTAACTCAACCGATGGTTATCCGTGCTCCTTATGGTGGCGGTATCCACGCGCCTGAGCACCACTCTGAGTCAACTGAAGCTTTGTTCTCACACATTCCCGGCTTGAAGGTTGTGATTCCTTCGAATCCTTCACGTGCTTATGGCTTAATGCTTGCGGCGATTCGTGATCCGGACCCGGTGATTTTCTTAGAGCCAAAGCGTGTTTACCGTATCGTTAAGCACGAAGTTGAAGATAACGGCGAAGAATACCCGCTAGAAGCCTGTTTCGTTGACCGTGAAGGTAGTGATATCACGCTTATCTCGTGGGGCGCTATGATGCACGAGACGCTTCAAGCAGCTGAGAAGTTAGCCGCTGAAGGTATTGATGCAGAAGTTATTGACGTAGCGACAGTCAGTCCAATCGATATGGACACGATTTTAGAATCCGTTGAGAAAACAGGCCGCGCTTGTATTATTCAAGAAGCACCAAAGTCTGGCTCAGTTGGCTCAGAAATTGCTGCAGAAATTGCTGAAAAAGGCATTTTGAACTTATTAGCACCAATTGGTCGAGTTTCAGGCTACGACACTGTTATGCCATACTATCGTTTAGAAAAACAATATATGCCAACCGTCGACCGAATTCTTGACGAAGTGCGTACGATTATGGAGTACAAATGAAACAGTTCAATTTACCCGATTTAGGCGAAGGTTTACCGGATGCGGAAATCGTTCGCTGGTTAGTTAAAGAAGGCGATACCGTAACTGTTGACCAACCTATGGTTGAAATGGAAACGGCAAAGGCTGTGGTCGAAGTGCCCTCTCCTTTTGCTGGTCGTATCGCTAAATTACACGGTCAAGAAGGCGACGTAATCAATACTGGCGACTTGCTTGTCAGCTTTGGTGACGGCGCAGTAGAAGACGACGTTTCACAAGAAAGTACTGCACCGGCACAAAGCTCCGACTCAGAAGCATCAGCGGAAACGTCATCGGATGATGTGGTTGGTGATACTTTCATGCTACCGGACTTAGGTGAAGGCTTACCTGACGCAGAAATCGTTCGCTGGTTAGTTAAAGAAGGCGATACCGTGACTGTAGATCAGCCAATGGTCGAAATGGAAACAGCAAAGGCTGTGGTAGAAGTTCCTTCGCCATTCGCCGCAAAGATTTCTAAGTTGTACGGTCAGGCTGGTGATGTTATCAACACCGGCGATCCATTAGTTGAGTTCGGTGGTTCTGGCTCTAGCTCGAAAAAGCCAGCTCCTAAAAAAGAAGCTGGTGAAGAAAAGCGTGCTGACAGCGGAACCGTTGTAGGCGCCGTTGAAGTTGGTAACAACGTTGTTGCTGAAACCACGAACTCAGTAGTTAAAGCATTAGCTCGCAAACTAAAAGTTGACCTGACGCAAGTCACAGGAACTGGCAAAGACGGCGCTATCACGCAAAAAGATGTGCGTGAAGCTGCTAAAAACGGTTCTAGCACAGCTAAGACAGGATCAGCTCCAGCTGCGAGCCAAGAGTCTGGTTTCGATACGAGTAATCCTTTGGCTTACAGAGCCTCACCAGCAGTACGCGCACTAGCCCGTAAGCTTGGTGTTGATTTAGGAAACTGCCAAGCGTCAGGCCGCAAAGGCTCCATTACGCGTGATGACGTTGAGAGTGCTTCTAAAGGTGGCTCTGCGCCAGCTTCTAGCCAATCAGCTCAACCACAAACAAGCTCAACAACATCGAGCACTCCATCAAGCACTGGTGGCTTGCCAACGTTGAACGTTGAAGTTAAACCGGAAACAGTTCGTGGTGTTCGCCGCGCGATGGCGATGGGTATGTCACACTCTCACTCAACCGTTGTTCCAACGACATTGGTTGAAGATGTGGATATCTCAGCATGGCCAAAAGGCACTGACTCATTAGCGCGTTATGTTCGCGCATTAGTCACAGCGGCTAAAGCCGTTCCAGCAGTTAACGCATGGTTCGATGGCGACAAGTTCGAGCGTCTATTACACCCTAACGTCAACGTTGGTATCGCAGTGGATTCTGGCGACGGTTTATACGTTCCAGTGGTTCACAATGCAGACCGTATGAGTATGGTCGATGTTCGAGCTCGTGTTCAAGAACTTCGCCAGAAGATTGAAACCAAGTCGTTAAAACAGGACGATCAGCAAAACGCCACGATTACTCTATCGAACTTTGGTTCAATTGCTGGCCGTTACGGCACACCAGTGGTATCGCCACCGCAGGTCGCGATTCTAGGCACTGGCCGTTTCCGTAATGAGTTGAAGCTAACGGATAAAGGCATCACTAACGCAAAAATGTTGCCGCTATCCTTAACCTTCGATCACCGCGCCTGTACTGGCGGTGAGGCAGCTCGCTTCCTAGCAGCTGTAATGGAAGATCTGCAAAAAGCTCAGTAACGATTATACGAAACTGACAATTGCTACTAAAGCGCGTCACTTAACGGTGTCGCGCTTTTTTATTACTCAATTTTTTTGTAATATTTCTAAACATTTCAATCCTAGCGCATCACCCTGCCCTTTGCTATTCTCAGTCGGTTAATTAACAAAATGGAGTCATTGTATGAACAAAAGACTGATTACGAGCCTGTTTATTGGCTCGGTCGCGTCGGTGGGGGTTATGACACAAAGTATGGCGAAAGATACGCAAAAAGCATCTAAAGTCGATGATCCTTACATTTGGTTAGAAGATGTAGGTGGCGAAAAAGCCTTGAACTGGGTCGAAGAGCAAAATGAAAAGTCACTCGGCTACTTAATGTCAAAGCCTTTGTACAAAGAACTGTATGAAAAGAACTTGGAAGTATACAACTCAGACGAACGTATTCCTTACGTCGGTCAAATGGGTGACTACTTTTACAACTTCTGGCGTGATGACGAAAACCCTCGCGGCTTATGGCGTCGTACCACCCTTGAAGAATACCAAAAAGAAAATCCTGAGTGGGAAATCATCTTAAACTTGGATGAACTTGCTGAAAAAGAAGATGAGAACTGGGTTTACAAAGGCTCTAACTGTCTCTACCCATCCTTTGATCGTTGTTTAATAAACTTATCTCGCGGTGGCGCTGATGCAACCGTGGTTCGTGAGTTTGATATCGAATCAAAAAGTTTCGTCAAAGATGGCTTCCAACTCCCAGAAGCTAAAAGTAACTTAAGCTGGATTGATAAAGACACGCTATATGTCGGCACTGACTTTGGTGAAGGCAGTATGACGGACTCTGGCTACCCTCGTATTGTAAAAGTTTGGGAACGTGGCCAGCCTATCGAAAAAGCTAAGACGGTATTTGAAGGCGAGCAAAAAGACGTCTGGGTAGCTGGCATGGTTGCTCATGATGGAGATGATAAATACCAAATCATCTACCAGGGACTAGACTTTTACACCTCCGAAATTTACCTCAAAACTAACGATGGGCTACAAAAACTGGACCGCCCTAAGGACAGTAGCTTTAGTGGAATTATCAATGGTCAATTATTGCTAGAACTTAAGTCAGACTGGACTGTGGGCGATAAGACCTATAAGCAAGCATCACTACTCTCTATTGCTATGGATGAGTATATTTCAGGCAAGAAAAATTTCACTGAGGTCCTTGTGCCTGATGCAAGCACATCAATCGCTAGCGTTTCGAGCACTAAAGACCATGTATTAATTACAACTCTGAAAGATGTGAGCAGTGAGTTGTACCGTTATACGTTTAAAGATGGTAAATGGTCTCACGAAAAGATCGACATGCCTGAGTTGGGTACTTTATCGGTTACTGGCACCAGTGATGAACACAATAACTTCTTCATCAACTACCAGAACTTTCTAACGCCTAGTAGCTTGTATTACTTTGATGCTGAAAAAGATTCGGCTAGCGTGTTGAAAAGCTTACCAGCATTCTTTGACGCTTCACCTTATAAAGTTGAGCAAAAATTTGCTGAAGCCAAAGACGGAACCAAAGTTCCATACTTCCTCGTCATGGCAAAAGACACGAAACTAAATGGCAAAAACCCTACGCTACTGTACGGTTACGGTGGTTTCGAAGTGTCGCTACGACCTAGTTATTCAGCAACTGTCGGTATCGACTGGCTCGAACAAGGTGGCGTTTACGCCTTAGCCAATATTCGTGGTGGTGGTGAGTACGGTCCAAGATGGCACCAAGCAGCGTTAAAGAAAAACCGTCATATTGCTTTTAACGACTTCATTACCGTCGCTGAGCATTTGATTGAAACCAAAGTCACTGACAACAAGCATCTTGGTATTCGAGGCGGTAGTAATGGTGGTTTGCTGGTCGGTACGGTTGCCACTATGCGTCCGGACTTGTATGAAGCGGTAGTTTGTCAGGTTCCATTACTTGACATGAAGCGTTTCAACCAACTATTAGCTGGCGCAAGCTGGATGGGTGAATATGGTAACCCTGATAATGAAGACGAGTGGAACTACATTAAAACTTACTCGCCGTATCACAATGTCCATAAAGACGTTGATTATCCAAAAATCTTCTTCACCACATCAACTCGTGATGACCGAGTACATCCAGGTCACGCACGCAAAATGGTTGCCAAGATGATGAGCCAAGGTCACGATCTTCTTTACTATGAAAACACTGAAGGTGGTCATGGCGGCGCAGCTAACAACGAACAGACAGCTAAGTTAAATGCCTTAGTTTATACTTACCTTGCTGATCAATTGATGGATTAATCAACGTACGAATAAGAAGGCGCCAATCGGCGCCTTTTTCTTAAGTGATCATAAAGTCTAGCTCGATATAACCAATTATTCATTGCCAAATACCGTCACTTATAGGATATTTAACCTATGAATGATGTTGTTAGCGTAAATTTAATCAATGGCCTTCCCGGTCTACCCATGCCCTTCCCCACTGGGAAGCAGACAGGTTTGCGCACGCAACTAAGTAATACGTTTAAGGTAAGTTTCTTTAACCAAATACTTTAAACGACATTAATTACGCATTAAAGCTCGCAAGCCTCGCTTCGCGGGCTTTTTTATTGCCTGAAAAAAACTGAAAGCTTTAACAAGAGAAAAAAGACACAAGGTCACAGAAATGAATCGCATCGATTTTACGCAGTACAATAATATCGTGATTAAGGTGGGCTCGGCTTTAGTCGCTCCGGATGGTCACTCCTGCTCGACTCAATATTGCTTGTCGCTCGCCAACTTCATTAAGAAGTGTCAACACAGTGCTAAAAAGGTCACGCTCATCAGCTCCGGTGCTGTAGCTGCTGGGTTTAATACCCTAAAGCCTAAGCACGACAACTTATCACTCAATGAAAAGCAAGCATTAGCTGCCATTGGACAATCTAAAGTCATTAACCACTGGCAACGCTTCTTCGATGAACATGTGGCACAAGTGCTATTAACAGCAGCTGATATCCAAAGCAGTCACCGCTCAGCCAACGCCAAGCGTACCCTATTCACACTCCATGAGTACAGCGTATTACCGATCATTAATGAAAACGATACGGTCGCGGTAGATGAGTTAAAGTTTGGCGACAATGATCGACTAGCGGCTCAAGTGGCATCATTAATCGATGCTGACTTACTGCTTATTTGCAGTGATGTTGATGGCGTTTTTAATGATAACCCTCATACGAATCCACAGGCTGAGTTGTTACCAATCATCGAAGAGCTCAATGACGATATCATGAAGCTAGGGCAGTCGAGCCACAACCCACAGGCCACTGGAGGCATGATGACTAAATTATCAGCGGCGCATATTGCCAGTGACGAAGGAATAGACACGATTATCTGCAACGGTAAAACAGAAGCCTACCATCAGCTTATTCATCACTATAACCCTGGTACCTGGATACGTTCACATAAGTCATTGAACCTAAACTCAGGCAAAAGCATTAGAAATTCTAATCTTTAGTATAAGCTATTGTTATTTCTAATTATTTTTGAAATTGTGTGAAATCGCTGAGATATAACGAGCTGTGGAGATAAGATGTGTTCTTTTGAGCCAACATACCCCCCAGTTATATAAGGTTTTAAGCGCTAATAGGCGCTCAGAGCGTCTCACAAAATTTTTTCGAGTCAGATTTGACATAAGGATCTCTATCATAATAATGCGAACCGTGCTTAACATTAATCGAAAAGACATAGCGACACTTTCCACGGCAGGCATTTCAGGCCAGCCAAGTCCGATTATGTCTAAGATTAGAAAACAAGCCTTGCGCTTGGGTAACGTGTTCTAGCACGCCACGTCACTTTTAACTCGTCATACATTAATCCTTTAAAAGAGAAAGGTCATTTCATGCTCGAACATATCGAATTTGGTAATTACAACAACATCGTCGTTAAAGTTGGCTCAGCGCTTATTGCGCCAGACGGTCACTCCTGCTCAGCAGAGTACTGCCTACCTATTGCCCACTTTGTTAGAAAGTGCCGCAAAGCTGGTAAGCAAGTCACGCTGGTATCATCAGGAGCCGTAGCAGCAGGTTTCAACTTGCTAAAGCCTGATTACGACAAACTTACTCGTAAAGAGAAGCAGCCTCTTGCAGCTGTCGGTCAGTCTATGGTCGTCGCTCACTGGCAACGTTTCTTTGACGATGTTGTAGCCCAGGTATTACTAACTTCAGCAGACATTAAAAATCCTGAGCGTGCTCAAAACGCACGTAATACATTCAAAACACTTGAAGAACTCGGCGCCCTACCGATTGTGAACGAAAACGATACGGTAGCGACGGAAGAGCTCACGGTTGGTGACAACGATAACCTCGTTGCACAAGTTGCAGCACTAACAGATGCGGATCTACTGATTATTTGTAGTGACATCGACGGTGTTTACGATGACAACCCGAAAGTAAACCCAGACGCCGAATTAGTGAATCAATTTGAAGGCATCAGCGAAGAAGCTCTAGCGATGGGTAAGCAAAGCACCAGCGCACAAGGTACTGGTGGTATGCGTACCAAGCTTAAAGCTGCGAAGTTCGCCTCGGAGAATGGTATTGATACGATTATTTGTAACGGTACAAACGAAAGTTACATGCGTCTATTCAGTAATCAGAACCCAGGTACATTAGTTCGCAACACCGCTGAGAAAGACGAAGTAGAAGTCGCGTAGGAGATTTTTAGGAGTAATTATGAACATGAAAGAGAATTCATTTGAAGATCAAGAACAGCAAGAGTTATATGATTTAACCCTTCGTGCGAAAGAAGCGGCGAAAACTCTTGCTACATTAACCAGTAGCCAAAAGAACGACGTGCTTGCTGCGATGGCAAAACAGCTGAAGACCAACCAAGCACAGATTCTTGAAGCGAACAAAAAAGACATTGAGTACGCTAAAGAAAACGACTTGTCAGACGCTATGGTCGACCGTCTATTGCTTGACGAAGAGCGTGTCGACGGCATGGTTAGCGCCCTGCATAACGTGATGAACCTGGCCGATCCTGTGGGTGAGATGGGTGAAAGCACCCTACGCCCTAACGGCATCCGTGTCGCTAAGATGCGTATTCCACTAGGCGTCGTACTAATGATTTATGAAGCGCGTCCAAACGTTGCCGTTGAAGCAGCAGCGTTAACGCTAAAATCCGGTAACGTGGTTATTCTGCGTGGCGGTAAAGAAGCATGGCACTCAAACAACGCCATTATCGACTGCTGGCACCAAGCGATTGAAGCGTGTGGATTCAGCAAAGAAATGGTCTGCATCGTGCCTTCACAAAGCCACTCAGCTGTGAATCACCTGCTCCAGTTCCGTGACACCATTGATCTCGTGATCCCACGTGGTGGCGAGCGCTTGATTCAAGCGGTAACGGACAACAGTAAGATTCCAGTGATTCAGCACTTTAAAGGCGTGTGCCACTTATACGTCGACAAATATGCTGACTTAGACAAAGCAGAGAAATTGCTTAAAGACGGTAAAGTATCGCGCCCAGGCGTTTGTAACTCGCTAGAAAGTTTAGTGATCCACAAAGACATCGCTGAAGAATTCCTTAAGCGTGTCAACGCACTAGGCAACGAATTCGGCATCCAGTTCAAAGCAGACAAAGACTCTGCCAGCAAGTTGGATAACGCCGAAGTTGCAAACCCTGAAGACTACCACAACGAATACTTGAGCCTAGCCATGAGTGTGTCACAAGCTGACTCTTACGAAGCAGCTATTGAGCATATTCAAAATCACAGCTCAAGCCACACTGAAGTCATCGTCACTAAAGATATCGACCGTGGTAACGAATTCGTAAAACGCATCAACTCGTCTGTTGTGATGGTTAACGCTTCATCACGCTTCTCAGACGGTGGCGAACTTGGTCTAGGTGCAGAAATTGGTATCTCAACCAGTAAACTACACGCCTACGGACCAATGGGCCTAGTCCAACTAACAACGGAAAAATACGTTGTTACAGGCCAAGGCCAAGCGAAGCACTATTAATTATTAGAAAGCGTTCGAGCAATAGGGTTCTACCAAGCCCTATACTCAAAGCCGCGGAGTCAAATCCGCGGCTTTTTTATTTTTACAGCCAACTGCATGGCATTACGTTTTTTAGCAAAAAAACAATTAGCCTTATCCCTCCATTCTAATATCTTAAAAATTAATTGGAAGGTTGAAAATGTACTCTGACCCCATTAATTTCGTGGGGAGCCGTCAGACTCTACCCCCATTAACTCAAAAACACTGTTCCATGAATACCAAGTAACCACTCTAGTATCATAGGCTTCTCTTTCCAACTCAATGCAAAAATCAGCTAGCGTAGCCTCGAAGGAACAAAGTGACTTCGAGGTTTTATATCAAACCATTAACTCCTCTCCTCGATTACGCTATTCGAGGCTACAGAGAAAGTATCTCGCCGTAGGGCGAAACAATGACTCAAACGATATGAAAACAGATTGCCACGTCGCGCTAGTGCTCCTCGCAATGACAAGAGTTGGCTTTAACCTCTACAAATTCCTAAACATTCCTGTATATTCCTAGTTATTCCAATCAATTCATCTGGTTATTCCTAGGGCTTTTTAAAACAATGATAGCGTCAATTAACCACATGGAGACACAATAATGACACTTGGTGAAAAGCTACGCTCATTACGTTCAACCAGCGGCTGGACACAGCCTGAATTTGCGCAAAAGCTGGGGATTGAACAATCCTACCTGTCGAAACTTGAGAATGATAGAAGCATCCCTTCCGTGGAGATTTTCGATAAGCTGTGTACCGCTTATGAAATTACGCCGGACGATATGATTAAAGACTTGGATAAGGATTATGTCCGCCAAAAGCTGATGCATATCCCGATTATCGCTAATGCGACCAATAGCAAGCACGAATTAGCTAAAGGCAAACGTAAAGCGGCGGTGATCGTTTGTTCGACCTTTATCCTGGTTGCAGTTCTCTTCTTTTTTATAGCCCACCTAGAGCTACTTTCGAGTAATAAGCGATGGGAATATATTTCTTCTGGCGTTTTTTTTGAGGAAGAGATAGCGCACTGCAGTAAAGACAGGAGTGCCCAGGAGTGCCAACTTAAATTTACTGGTGACCCTCGCTCTGATATGAACACCGCTGCAAAGACGTTTATTACGACTAATTATCAGGGAAGTGAAATTTATGAAAAGCTTGATGTTGGTTATAGGAACTATCACGCAAAACGTTTAGAAGATAAGCGCAGCACAGCCAACAATATCTTCTTAATATTCTCGGTATTTCTTGCAACTCTAGGAATTCTTGGCTTGATTGTCGAAGCTCGCTTCTATCGAATCGATAAGCAGTCTTAAGATTAAAAGCATCCAGACACAAAAAAGCCGCGTAGCTTTCGCTATGCGGCTTTTTGCTCTCCGAAGAGATGAATATGGTGGGTTGCACAGGAATCGAACCTGTGACCACCTGATTAAAAGTCAGATGCTCTACCGACTGAGCTAGCAACCCAAATCAATCAAGGCAACGCCTCATTTGATGGCGCGTATAATACCTTCTTTAGCCAAAAAGACAACCCTTTAACGCCATAAATCTGTAATAATTTTTTATAGCGCTATAGAGATTATCAATCACACACAAAAAAGCCGCTTAGCTTTCGCTATGCGGCTTTTTGCTCCCCGAGGGGATGAATATGGTGGGTTGCACAGGAATCGAACCTGTGACCACCTGATTAAAAGTCAGATGCTCTACCGACTGAGCTAGCAACCCATTGATTTGGCTATCTTTCTCGCCAAGCTCACCGTATCTGGTGAGACGCGTATAATACTGTTTTTTACGGAAAATACAACCTTTAAACGCGAATTTTTAAGCTTTTTTATCGTTTCTGAGCCTTACTCAGCCTCTTCTATCCAAGCAGCTTGAATCGCTTCTAGGATTCGCTCACCGCTGCGCTTTGGATCATCATCAAACTCATCAAGCTCAATGACTTTACTGCGTAAGTCCATAAAGTTAATACGAGTCGGATCCTGTTCAGGGAACTTCTCATACAACTCAATAGCGATATCTAAACTATCTGTCCACTTTAAGCCCATAAGCTACTCCTACCAAAAGACGCCTAGTGGCGCTCAGAGACTTGGTTAATGGTATACTTAGGGATTTCTACCACTAAATCCTCATCGTCCACCATCGCTTGACAGCTTAAGCGTGACTCTGGCTCTAAGCCCCAAGCTTTATCTAGCATATCATCTTCTAATTCATCACTTTCTTCAAGCGAATCAAATCCCTCGCGTACAACCACGTGACACGTGGTGCAAGCACAAGACATTTCACAAGCATGCTCAATAAAGATTTTATTGTCCAAAGCGACATCCAGTACTGACTGCCCCTTCTCCGCTTCCACTTCTGCGCCTTCTGGGCACAACTCTTCGTGAGGTAAAAAGATTACTTTTGGCATTTATTTACCCTATATTTCGTCAACTTCATGGCCCACAAGAGCCTTGGCGATACTAGCGTCCATACGACGGCTAGCAAATTCATTACTATTTTTTTCTACTATCTCAATCGCGTTCTCGATAGCCTCGATACTGTCGCCCTGAGATGTCTGATTTAATTGCTCTAGCGATGATTGAATCGCAGTATATTCTTCTTCGCTAAGAAGTTCTTTACCATTCTCATTCAATGCAGCAGAAACCGCTTCTATAACTCTCGCAGCTTCTACTTTTTGCTCACGCAACATTCTTGCTTCCATATCGCCTTCAGCATGACTGAAAGAGCTTTGAAGCATGTTGGTAATCTGGTCATCACTTAAGCCATAAGATGGCTTCACGGTGATATCGGCTTTAACGCCGCTCGTGGTCTCTTCTGCCAGAACTTGCAACAAACCATCGGCATCAACTTGGTAAGTGACTTTAATGCGCGCAGCCCCTGCAACCATCGGCGGAATGCCACGAAGCTCAAACCGAGCCAGTGAACGACAATCTTCCACTAATTCACGTTCGCCTTGCACCACATGAATCGCCATGGCTGTTTGACCATCTTTAAAGGTAGTAAACTCTTGCGCCTTAGCAATTGGTATTGGCGTATTTCTTGGAATGATCTTTTCCGCAAGACCACCCATGGTTTCGACACCAAGCGATAAAGGAATCACGTCCAACAATAGCATGTCATCATCAGACTTATTACCGATTAAAACGTTAGCCTGAATCGCTGCACCAATCGCGACCACTTTGTCTGGGTCGATATCCGTCAACGGCGGTACTTTAAAGTGCTGCTCAACTTTCTCACGCACCAAAGGTACGCGCGTCGAGCCGCCTACCATGACAACTTTATCGACTTCATCAACTTTGATACCGGCGTCTTTCAAAGTACGGCGGCAAGAAAGTAATGTTTTATCAACGATAGGCGCAATAATCTCTTCAATTTGCGTACGGCTCATTTGGCCATTCCAATCTAAGAAATTCACTTCAACCGTATCAGTGTCCGTTAAAGCTTCTTTGATATCTCGCGCTTTAATCATCGCTAGTTGATGCGCGCGGCGGTCATCACTATCCACATTGGCTTGCTCAACTAAGTAGTGTGCAATGGCACGGTCAAAGTCATCGCCCCCCAGTGCGCTATCGCCGCCCGTCGCTAACACTTCAAATACGCCTTTTTGTAAGCGTAAAATAGAGATATCAAAAGTACCGCCACCTAGGTCATAGATCGCATGAATACCTTCGCTACCCGAGTCTAAGCCATAAGCCACTGCAGCAGCTGTAGGTTCGTTAAGCAGACGTAAAACTTTTAACCCAGCTAGTTGCGCCGCATCTTTTGTCGCTTGGCGCTGCGCTTCATCAAAGTACGCAGGAACGGTGATTACAACGCCGCCTAATTCGCCACCGAGGGTTTGCTCAGCGCGTTCAGCTAAGGTTCGTAATATATCGCTTGAAACTTCGACAGGATTTTTTTCAACGTGATTATCAAGTACCACACCAGGCATCCCCGATTCGGACTCGATTAACTGATTGGCGCTAAACTCTTTGATTTTGTCCATGTCGGCTAAACCACGCCCCATCAGGCGCTTAATCGAGCTGATAACATTACCAGGCTCTATCGCTTGTTGCTCTTTGGCTTTATGACCAACTTCAAAATTATCGTCGCTCATGTAGTGCACAACAGAAGGAACTGTGTGCTTTCCATTGGCGTCAGCTAGTGTTTCTGCTTTACCGCTACGCACTGTAGCAATCAGTGAGTTTGTCGTTCCTAAATCAATACCAGCCGCAAGTTTGTGTTGATGCGGTTCGGTACTTTGACCGGGTTCTGAAATTTGCAGTAATGCCATAATATGTACTTAGTCTAAAATTTTGTCTTCAGCAATCTCAATGTCATGCAACGTTTTATGCAAGAACTGAAGTTTGTAAATGGAAACTTTCAATGCCTCAATGTCCCACTCGTCTTGTTCAAATCGTTGACCTAATGAAGCTTCTTGCTCTTCTGCCATCGTTTCAATCTTATCGGCAAAAGCCATTAAACCAGACGCATCTTTTTGCTGAGCGAGATTATCCAGTTCTTCACGCAGCTCTAATTGCTGCATCAAAAACTCGGGATCATTAACGGTATGGTCTTTGGTCGTATCAATGCCTTTCACAACCTGTAATAAATACTGAGCACGTTTAACTGGGTGTTTTAAAACCGCAAATGCATCATTCAATCGAGTCGTTTTCTGCATCGCCAACATTTGTTGCTGACTACCACCTTGCGCATGACGATCAGGATGAGCTGATTGCAACAAGCGCTTCAACTTACTCGATAAATCTTTTTGATCGATGAAAAAATTCGGCTCAAGGCCGAATAATTCAAAATAATTTTGCTGCGCATTTGCCATAGTAGGAATTCTTTAGGAAAAGTTATTTATCGATTCAGTTTACTCAGTAACGAGTTAGAATAAATTTTTTAGGACGAGGCAAATCTAAATTAAAGTGAGGGAGTTTATCCCCAGTAAATGACTAAACTTTAATTTAGATTTAACAAAGTCATAAAGAATTTAGGCAGCTCGTTTAGACGGTGAAAGACTCACCACACCCACACTCGCCTTTTACGTTGGGATTCACGAACTCAAAACCTTCGTTCAAGCCTTCTTTCACGAATTCGAGGCGTGTGCCTTCTAGGTACAGCTTACTTTTGGGATCGATAATGACTTTTACGCCTTTATCTTCATACACGATATCTTCGTCGTTAAGTTCATCTACAAACTCTAGAACGTAAGCCAACCCTGAACAACCAGTAGTTGTCACACCGAGCCTTACCCCGATGCCTTTACCACGATTATCAAGGAATGACTTTACTCGCTCTGCTGCTGAGTCTGATAAAGTGATCGCCATAAATTAACCTGTACCTATTTCGCTATTACTTGATAGTTTACTTTTGACTTCTATCTTTAAAGTCTTTTACCGCAGCTTTAATTGCATCTTCTGCAAGAACTGAACAGTGAATTTTCACTGGCGGTAACGCTAACTCTTCAGCGATGTCGGTATTCTTGATCGCTTGAGCTTCATCAACAGTTTTACCTTTAACCCACTCTGTTACTAGTGAGCTAGATGCAATCGCAGAACCACAGCCGTAAGTCTTAAACTTAGCATCTTCGATAATGCCTTGCTCATTAACTTTGATCTGTAGTTTCATGACGTCACCACAAGCTGGAGCACCTACCATGCCAGTACCTACAGTCGTATCATCTTTTTCGAACGAACCGACGTTACGTGGGTTCTCGTAATGATCAATAACTTTTTCACTATATGCCATAATAAAATCTCCCGCTTAAATTAGTGCGCCTGCCATTCAACTTTAGACAGGTCGATGCCGTCTTTGTACATATCCCACAGTGGAGATAAGTCACGTAAACGACCAATACCTTCTCGAACCTTCTCAATTGTGTAGTCAATCTCTTCTTCAGTAGTGAAGCGACCGATACTGAAGCGAATTGAGCTGTGCGCCAACTCGTCGTCACGACCTAAAGCACGTAATACGTACGAAGGCTCCAAGCTCGCAGATGTACATGCTGAGCCTGACGACACTGCTAGATCTTTCAGTGCCATGATTAATGATTCACCTTCAACAAAGTTGAAACTGATATTGATAATACCCGCCACACGCTGTTCTTCGTGACCGTTAAGATAGACTTCTTCCATATCGTTAACGCCAGCCCACAAACGCTCGCGGAGGCTGATAATACGTTCGTTGTCTTTCGCCATATCTTCGTTAGCGATACGAGCTGCTTCACCCATACCAACGATTTGGTGTGTTGGTAACGTACCTGAACGCATACCACGCTCGTGACCACCTCCGTGCATTTGCGCTTCTAAGCGAACGCGAGGTTTACGACGAACATACAGTACACCGATACCTTTTGGACCATACATTTTATGCCCAGAAATAGACAACATATCTACTTTGGTACTTTGCACGTCGATTGGTAATTTACCTGCGCTTTGCGCTGCATCCACGTGGAAAATGATTTTTCGCTCGCGGCACAATTCACCGATAGCGTCGATATCTTGAACCACACCCGTTTCGTTGTTCACGTGCATGATACTGACAACAATAGTGTCATCACGCAGGGCTTTCTTAAACTCTTCTAAGTCAACAAGGCCATCGTCTTTAACGTCTAGGTAAGTTACTTCATAACCTTCACGCTCTAACTGACGAGTCGTGTCAAGCACAGCTTTGTGCTCAGTTTTAACTGTAATGATGTGTTTACCTTTCTTGCCGTAAAAGTGCGCTGCACCTTTAATCGCCAAGTTATCTGATTCAGTAGCGCCTGAAGTCCACACAATCTCGCGTGGGTCGGCGTTGATTAGATCCGCCACATGTTGTCTTGCTTCATCAACGGCCTCTTCTGCTTCCCAACCAAATTTGTGGGAACGTGACGCAGGGTTACCGTAGATGCCATCAACACTCATGTATTGAACCATCTTCTCGGCAACACGCGGGTCGACCGGCGTGGTGGCTGCATAATCAAGATAGATGGGTAACTTCATTCTCTTCTCCGCTAAATATCAAGCACAATTCAAAAATTAACCAAAAGCAATGACGTCTTCTTCACGGAAGCGCACATTTTGGCGTTCAGCTACCTGCTGAACAAAATCTCGTTGGATAACATGATCTAACGTTATCCCACTCAAAAACTGATAAATTTGGTCACTTAACTCTGACCATAACTGATGTGATAAACAGACATCGCCACCTTGGCAATCGCCTTTACCATTACAGCGCGTGGCAGTAATGGGTTCGTTTACCGCTAAAACAACCTCTGCGATACTAATTTGTGTCGCTGGGCGCTTTAACTCATAACCACCGCCTGGCCCACGAACGCTTTCAACCAAGTTGGCCTTGCGCAGTCGTGCAAACAGTTGCTCTAGGTACGACAACGAAATGTGTTGCCTTCCAGAGACTTCTGCCAGTGTTATCGGGCCCTTGCCTGTGTGCAATGCTAAGTCCAGCATCGCTGTTACAGCATATCGACCCTTGGTGCTTAACTTCATATCAGTACCTTTACTTCGATAACTTAATGATCTCATACCCGACTATTTTAGTCAACTTTAGCAAGCAGTGACCAGCAGAGCAGAAGTAAGGGATAATCTATTGATAAATATAGTATTATCAAACAAAGAATTAGATAAACTAATCGAAAAGACCAGTTGCATAAGTATAAATACCCAGTATTTTACTCAACTAAATGCAACTGATTCTCATTAAAGGAAATCAATAGCTTAGGAAATCATCAAAACCGCTTGTCGGGCTTTTTAGACGTGTTTTCGGGGGTGGCATCATCATGCTGTCCCTCGTCATACACACCATCAGGATCTTTAAGGTCAAAACGAGTCAATTCGTCACATTCAACGTCAGGAAGGTCAAGCTCAGCGCAATCGATACCCTGCTTCTTCAAAGCACAGGCAATAAGCTCCATTTGTTTTTCGAGAGCGCGAGAGTGTTCGTGTAGACTACGAATAGCTTGAGAAATAGGATCTTGCTGTTGGGTACTGATGCCATAAGCTTCAAATACCGTTTGCTCAGCATCTTTTTGGCGGCTGACTTGGCGTGCAGGAATACCAATCATCGTCGTGTCTTCAGGCACGTCTTTAACCACTACAGCATTCGAGCCAACTCGAGCGCCCCTTTCAAGAGTAATAGGGCCCAAAACCTTAGCACCAGCACCAATCACCACGTCGTTTTTTAAGGTTGGGTGTCTTTTACCTTCTTTCCAGCTGGTGCCCCCTAAAGTGACTCCATGATAAAGCGTGCAATCATCACCAATCTCGGCAGTTTCGCCGATGACTACGCCCATGCCGTGATCAATAAAGAAGCGACGCCCAATTTTTGCCGCTGGATGTATCTCGATACCCGTTAACCAACGCGCTATGGTTGATAGAGTTCTGGCCAACCACTTCCAGTTGGCATTCCATAGTTTATGCGCAACACGATGTACCCAAATAGCATGAAGCCCTGGATAATTCGTCAAAACTTCGAAATTATTGCGTGCCGCTGGATCGCGGTGATACACGCTTTTAATGTCTTCTTTGATTCGAGAAAACATCATTAATCCTCATCGCTCTTGTCAGTATTGTTGGATTTGTACTTTATGTGCTTAGTCATGGACGCTAAGAATCCGCGCATAATATTGACTTCGGCTTCTGTCAGCTGTGCTTTTGCAAAAAGACGATGTAACCGCGCCGGGAGAAGCTTTGGTTCAGCTGGATCGAAAAAGCCAGTCTCGGTCATCACACTTTCAAAATGCTGATATAAGCCTTCCGTCTGTTTAACTGTCGCCTTACGCTCACCGCTCACTTCGGCTTCTGCCTCTTCAATAGCATCGGCTGAATGTAACGAACTTTGTAGCCCTAAGGCTAATAACCGACATTCATAACATATAACCTGAACCGCAGCAGCCAAATTCAGCGACATATAGTCGGGATTTGCGGGAATATTAACGTGATAATGACAAAGTTGTAATTCTTCATTCAGTAACCCAGTGCTTTCACGACCAAACACAATCGCCATAGGCAGGGCTGTCGGTTCACGCTCGATGATACTTTTAATTTCACGAGGCTCTACAAGAGGCCAAGGTAATGCTCGGTTACGGGAGCTGGTTCCAATCACCAACCGACAATCATCAATACCCTCTTCTAGCGAAGCGACAACTTTCGCATTGTCCAGAACATCGGTAGCTCCTGACGCGCGAGCTGTAGCTTCCTCCGAAGGAAATTGTTTCGGATTAACCAACACTAATTGCTTCAAACCCATGGTTTTCATGGCTCTTGCAGCTGCGCCAATATTGCCTGGATGACTCGTCTGGCAAAGCACTATCTTGATGTTGTGCAATATATCTGGAGTGTTTGATGGTAGCGTTTGTTCAGTCATTCACGTGAAAAAGTCGATAATTTACAAGAAGGTATAGTAGCAGAGCATTTCCCATAACCCCACTATTAATTGGTCGCTGCTGTCAGTTTAATTGAACAAAAAGCGTGAAAAAACTGCGTTGGGGACTTCTTAATATCCACAACATTTGCTATTATTCGCTCCGTTTCGAGCATATGCTCATTATTTGTCCAATATGGACTCTGTTCTTACAGAACTGTTCTTTGACTTTGGTGGTATCTATATGAATGCGTACAAAAACATTGCCGTGCGCGCGGCAGAACGTGCTGGAAATTTTGTGGCGAAAGCGTTTGCGAATCGTGAGCGGATCATTGCACAAAGCAAAGGACCTAACGACTATGTCAGTAATATCGACAAGCAAGCTGAAGAAATCATTATTGATGCCATCAAATACAGCTATCCTGATCATGCGATCCTTGCTGAAGAAAGTGGCCAGCACGGCGATAGCGACACCGTTTGGATTATCGACCCAATCGATGGCACAACCAACTTTCTACAAGGCATCCCACATTTCGCCATATCAATCGCCGTAAAGCAAAAAGGCAAAACACTTGCTGCAGTTGTTTACGATCCGATTAAAGACGAGTGTTTTACAGCCTCTAATGGCGGCGGTGCCCAACTTAATAACACTCGTATTCGTGTTAGTGACAAGAAAAAACTTGATACTGCTCTTCTAGCGACTGGCTTTCCGTTCCGTGGCCATCAAGATCTTGGCGATTATATGCGTTACTTCGAAACCATTTTCCCGTTATGTGTTGATATGCGTCGCGCTGGCTCTGCATCGCTGGATTTAGCATACGTAGCTGCAGGCCGTTTAGATGGATTCTGGGAGTTTGGTTTAAGCGAATGGGATACGGCTGCTGGTATTTTAATCATTAAAGAAGCAGGCGGATTTGTTGGAGACATAAAAGGTAATCCACACCAAGAAAAGTCGAAAAGCATCCTTGCTGCGACTCCTGGTGTCTTCAAACACTTTATGAAAAATGTAAAAGACCTTTAAATCGCAGAACATATCGCCATATAAGCAGCCAAATATTTGAAAGTGACAGGCCAAAGATTGTACAATTGGTCTGTCCTCTTACCACTTTCATGAAAGAAACATTTAAATAAGTAGGTTTTTAGAATTATGTCTACCCAAAATCACAAAGCTCTATTTGACGCATTGTGGAACGATTATCTAGCGATCACACCTGACGCTGAGGCAATTCATAAAGAATTCAAAGCGCTTGGCGATGACACTATTATCAATGATCATATTGCGCTTCGTACTTTTAACGAAGGCTCGATCAATTTGGAAAACATCGGTAAGCACCTAGAACAATTTGGTTACTATGCCGCTGGCGAATATCACTTTGAAGAGAAAAAGCTTTACGCAAAGCATTTCCAACATGAAAGCGATGAAGATGCACCTAAGATTTTTGTCAGTGAGTTATTGCTTGAAGAGTTTTCAGCAGAGCTACAAATGTTTTGCCGTGGACTGATTGCAGAAGCCAATTGGAATATTCGCAAAGACGGATTAACGCTCCCTTCTCGTCCATGGGGTAAAATTACTCGTGAAGCTTACGAGCGCTTGCTTGAAGAAAGTGAATATGCAGCATGGTTGGCAGCTTTTGGCCTTCGAGCGAACCACTTCACCGTATCAGTCAATAAATTACGTGATATGAAAAACATTGAGACTGTAAATCAATTCCTGAAAGACAAAGGATTCGAGTTAAATACGAGTGGCGGCGAAATCAAAGGTAATGAAGACGTTTGTTTAAAGCAAAGTGCAACAATGGCGAATATCGTTGACTGGGAATTCAATGGTGGTAAACACCCTATTCGTTCCTGTTTCTACGAGTTTGCTGAACGGTTCGCTATGGATAACGGTGACTTGTACCAAGGTTTTGTTGCAGCAAGTGCAGACAAAATCTTTGAATCTACTAACGCAGCCTAGTTAAAGACCAAGAAATACTTAAGCATAAAAAAACCGCCAAACGGCGGTTTTTTTATATCTTACTTTTAAAGAAATTACAGAGCGTCAATTAACTCTGGTACCGCTTTAAATAAATCTTCAACTAAGCCGTAATCTGCTACCTGGAAAATAGGCGCTTCTTCGTCTTTGTTGATAGCGACAATAACTTTTGAGTCTTTCATACCCGCCAAGTGCTGAATCGCGCCAGAAATACCTACGGCAATATACAATTCAGGGGCAACGATTTTACCCGTTTGGCCTACTTGGTAATCATTAGGAACAAAACCAGCATCAACTGCTGCACGCGATGCGCCTACAGCGGCACCCAGCTTGTCCGCCAATGTTTCTAGCATTTCAAAGTTCTCGCCGTTACCCATGCCACGACCACCAGAAACTACAACGCTTGCTGTGCCTAAGTCAGGACGCTCAGATTCCGTCAACTCTTCGCCTACATAGTTGCTTAGTTCAGTGTGTGAGCCAGAATCTACATTCTCAATGGAAGCAGAACCGCCTTCAGTAGCTAATGCATCAAACGCTGTGGCACGAACAGTAATTACTTTCTTGGCATCGTTACTCTTTACGGTAGCAATAGCATTACCTGCATACACAGGACGTTTAAAAGTATCATCTGAATCTACAGCGATAATGTCTGAGATTTGCTGCACGTCCAACAAAGCCGCGATACGTGGCATCATGTTCTTACCAAACGTCGAAGCTGGCGCTAGAATGTGCGAGTAGTCGCCTTCCTGAGCCATCACAGCCTTTTCGACATCTTCCGCTAATAAGTGCTCTAAGAACTCGGCCTGAGCCAATAGAACCTTATCAACGCCTTCTGCTTTAGCCGCTTGATCGGCCACCGATTGACAGTCATGACCAGCTACTAATACGACCGTTTCACCACTAAGCTGCTTCGCTGCAGCGATAGCGTTATAAGTAGAAGCCTGTAATTCGCTGTTATTGTGCTCTGCAATTACTAAAGTCGTCATTTAGATCACCTTCGCTTCATTCTTCAATTTATCTACTAGCTCAGCTACCGTCTCAACCTTAATACCTTCGCTACGCTCAGGTGGATTTTCTACACTCAAGGTTTCTGTACGGTTCGCAGTATCAACACCCAAATCAGCTAGTGCGATTTCATCAAGAGGCTTACGTTTCGCTTTCATAATGTTTGGAAGCGATGCGAAGCGAGGCTCGTTTAAACGTAAGTCAGTCGTCACAACTGCTGGTAGCTTTAACTCAATAGTCTGTAAGCCGCCATCAATTTCACGAGTTACTTTAGTTTTGCCATCTTCGACTTCAACTTCTGAAGCGAAAGTACCTTGGCCCCAACCTAGCAATGCACCAAGCATCTGGCCGGTTTGGTTATTATCACCATCGATAGATTGTTTACCAAGAAGCACCATTTCAGGCCCCTCTTGCTCAACAATTTTCTTCAATACTTTTGATACTGCTAATGGCTCTAACTGATCATCAGTTTTTACCAAGATAGCTTTATCAACACCTAGTGCCAATGCTGTACGCAATGTTTCTTGGCATTGTTGGTTGCCAATAGATACTGCGACAACCTCAGAAGCAATGCCTTTTTCTTTCAGGCGAACCGCTTCTTCAACAGCAATCTCACAGAATGGATTCATAGACATTTTTACGTTAGCAGTTTCCACACCGCTATTGTCTGGCTTTACACGAACCTTTACGTTCGCGTCAATTACTCGTTTTATTGCAACTAGAATTTTCATGAAAACCCTATCGTATGTATAATCTCTGCCAAATATAGACGATCTAGGCGCCTATCTTTTGTAAAATAGGGCGTAATGGTGACGTTTTACTGGCTTAAGGTCAATAGTTGATCGTGATTTTAGCCATATTTTGAATGATTTTTAATCAATTTTAAGAGGAGATCTAGGTGGAACGCGAATTTATGGAATTTGACGTTGTGATAGTGGGTGCAGGCCCTTCTGGTCTTTCTGCTGCTATTAAGCTTCGCCAACTCGCCATCGAGAACGATAAAGAATTGATGGTGTGTGTAGTAGAGAAAGGTTCTGAAGTTGGGGCCCATATTTTATCGGGGGCTGTCGTTGAGCCTACTGCGCTTAACGAACTGATTCCGGACTGGGAAGAAAAAGGCGCGCCACTTAAGACAAAAGTTACTGGCGATACCATCTACCTCATGAAAAATGAAGACAAAGCGACTAAGGTACCAAATTTCTTTGTTCCGAAAACAATGCACAACGATGGTAACTACATCATTAGCTTAGGTAACTTGTGTCGCTGGCTGGCCGAACAAGCTGAAGCTTTAGGCGTTGAGATTTTCCCTGGTTTCGCTGCATCAGAGGTTCTCTATAACGAAGACGGATCGGTCAAAGGTATTGCCACTGGCGATATGGGTATCGGCAAAGATGGTGAGAAAAAAGACGGTTACATGCCGGGCATGGAGCTACATGCAAAATACACTCTTTTTGCTGAAGGGTGCCGAGGTAGCCTCGGTAAAGAATTGATCAGTCAGTTCAACCTTGACCAAGGTAAAGAGCCGCAACATTATGGCATCGGCATCAAGGAGCTTTGGAAAGTATCTGACGAACAACACCAAGAAGGATTGGTGGTTCATACCGCAGGATGGCCTTTGAGTGAATCAGGATCTGCAGGCGGCGGCTTCTTGTATCACATTGAAGACAATCAAGTTGTGGTTGGCCTAATCACTGACCTCTCCTATTCAAACCCACATGTCAGCCCATTCCATGAGTTCCAACGTTATAAACACCAAAAGGTTATCAAGCAATACCTAGAAGGTGGAGAGCGGATTTCTTACGGTGCTCGCGCTTTAACTAAAGGCGGTTTGCAATCACAGCCTAAGATGGCTTTTCCGGGCGGGATATTGATAGGAGATAATGCGGGAACCTTGAATTTCGCAAAGATCAAAGGTACGCATACCGCCATGAAGTCTGGAATGATTGCAGCAGAGACCATTATGGCTGCATTTGGCGGTGACCGTGCGAATGATGAGTTAACTGAATATGAAGCAAACTATAAGGCTTCATGGGCTTGGAGAGAACTTCATCAACAACGTAATTTTGGTCCAGCACAACATAAGTGGGGCAACTTCCTAGGGTCTGCCTACGCCTTTATTGATTTGAATATCTTTAACGGCAAGCTGCCTTGGACGCTAAGCGATCCAAAGCCAGATTACGCCCAGATGAAACCAGCTGATCAATGCAAGAAGATCGACTATCCAAAGCCAGATGGGAAGTTATCATTTGATAAGCTGTCTTCTGTGTTTGTGTCCAATACAAACCACGAAGAAGATCAGCCTGTCCACTTAAAGCTAGAAGACAAGTCAATCCCCATTGATGTCAACCTAGAAAAATATGACGAGCCAGCACAACGCTACTGCCCTGCTGGCGTGTATGAAGTGGTTCGCGATGACGAGGGTAATAACCCACAATTTGTGATTAACGCTCAAAACTGCGTCCATTGCAAAACCTGTGATATTAAAGATCCAAGCCAAAATATCACCTGGGTTACGCCTGAAGGTGCTGGTGGCCCGAACTATCCAAACATGTAATACTCTTATACTGCGGAAATAAAAAAGCCTCCAATACGGAGGCTTTTTTATTGAACGATTAGTCGTTAACTTTATGAAAAGCGTCTTCTTAAACCAACTACCGCCAATAAGGCTAACAATACTGCTGGAACACTACCACCGCCGTCACTAGGCTGTGGGTTACTATCGCCGCAGTCTTCGACTGGCTCACCAGTCGGGTCTAAGCGAAAAGCACGAACCTCTCCATCGACAGTGCCGACACCAACTATCTGACCAGAGTCGTTAATAGCTCTAGCTTCCGTTAAGGTCCAGCCAGAGTCACATGCTATTAATTCATTAAGGTTTTTCATTTCACCATCCTCGTAAAGGAAAGCGCCATTTTCACCTAACGTAGGGACAGATATTAATGCGCGACCAACGATTTGTCCCAAATTATTAATATCACGAGCTCTTGAGTCGTTGAATGCGTTATCAAAGAATCCTAGAAATTCAATCTGCGGATTTGCATCAGACATATCTATATAAAACGCTTCTCGTTGCCCTCTTGAATTTGGGATAAACATACTCCCGACAACTTCCTTAGAGTCATTAATCGCCATTGCAAAAATTGCTCTGTTGTCAATAGTTTCTATTTCAACACGATTAGTTATATCTGATGTATTGGCGATATACGAAGCTATCTGTATAGTTTCGCCAACTTCTTTATCAGCAAAACCAACAATATCATTTAAGTTATTAATATCAGTAATATAAGACCGTCTATCAGTACCGGCAGCAAACGGTTCAACAACCTGATAAGTATCATTTTGTCTATCGTAAACGGCGCCACGATCCACACCACTAGCTTCATCAGTAGTATCAGCGTCAAATTTACCGGTTAATATAGCCATTTGGCTGTTATTAATATCGAGCGCTACGGGTGAACTATAGTTAGCAAACTCAGGAAACTTTGTTACTACGCCACCTTCAAAAAACACAGCATGATGATTTATCACCTTAATCAGCTGCCCATTATCATTCTCTTCCTCTGTAATTTCATTGGAGTAACCGACGGCAACCATAGAGTCATTAACGCCAACGGCATAGCTTTCGGTTCCTTCAGGCAAAGAACCTAAATCGATATTTCCCTGGGTTTCATCGAACTGAACTGCGTGAGTAATAAAATCACTTGTCCCGTCTACCACTTCAGCGTCTGCGTAGCCAAAGGCATTCCCTGCTGAGTCAATATCATTCGCGACACTTGTGTCGCCTCCAAGACCGCCCAAATCAACAATCTCATAAGGAGCAGCGATAGACCCAGAGGTCAAAGTAGCAATACTTAGCGCAAGCAATGTTTTTGTCGTTTTAAATTTCATTAATTCTCTCTTTCGCAAACTATGTCAGTGTATTTCACTATTAAATAACAGCGTCAGGCTGCGATTCAGGGGTCGCATTTCTAAAAGCATCCAGAGTCAAACAGTGCTTTTCGATCTCCACCAAACGTGGGAAGTCCGATAAATCAACATCGAATCGTCGAGCATTGTACATTTGTGACACCAAAAACACATCAGCCAATGTTAAATCTTCGCCAAAACAAAAAGGCCCTTGCGCTTTGTATTCAGTTAACGTCTCTTCAAGAGCTGCGAATCCTTTTAGAATCCAATGCGCATACCATGTTGTTTTTTGCTCATCACTAACTTGTAGCTCCCCCTTCAAATACTGCAATACTCGCAAGTTATCTAGGGGGTGAATATCACAAGCAATGACCTGGCATACACTTCTGACTTTAGCCTTTAGGAAAGGTTCACTGGGAAGTAATTTAGGCCCATCATAGGCTTCATCTATGTACTCACAGATAGCCATAGATTGGCTCAAGAGCTTGCCATTATCGTCTAGTAACGGCACTAGCTCCTGTGGGTTTTTTTCAGCATATTCGGGTTTATGTTGTTCGCCACCATCTTTGACCAAATGTATGGGTATAATGGAATATGACAAACGCTTAATATTAAGAGCTGCTCTTACGCGGTAAGCCGCCGTAGAGCGCCAGTAACTATAAAGCTTCAACATAAACCCTCTCCTTATCTATTTCTTATGCTTCGTACTTTTCTACAACTTGGTTAATCTGTCCGAAGATGCTCTGGTTATTCTCATCAAACATCTCGATAGTGACGCGATCACCAAACTGCATAAATGGTGTTGAAGGCTTACCGTCAGCGATGATTTCAAGCATACGAACTTCTGCAAGGCATGAAGAACCAACCGAGCGGTCTTTGTTTGAAATCGTGCCAGAACCCACAATAGTGCCCGCTGAAAGAGGACGTGTTTTGGCAGCATGCGCAACCAACGTTGGGAAGTCAAACACCATGTCCACACCACAATCTGGGTGACCAAGCTCTTTATCGTTCAAGTGTGTAATTAATGGTAAGTAAACTTTTTTACCGTCCCACTTATCGCCTAACTCATCAGGAGTTACTGCAACAGGTGAAAATGCTGATGACGGTTTTGCTTGGAAGAAACCAAAGCCTTTCGCCAACTCGCCTGGGATTAAATTACGTAATGAGACATCATTAACCGTCATCAATAAACGAATTTCTTTTTCCGCTTGCTCAGCAGAAGCACCCATCGGCACGTCGCCCGTAATAACGGCAACTTCTGCTTCCATGTCGATACCATACTCTTCACTCGCCATCTTGATTGTGTCACGAGGGCCTAAGAAGGTGTCGCTGCCGCCTTGGTACATCAATGGATCAGTCCAGAAAGTTTCTGGCATTTCAGCGTTACGCGCCTTACGTACCAATTCAACGTGGTTCACATAAGCACTGCCGTCAGCCCACTGATAGGCACGTGGAAGTGGTGACTCACAAGCACCTTGATCAAAATCCATGACATCTGAAATTTGACCGTCATTTAGCTCTTGATAAGTCTTTTCAAGCTTTGGCTTGAAAGCATCCCAATCGTCTAGGGCCGCTTGTAATGTTTTAACGTAGTCAACTTTAGTTGCTTTTGTAAGATCATTACTGACTACAACCAACTGACCGTCACGAGAACCATCTCTTAAAGTAGCTAATTTCATTATCTACATCCTAATTCTTTGTTAATTCTGTTGTCGATACCAATGGATATGGCACCAACAACACTAAATTCAACTGCTTAGGCCAGCTGATTAGCGTGGCCTATTGCAAGTAATGAGGGTTTTCGTGCTTAGACGAGGCATTTAGCGCACGGAAGTGAGGAGTGTATGAATAATACATGACTCACTGAGTACGCTAAATAACAACGTATAAGCCAGAAAAGACCATTACTCGTTACTCGGAGGCTTTCCAACTATTACAATACTCTGGATTTTCAACCCCAGCCATCGCATCACCAACTTCCAGCGCATCACGCGTATCCAACATCACGGCCACTTCGTCCGTTTCCTTCTTAGCATGCTTACGCCCTGCTTCGAAAGCTTTTGGATGTGGTCCGTGAGTAAAGCCCGATGGGTGGAAGGTGACCATACCAGCATCAATATTATCACGGCTGAAGAAGTCTCCGGCGTGATAGAACAAGACTTCATCGAAGTCATCGTTGTTGTGGTAGAACGGTACTTTTAAGGCACCTGGATCCGACTCAATCGGTCTTGGCACAAAAGTGCACACCACAAAACGGCTGGCGACAAACGTAGTATGTGCTGATGGTGGCAAGTGGTAACGGTGTGACATTAACGGACGAATATCACGCCAATTAATACGCACCACCGATAAATCACCGTGCCAACCTATCGCGTCTAATGGCGAATAGTTATATTGCACGCGTGATAGCTGACCACGACGCTTAATCTCAACAGCCCATGGCGTGTCGTCTTGTTGCGCTTTGAATTTGTCATTAATGCTTGGCACATCCAACATCGCAGGGTCAAAAATCGCCTGCGGGCCGACCAAACCTTTATCCGGCAATTGGTAGCTGTCGTTAGTGGCTTCGATTAATAACATCGTCATAGGCTCTTGTGGCTCGATTCTCCACATAGTGCCGCGAGGAACGACCACATAGTCGCCCTCACGAATTTCCATATGACCATAATCACAGAACAAGTCACCTTGGCCTTTGTGGATGAAGAACAACTCATCACCATCGCCATTACGCGCCAAATTCATCATGGCTTCATTACAGTTCCAAATACGGAAACGGCAATGGGCGTTGTATAACAAGCTCTCTGCACCCCAAGGCGAGTTGGAATTTTTATCCAACTCATTCAGGTCAAAAGCGCGTGGACGCAACGGGCCTTCCCACTTTTCCCACGCCGTTGGCGGGTTCTTGTGGTGAAAGTGAGCCGTTGGGCCAAAGAAACCGCTTCGCCCCGCCTCACGCTCATAGGGTGCTTCTTCAGGTAGATCAGCGTGTGCTTGGCGAGAAATGGTTCCTTCCTTATGCGGGAAAGCAATCCATTTACGCATGTTAAATTACTCCACGTTTCTGTTGGTCTAGTTCGATAGACTCAAACAACGCCTTGAAGTTTCCTTCGCCGAAGCCTTGGTTACCTTTACGTTGAATGATCTCGAAGAAAATAGGACCAATCACTGTGTTAGTGAAAATCTGAAGCAAGATACCTTCTTCGTGATCCAAAGAACCATCGATCAAGATGCGGTTTTTACGTAATTTATCGACATCTTCATGGTGCTCAGGAATACGCTTAGGGATCATGTCGTAATAGGTTTCAGGCGTGTCCATGAACTCCATACCGCCTTCACGAAGCTTCTCGATGGTGCCGTAAATGTCTTCCGTTGATAGTGCGATATGTTGAATACCTTCACCATTGTATTCTCTTAAGTACTCTTCGATCTGAGACTTGTCGTCTGCTGATTCGTTGATTGGAATACGCAACTTGTTACACGGCCCTGTCATCGCTTTTGAGAATAAGCCTGTTTGCTTACCTTCGATATCGAAATAACGAATTTCACGGAAGTTCGCGATGTTTTCATAGAAAGTCGCCCACACATCCATACCACCACGCTTAACGTTGTGCGTTAAGTGATCAAGAGTTTGTAAGCCCATGCCACGTGGGAACTCATCAACGCCATCATAGAAGTTGAAGTCGTCTTGATAAATGTTGTTCTCTTTACCCCACTTATCCACGAAGTACAGTACCGAACCCCCAATACCGTAAACGCCTGGGTGAGCGCTGTGCTCTTCTTTATCAAACGGCTTAGCACCTTGCTCAACAGCGTAGTCATAGGCTTTTTGAGCGTCTTCTACGCGCCAAGCCATGGCACATGCACAAGGACCGTGCTGTTGGCTAAACTCATTAAAGTAACCGTCTGTTTCAGCATTAATTAAGAAGTTAATGTCGCCTTGGCGATACAAGAAGACTTCTTGAGATTTGTGCTTTGCCACTTCAGTAAAACCTAACAGCTCAAAAAGCTCTTTTAGTTTTTTTACGCCAGCAGCATCAGGTGCAGAATATTCAACAAACTCAAAACCGTCAGTTCCAAGTGGATTAAAAGTAGTATCAGTCATTTATAAACTCCTCATTGTGAGGTGGAATTACGTTCCTTTTGATCCTGCTTATCAGTTCTCGAGATGTTCTCTTCAGTGATTAAACGAACTCAATACGCAACTTTAACGATCAAAAGACCAAATTAATTTGAAAATAGCTATTCCTACGCTTTGCTCCATTGAGCGCGTATTTGTGCCGCAACGATAAACGTTGGGATGAGTTGTTTATTTAATTTCAATAACATAAGTATAAAAATTTAAAGCAATTTCAAGGCTTTAACTATCCCTCTATTATGCAACAGCCCACGACATTTCACAATCTCGCGGGCTGCCAAATAACGATTTAGGGCCTAACTAGCTTTTTGCTCTTCCTTTGGTGGATAAAGGGGCTCGCGTAAACCAAGGCGCTTGGCCTCTTTTACCATCCCCATCACATCGCCATTGGCTAAATCAAAAAGCTGTTTAAAGTCTTCAATCACAAAGTACTTCGGTTGCATGATATCAATACGGTATGGCGTACGAAGCATTTCTATTGGATCAAACGGTGCACGAATTACTTCTGGATCTTCCAAACTATGAGGAGTTTCGCCAATTGATGACAAGATACCACCACCATAAATACGATCGCCCTGCCCCGTATTAATTAAACCAAACTCAACGGTAAACCAATATAGGCGAGCTAAGTAGACGCGATCTTCTTTACTCGCTTCATAGCCAAGCTTGCCGTAAGCTGCTGTAAACTCAGCGAAATATGGGTTAGTTAACATAGCTGTGTGACCATAGATTTCATGGAACACATCAGGCTCTTGTAAATAGTCCATTTCCTCACGAGTACGAATAAAGGTCGCGCAAGGGAACTTTTTATCTGCTAAAAGCGCGAAAAACTTATCGAAGTTGATTAACGCAGGGACCCAAGCCACTTCCCAGCCCGTTTCTTTACGCAATACACTAGACACTTCTTCAAGCTGCGGAATACGATCATGAGGCAGGTTAATTTTTTCAAGGCCTTCGAAATACTCAGGGCAGGCACGACCTTCGATAAGCTTCTCCTGACGAGCCATTAACTCGCTCCAGATCTGGTGCTCTTCGTCGGTGTAATGAATAAAACCATCTTCGTCCATAGGACGTGCTTTATATTTTGTACCTTTAGCCATATACCTACCTAACTATTTCTGTTGTAACAACTTTTAGTTAATTACGCTTTCGTTACTAAAACCACATTATAACGCAATTAAACATTTTATCAGGTCTGATCCCTTTAAGGCTGACCCGACAGGCGCACACATTATTACAGTTCATGCCACAAAAACAAGTGCATTTACGCCAAAACTCCAAACACTTTGAAAACAGCTTGAACTCTTTAGATTTTAGATATCTAATGAATGTGAGTGCTCTGGATACTAACGTTGTAAAGGCTTACAGCCGATATACCTCTAGATATCTTACACTTCTTTACCCAAATATTTTGTCATTTAAGACATAATAGATTCAAGATTCACTTTTTAAGGATAAAACTTAAACATGCGGGCTACAGCTAACCTCATCATAGCGTCCACTATCTCACTAATTTCCCTTACGTTTTCATCAAAAATACAGGCTGTTAATAGTAGCGAACAATTAGCATTTTTAGCCGCTGAAAAAGCTTTTGCTAACGGCGATTTAACAAATTACCGCAAACTTAAAAATTCATTGAAGGACTACCCTTTATATCCCTATCTCGAATATAAAGAACTGCTCAAAAAATTAGATGTACAGAACCGAGCAGAAATCGACAGTTTTATTGTCACTTACAATGACTCGCCCTTAGCCGATAGATTGAAACAACAGTTTATAAATCAGTTGGCCGCTAAAAAGCAGTATGATGTTTTAGAGCAGTACTACAATTATGGCGACAGCGCGAGCCTCGACTGTCAAATTCTCAGCCATAAACTCAAAAACGGTAGCACCATTAAAGCGTTATCCAGCGATATAGAAGATCTTTGGAGCGTCCCTAAGTCACAACCCAAAGAATGCGATCCGGTATTTAAGAAGTGGATAGACTCTGGTGCAGTTAACCATAATATTGCTTACCATCGGTTTTACCGAACTGCCCACGAAGGCTCAATTGGTTTATTGAAGTATTTAGAGCGTTTTTTAGACCGTGATAAGCGTTACATCGTTGATCTTTGGGTTAAAGCAAAAAAGAATCCTGGTGTGGTAAATCGTCGAAGTTTTTTCCCGGGCAAAGATCCAAACCTAGAAGCACCGATATTGGTTTTTGCCATGAAACGACTTGCATGGGGAGATCGAGATAAAGCTTATAAAGTATGGCTCCACACTAAAAACCGAATACCACTGACCAAAGATCACGAAGATGAAGTTGAGCGGACTTTGTTCTTAGCACTTGCCACTGAAAATAAGCCGAAAGCACTTGATTGGCTGGATGATGGGAATCTCAATAAATTCATAACGGATGACCTCGTTAATCACTGGAAACTTGCGGTTCTATTAAGAAACGAACGATGGGAAACCATTAAAGAACTCTATACTCTGCTCCCTATTAATCAACAGCAAAGTAATCAGTGGCAATACTGGCATGCC
This sequence comes from Kangiella geojedonensis, assembly GCF_000981765.1. Classification (GTDB taxonomy): domain Bacteria; phylum Pseudomonadota; class Gammaproteobacteria; order Enterobacterales; family Kangiellaceae; genus Kangiella; species Kangiella geojedonensis. Next base: position 1,048,578 of record NZ_CP010975.1, on the reverse strand, counting down.
ATTGCACAACAGAATCTCGGTGAGAATGAAGCCTCATCATTAACCTTAAAGCTATTAGCTGAAAAACGTGATTATTATGGTTACTTGGCTGCTACTCGTTTAAAGCAACCACTAAAGCTCAATCATGTTGCGGTGAACATTCCTCCTGAAGTTTTCAAAAAGGTCGAAAATAGTGCCAATGTGAAACGCGCTAAAGAATTGTTCGAGCTTGAACGCTATATCAATGCCAGCCGAGAGTGGCGTAAACAATTACAACTAATGAGTGCTGATGCGGAGACCCAAGCGGCCGCTAAAATTGCACACTCATGGGGATGGTATAACCAAGGTATTTTAACTATTGCGAAGTCCGGCTACTGGGATGATACCGAGATTCGCTTCCCTACAGCGTTCAAAGATAGTTATATTAAAATGGCGAAGAAAGTTAATTTACCCCCACAATGGTTAATGGGTGTATCACGCCAAGAAAGCGCTTATGGCCCACTTGCGGTATCACCTGCCGGAGCCTATGGCCTAATGCAAGTCATGCCCGCTACAGCAAAGGTCTATTCAAAAAAATTTAATATTCCGTATACCGGACGTCGTGACTTATTGAAGCCTCACATTAATATAGAAATGGGCAGTCGTTACCTAGAGTTGCGCAACGAACAAATGGGGGAAAACCCTATCTACGCCTCAGCGGCATACAACGCAGGTAAGCACCGAATTGATCAGTGGATACCATTTGGACGCCATCCCACGGAGATTTGGATTGAAAGCATCCCTTACACTGAAACGAGGGATTACATCAAAAAGGTTATGACATACCGTGCCATTTATGCGCTAAAACTAGGCGTTGATGATGATACTTTTAGTTATATTCTGAACACAGAAACCGGCGGTAACGACAGCTGTAATTACGCTAACGCTTCAAACTCAGCCTCCCCGACATGTTAGTGTTACTGTGCATAGCAAGCGCCATAACATGTAACTAAAAAAGGGGCTATCAACGCCCCTTTGACACAATGATTGTTAGGTCTTAAAGCCCATATTTGTGTCGTCAGATCCGATTAAAAATAACGCTCAAACGTTAATGATACATAATCATCATTTCTAAATGGATATAGCAAACTCGCAGTTGGGCCTTCTTCTTCATCAACGGAGAATAACCGTGCCTCAAGGATCATTTTCCAATCATCGCCCAACCGTCGGCTAGCCTCTAGGTTCATAAAGCTTTGACCATTGGCGTAAGAAAGTGCGAATAACGCTTCTGTTGATGGAATATCATTCATCGCCAATCTAAAACCTAAAACACCAACATCCTGTTGCTGGTAACCACCTGGCAAGGTTTCTCTTGAATCGTGTTGGTACTCAAGAATCATACCTAAATCAGCACCGCTTTCAGTGACTCCAAAGAACGTATATTCAAAACCGCCCACTGCAGCCCAATACCGATCTTCATTAAACCCTGAACGACTCATCGCCTCAAGCTTCCACAACCAAGCGCCTTTTGTTGCCTGTACATCCAAGCTGGTTTGGTCAATTGTCACGTACAAAGGTCTTAACTGAGGCTGTAGCGGATTAGAAGAGTCGACCACAAACAAAGGCTCGCGACTCGTTCCTGAAAAGTGTGACAAACCAATATCCCAATCACCGACCCACTGGGACCACCGAATAGCGCCATCCAAACGTTGCTTGCCATCTTCATCAGCATAAATTGGATTATCGTCATCCAAGGTTAAAGGAAAACGAAAACGCCCTTCTTCGCCAGCAAATGTTCGTTCGCGAGAACCGGGCAGTAAAAACAGCTCCAATAAGCCAAAGTCCTGCTCTGTTGAAAGAACAATCATTTGCTGTCCAAGCTTATCTTCGCCATCAATATTTTCAACAAAGTCAGTTTGATTGATGATGTCTACCAAGTGTTGAGACTCTGCGACGCCCCAAAACACCTTGCTCATACCCGCTTTAAGCTCCCACTGGTCCCCAACATAGCGCACCATAAGCTCGCGGATATCTGCATGAGTTCTCTCATCATCTAAGCTATCCCAACGAAGGAATGGCTTAAATACAAAGCTCCAGTCAGAATCTTCCCAACGGTGGAAAAATTCAGGCTCAATGGCAACCGAGAACTCTTCTTGGTCTTGCCCGAAGTCACCTTCTTCAAAGAAATATCGCCCTTCGCCTGAAACTACACCACTCCACTCTGCAGCACTTAAATCACTGTGCACGAAAAAAGTACTGATAAATAAAGCAGTTAATAGGATGTCCTTGATTTTGATCGTCATTATAATTCACATACCGTCTGGTCTGTTAGGTGAGCTTATTGTAGGAAATAAGGACTGTAATTACTACCGGTAGAACTTAAATACTTATTTTGAAAATCAGAACCACTAGACAAATAGCACCTATAGTATCGTGCATTTTTTAACCAATATGTTAATCTGGAAATTAGATAAAGTAGTAAGAAAAAAGCTTACTACTAGGAGGACATATGGCTCAGGCCATCACCGCAGAAAGAGGTCAATGGTACAAAAGACTGGATCTTGATGAGAACTTTGAAGTTGTGGCTATTGACCGCGACGAAGAATGTATTGAAATTCAATATTATAGTGGCGAAATCGAAGAAATTGATGAAGCCAGCTGGGAGTTACTTGAAATAGCCCCGATTGCTCCGCCAGACAACTGGTCAGGTGCTTTTGGTAGTGATAATAGGGTTGAATTTGAAGCTCAAGCTGATTCACTAGAAACGGCCCTCAACATGGTCGATAATAGCAATTAATCTTCCCAATAATTAAAACGCTGAAAACCTTTCCCTAACTCAAATAGCGCCCCCTGCTATTCGACCAATTTTTATCCTTTAAATCATAGAGTTAAACTGAATGGACATTCGCTAGTCAATTGGGTACATTCAAACCTTAAATAAGGCTCACTGACAAAACAATTACTCTAGGGAAGTTCGTTTGAAGAAAGTAAAGCTCAGTCATCAATACAGCATTGCCTATACCTTGGCCTTTGTCGTCGTGTTGCTTGTGGTGAACTTTGTTTTTTATCGCTCTCTAGAGCAATCCCATCAGAATCAGCAACAAAAGCTTTGCGATCTCATTATTTCAAGTTTTACTCCTGGTATAGAGTATGGACTTAGCTATGGTAACACCACCGATTTAGAATCAACCCTATTTCCTTTACGTAATAACCCTGAAATAGCTTTTGTCAGAGTATTAGATAATCAAGGTACCGTAGTTTCTCAAGTCGACAACCGCGGCTTGGTTGGTATCTCTCAAGACATCGAGCTAAAAACAGTCGATCGAGACATTGTTCAAAAACTTGGTTCTAGCTTCCAAAGTAACTTTCCAAGCCAGCTACTGGAAAGCGCTGAAAACGATCACCGCCGTCTGGGGCAACTGCAAATTGCGAGTACGCCGTACAAATACAGCCGTGCCTATGACGGTGTTTTACACCTATTGTTAAACCTTGGTGTCATTATCCCTCTTGCCTTGTTTTGGGTATACCTCAGAATTCGTCAAACACACCAGTCAAAAATTGTTAATAAACTTGTCGATCAATTAAATAACTCAGAAAGTTACAAAGAGTTTAGAGAAAACTTAAAAACCTCAGAAGGCTCAAAGCTTCTTAATGCCGTAGAACAGCAAGTTATTAAGACTCAAAATCTAAGACACAAACTGAACATCCTTAAAACGGAAGTTCAGAAGGCTCGCCTAGATGCTAATACTGAATTACATGAGTTTATAGGCTTCATAACACAGCAAAACTTCAACAGTTCTATCAATAATTTGATGATGTTTTATGAAGTCATTAAACAACCAGTCGATCAAACACGACAATTAGTCTGGTCCCGTGACCTTTTATCACAAACTGTGGTTGAGCTATCGACCCTCGCCAAAGAAAAGAACACTTTGATTCAAGAGTCATTTAGTGGCAACCGTATGAGTTACCAAGTTCATTTGGATGATAAGTCTTTCAAGCAAATGTTGCGCCTACTAATACAGCAACTGATTTATATTTGCGAGAATGAAACACTCAATATTCATTTTGACTTACGTCAAGATTACCAAGACACGGCCAATCTCAGGGTTTCATTTTCTTCTGAGTCAAAGGTGTTTTTACAGGCACTGAAAGAACAAAGTTTATTTCAATTTAAAGAAAAGTTACCAGTTACGGCTCATAGTAATAATATACAACTGATATCCGCCAAACATATTTTGAAAAAGTTTGGTGGTGAGTACTTGTATTTTAGCGATGAGATTCGCCTAGAAATGCCTCTGAACACAGTCAATCAAGCCGAGAAAAAATCTCAACCCGAACGAATCAGACCACTTGGTCTAAGTTTGAATGTACTGGTTTATGATTCTGACCCCATCGATAAAATGGTTTTGATTGGGTATCTCACAAAGTTAGGCATTGACGTTGATAAAGCGACAACAAAGCAGGTTGTTCTACAAAAGCTTCGTCATGACTCTTACAATGCTATCTTAGTCAACTCTGAGTTTATTCAGGATGACCCATCCTTTTCTTTCACTAACTTTTTGGAAGAACTTCAACACTTAGATAACCAACCACACATCATCATTGTTAGTCACGATTTAAGTGTGGCTGAGTCGGAAGCCTTCAATCAACTTGAATCGGCTCAATTTATCACCAAACCAGTCGACCCGAAGAAGCTAGGCGAAACCTTAACCAACTTGTAACCGCGCCATGCTTTTCTTAAAGTCATCAATAATATCCTCTTGAGAAATATGATTGCCCTGCTCAACCACTTTTTTACCTCGAATCCATACCGTATTAATCGCATCATTATCTGCTTGATGGTTAAAAATAAAGGCATCAAGTAGTTGCTCTCGAGATTTACCCGTAAACACTAGCGACTCAAGGTTAAGCTCCACGAAATTGGCTTTATAGCCGACTGCAATCTGCCCAACTGGTTGTTGTAAACTTTGAGCACCACCCTGCGCCGCCTGGGTCCATAACCAGTGCCCCGTTGAGCTATTAGCTCCATCGACCAATACCGTCCGTGAATGCTCACGCAACCGCTGCTGGTATTCGAGCCAACGTAATTCTTCAATCGCGTTCACCGAAATATGACTATCGCTACCCACTGACCAACGGCCACCTTGCGCTTTGTAATCCAGCATCGGGAAAAAACCATCGCCCAGATTCGCTTCGGTAGTCGTGCAAATTGACACCACCGCTTTCGATCCGGCAATCGACTTTACCTCACCGTCGGTTAAGTGGGTCGCATGAATTAAACACCACTTGTCATCAGGGCTTAAGTTGTCGTAGAGCCATTCGACAGGACGTTGACCATAATGAGCAACACAATCATTCACTTCCTTGGTTTGCTCGGCGATATGAATATGAACTGGTGCGCTCTCAGACTGAGAGCGTAATGCTTTAACCGCAAACTCTAGATCTGACTTATCGACCGCTCGTAGCGAGTGCGGTGCGATACCGTAGCTTTGATTGTACTCAGAGGACAACAAATGAACCTGCTCTAACAAGCGTCCGTAATCATCCTGCGAGTGAATAAAACGCTTCTGCCCATCGTTAGGTGCTTGTGGCCCAAAGCCACTGTAACGGTAAAACACAGGCAATAAAGTGACATCAATACCGCTGTTTTTTGCTGCTTCAAAAATCTGCATCGACATTTCCGCCGGATTTTCGTAAAAGCCACCCTTCTTGTCATGATGCAAATAGTGAAACTCACCCACCGAAGTGTAACCCGCTTTTAGCATCTGCATATAAAGCGCGCTAGCGATATGGTTCAGATCTTCTGGCTCAATATTTTCCACAAAACCGTACATCGCCTTGCGCCACGTCCAGAAGCTATCTTTAGAGCTTCCGCTCGCTTCACCCAAGCCGGCCATCGCCCACTGGAAGGCATGGGAGTGATTATTCACCATGCCAGGTATCACTGCGCCATCAATCACTTTTCCACTAAAGTTTGCGGGTTTCTCGGTTTGTGGTTTAATTTTAGTGATAACCCCATTAGAATCGTGCTCCAACAACACGTTCTCCTGCCAGCCGTCGGCTAACAGTATAAATTTAGCGAAAATCTGTTGCGGGTGAATACTTGTCATAGTGTCGAGTAAAATAGTTAAAACAATATCAGGATCATAATATGAGCCAGAGTGAAACGAAACCTTTTGATTACATTATTCACAACGTCAATATCGCGACTTTGTCCGACCAGTACGCCAGCGAAGATAATCCCTATGGTGTTATTGAAAACGGCGCGATTGGCGTTAATGATGGTCTGATTTCGTATGTTGGCGATTCTTTTGATAAAAACGACTCAAAACTCAATGCAACAGAAACCATTGATGCGCAAGCCCAATGGCTTTCTCCCGGCTTAATCGACTGCCACACGCACCTTGTCTATGGCGGCAACCGTGCCAACGAATTTGAAATGCGCCTCAATGGCGTGGCCTACGAAGAGATCGCCAAAGCGGGTGGCGGTATTATCTCTAGCGTTGAAGCTACACGTGAAGCCACCGAAGAAGAACTCTTCCGAAGTGCCGCTAAACGCCTACAAAGCTTTATCGACGAAGGCGTGACAACGATTGAAATCAAATCTGGTTATGGCTTAGATACTGAGAACGAAATTAAAATGCTCAAAGTCGCCAAACGACTGGAGCAAGAATTCCCAATTCGCGTCAGTACAACCTTCCTTGGCGCACATGCCCTGCCGCCAGAATTTAAGGACAATTCTGATGGGTATATTGATCTAGTGTGCAATGACATGATCCCTAAAATCGCGGAACTGGGTTTAGCAGACTGTGTCGATGCTTTTTGCGAAAGCATTGGCTTCAGCTATACCCAAACCGAACGCGTATTTAAAGCCGCACAAAAACATGGCCTCAAAGTCAAACTGCACGCTGAGCAACTATCCGATCAATCTGGCGCAGGCTTAGCCGCTGACTACAAAGCCCTATCCGCGGATCATTTAGAATATTTATCGCAAGACTCTATCGACAAGATGGCCAAGAGCGGAACAGTTGCGGTGCTACTACCCGGTGCTTTCTATTTCCTACGCGAAACAAAATTGCCACCAATGGACGAACTGCGCCAAGCAGGCGTACCCATTGCCGTCGCCTCCGACAGCAACCCCGGTACCTCACCAGCGCAATCGCTATTACTTATGCTCAACATGGCCTGCACCCTATTCCGCATGACGCCCCTCGAAGCCTTACAAGGCGTCACCATCAACGCCGCAAAAGCCCTAGGATTAGAAGATAAAGTCGGTAGTATTGAAATAGGCAAAAAAGCTGAGTTAGCACTGTGGGACATCGACCACCCAAATCAGTTGAGTTATCAGTTAGGTGGGAATAATTTAGTTAAAGTTTATAACTCGATTAATAAAAAATAACTCGTCATTCCCGCGTAGGTGACCAACGGAAATGCCTGTGGTGCGGGAATCTTGCTAAATCTATTCCGTAGGAGATCCCCGCCTTCGCGGGGATGACGAACTACTCTCAGAATCTCATCTCACGCTCAAAAGTTTCACTTACTAAAACCAATTGCAATTTCACAAGATACACTTAGTATAAGACCTACAGTTTACTAACCGTGGCGTCAGTAAACTGGACACAAAAAAGATACCTGGACATAAATGTCCGATTTTATATGGTATTAGCCATAAAAACGGACATTAAAAACAAACATTTTAAAATCAAAAGCTTTCCAGCGCCGTCTGGTAATATAATGTTATGAGTAAAGGAAGACGAAATGATCGGTAAACTATTCAAAGGAAAACCAAAGGAAAAAGAGCCTGAAGAAGAGCTTATTCCGGTTCCTGTTCCAGCGTTAGTCGCAGTGCTACTCAATCAAGAAAATGAAAAAGGCTCGCCGTTAACTGAAGCGGAAGTTATTGAAATACGAGACAATGCGGCTTGTATCATGATGCCCATTTCAGCTGCAGAGCAAATGGCTGAGTCCCGAGGTTATCCAGATTTAGATCCAGAGTATGCCTGGGAACAATGGCAACAAGCCAGAAAAGAGCTAATAGAAGATGAAAACTCATAACAAGGCCAGCCAGCATCGCTCCCTGCGGTCGCTGGACCTCGTTTCACTCGGCCGCTGCTGGCGGCGTTATCGCTCTAAGATACTCCCCAACTCCAGAACCAAACGCTTTATCGCTTCTCCAACTTTCTGCGCTTTTTCCTTATCAAACAACCTTAGTTTTTCATCTAGGTAAGTAATTTGCGACAACTCCAACTGAATGGTGTAGATATTATCTTCTGGGTTTGCGTATTGGCGCGTGATAAAACCACCTTTAAAGCGTCCGTTGATAATTTTTGAGTAATCGCCAGTATCAAAGTTTTCAAGTACTGCTTTAAGCTGGTCGTTTACTGTTTGGCCTTCGTTAGTGCCGAAGTTAAAGTCTGGCAATTGCCCGTCGAAGAAACGCGGCACGTGGGATTGAATAGTGTGCGCTTCAAACAGTAAGCAGTAGCCGAACTTGTCTTTGGTTTGTTTAATTAAACGCTGTAGCTCTTGGTGGTACGGTTTCCAGTACAGCTCTGTTCTGCGCGCGACCTCATGCGAATCAGGTTCTTCGTCTCCTTCGTATAATGCTTCTAAATCAAAGGTTGAGGTCGGGCAAAGCTCAGTATTGTCAGCACCTTTATATAACACCTTTCCACTGCTGTCTCGATTAAGATCAATCAGGTAGCGCGAGTAGTTAGCATTGATTCGAGTGACTTTTAACTCTTCTAAAAAGCTATAAAGCTGAACCAGGTACCAGTCAGTGTCGGCGCTATTTAAGGCGGTGTCGGTCATCTGCTCTAGGACGTCATGCGGGATAAACTGCCCGTGATGCGGCATAGAAACAATAATAGGTGAATCCTGCTCAACTAAATCGAAAACTGGTATCTCAGCCTCACTAAAACGCAGGCTGGCTCTATCCAAAGGCATAATATCAGCGTCAACGTATTGGGTTCGCGCTAGGTCTGAGTTGATTAATTCATCGCTGTAGTAATAACTGATCAGTCTTTTGGCGTCGTTAATCAATAATGGGCACTGTTGCTCCACTGAACGCCATGATTCCGAGCTTTGCCCTGTATGGTTTAAGTACCATTTCACTTGATATAAGTAATCTAAAAAGAAGTCGGTCAGCGTTCGATGATACTTTTCTTCTGCGCCAAGGACTTTGGTCAGCTTGATAATATCCTGATGGAACTTTTCGCGAGCCTCGACCATAGAGTATTCATGGATATAGTCCCAGGCGACCTTTAAGTGCGCCAAGTGATTGAATTCACTAGGCTCAATGTCTTGTTTTTTAAATCGCTCAGTTAATGATTCAGAACTCATCGGTCTCACTTGCCTTTCTTTATTTCTCTTTTCACTTTTCTTTGCTATTTACGCTTGAAAAGCATACGTATTTATTAGTATAGTTCAACTTGTATATACAACTTAGCATACAGGATTTTTTGCTAGGTTCAAGACATGATACGGACAAAAATAATCTTTACGCAATAGCTAATGACCGATCCGAATACTCGCCGCTATATGGTGGTAAAAAACTTTATAAAACAAGGCATTGAAGATGGCAGCTGGGCTGAGCACAAGCGTGTTCCGTCTGAAAACGAGCTTGTCGAAACCTGTGGCGTTAGTCGCATGACTGCACGACGTGCGTTGGACGAGCTGACCGAAGAAGGCATCTTATACCGAGCTCAAGGTCGCGGGACTTTCGTTGCCCCTAAAAAATTGCATTCACCCATGCTCGAAATCCGAAATATCGCTGATGAAGTAAAAGAACGAGGCAATGAATACTCCAATGAATTGATTTTATTGCAAAAAGAACACTGCCCTATTCACTTGTTACATTACTTCGATTTGGAAGAAGGCGAAGATATTTTTCACTCGATCATGGTGCATAAAGAAAATAACAAGCCAATTCAGATCGAACAGCGCTACGTCAACCCAAAGGCTGCGCCGGACTACTTAAAACAGAATTTTAATGAAATGACGCCAAACGTGTATTTATCCGAAGTGGCGCCATTAACGCAAGCTGAGCACCAGATCGAAGCCAAAGAAGCCGATCCCTTTATGCGTGTGACGCTAAAGCTGCAAGAGCACGAGCCAGTACTATCAATAGACAGAACCACTTGGTCGAAAGACTTGTTAGTCAGCTATTGCCAATTATTCCACCCTGCTAGCCGCTTTAAGCTTACAGGACGATTTACTACTGAACACCAACTGACTGAGCTTTAGCTCAGACAAATACAACAATTGAGAGGAATCAAAATGAGCGAACGTTTTGATGCAAGTCGCGAAATAAGAGCGCCAAAAGGCACAGAGTTAAATGCAAAGTCATGGTTAACCGAAGCACCGCTTCGCATGTTAATGAACAACCTTGATCCTGACGTTGCCGAGCATCCACAAGGCTTAGTCGTTTATGGCGGTATTGGTCGCGCTGCACGTAACTGGGAGTGTTACGACAAAATCGTAGAGTCTCTAAAAGAGCTGAACGACGACGAAACACTTTTAGTTCAATCGGGCAAACCTGTTGGCGTTTTCAAAACCCACGCTGATGCACCGCGCGTTTTAATTGCGAACTCAAATCTGGTGCCACACTGGGCAAACTGGGAACATTTTAATGAGCTCGACCGAAAAGGGCTTATGATGTACGGCCAAATGACGGCAGGTTCGTGGATTTATATTGGTAGCCAAGGCATTGTTCAAGGCACTTACGAGACATTTGTCGAAGCAGGTCGTCAACACTTCGACGGCAACACCACGGGCAAGTGGATTTTAACGGGTGGTCTTGGTGGCATGGGTGGCGCACAGCCGCTTGCCGCGACGATGGCGGGTTATTGCATGATTGCTGTCGAATGTGACGAAACTCGTATCGACTTCCGTTTACGTACGGGCTATGTGGACAATAAAGCCACCAGTATTGATGAAGCATTGAACATGTTGCAAGAAGCACTGGATAAAGGCGAAGCCATTTCGATTGGTTTACTCGGCAACGCAGCTGACGTATTCCCAGAGTTACACAAACGCGGCGTTAAACCAGACTTAGTGACGGATCAAACCTCTGCACACGATCCTGTAAACGGCTATTTGCCACAAGGCTGGACGGTTGAAGAGTGGCGCGAAAAAGCAGAGTCGAACCCCGACGAAGTCACAAAGGCAGCTAAAAAATCCATGGCAGTTCAAGTTAAAGCCATGGTTGAGTTTGCTCACGCTGGCATCCCAACGGTGGATTACGGTAACAACATTCGCCAAATGGCGCTGGAAGAAGGCGTGGAAAACGCGTTTGATTTCCCAGGCTTTGTTCCAGCCTATATCCGCCCTCTTTTCTGCCGTGGTATTGGTCCATTCCGCTGGGCAGCGCTATCAGGTGATCCAGAAGATATTTATAAAACCGACCAAAAGGTTAAAGAAATCATCGCTGACGATCCGCACCTGCATAACTGGCTCGACATGGCGAAAGAACGTATTCAATTCCAAGGCTTGCCATCGCGTATCTGCTGGGTTGGCCTAGGCTTACGCCACAAGCTAGGCTTGGCATTTAACGAAATGGTCAAAAATGGCGAGTTAAAAGCACCTGTGGTCATTGGCCGTGACCACTTAGACTCAGGCTCAGTTGCCAGTCCGAACCGCGAAACTGAAGGCATGCAAGATGGCTCTGACGCTGTGTCAGACTGGCCGTTATTGAACGCCATGCTCAACGTAGCTGGTGGTGCGACGTGGGTGTCGCTACATCATGGCGGTGGCGTCGGCATGGGCTTCTCGCAACATTCTGGCGTCGTCATTTGCTGTGACGGTACAGATGAAGCAGCCGCACGCATTAACCGTGTATTGTTCAACGACCCAGCGACTGGCGTTATGCGTCATGCTGACGCGGGCTACGACGCTGCCGTTGAATGCGCCAAAGAAAATAACTTAAATCTACCCATGGTTAAGTAGGAACTGACAGCAGTTTTGCGAATAGAATTTAAAGGTATCACTATATGACAACTTATACATTAACACCGGGCAAGCTAACGCTTGCCGATTGTCGAGATATTTACTCGAAACCTTGTCAGATCGAACTCAACCCTGACTTTTATCCGGTCATCGATCGCTCCGCGCAGACGGTTGCTGACGTGGTCGAAAATAACCAAACCGTTTACGGCATTAACACAGGTTTTGGTTTGCTGGCCTCGACTCGTATTCCACGCGAGAAATTAGAACTGTTGCAAGAAAGCTTAGTACTTTCTCACGCCGCAGGCATTGGCGAGTTACTTCCTGATAACGTGGTTCGCTTATTGATGGTTCTTAAACTGTCTAGCCTATCGCAAGGTCACTCTGGCGTGCGCCGCGAAACAGTGGACGCGTTGATTAAGCTGGTAAACCATGAAGTCTATCCATGCATTCCTGAAAAAGGCTCTGTCGGCGCGTCAGGCGACTTAGCACCACTCGCTCACATGAGCTGTACGCTGATCGGCGTTGGTGAAGTTCGTCATAACGGCAAAATCATGAGTGCGGTTGAAGGCTTAAAGGTTGCGGGCCTGGATCCACTGACGCTAGCTGCTAAGGAAGGTTTGGCGCTACTTAACGGTACCCAATGTTCTACAGCGTTAGCGCTGGCTGGCTTATTCGGTGCGGAAAACAATTTCTCGGCAGCCATAGTCGCTGGCGGTTTAACGGTTGATGCGGTGCTTGGTTCGGTTGCGCCGTTTGACGCACGAATTCACGAAGTTCGTGGTCACGACGGTCAAAAGAAAGTGGCTCTGTCGCTACTTAATCTAATCAAAGGCAGTGAATTAAACGAGTCTCACGAAGACTGCGATAAAGTTCAAGACCCTTACTCTTTACGTTGCCAGCCTCAAGTCATGGGCGCTGCGCTTGACCATATGCGTTTTGCTGCTTCGGTGCTCCTGACAGAGGCAAATGCAGTTTCTGATAACCCGCTAGTGTTCCCTGAAGACGGCGATATTATTTCTGGCGGTAACTTCCACGCAGAGCCAGTTGCTATGTCATCTGACTTATTGGCCATCGTCATTTCTGAAGTGGGCGCGATTGTTGAGCGTCGAATCGCACTGATGCTCGATAAACACTTAAGCGGCCTACCAGCCTTCTTGGTCGAAGACAGCGGTGTCAACTCAGGTTTTATGATTGCACAAGTAACTGCTGCGGCATTGGCCTCAGAGAACAAAACCCTAGCCCACCCTGCTTCAGTGGACAGCTTGCCAACATCGGCAAACCAGGAAGACCACGTTTCGATGGCAACTTTCGCTGCTCGTCGTTTAAGAGACATGAACTTCAATACAGCCGGCGTAATAGCAGTTGAATTATTAAGCGCTGCTCAAGGCCTCGACTTCCGTGCGCCGCTAAAAACCTCTGCAACACTACAAAAAGCTTACGACGCGATTCGTGAAAAGGTTCCTTATTACGAAAAAGACCGTCACTTTGGTCCAGACATTGAAGCCATTCGTGAGTTAATTGATAGTGGGCTATTTAACCAGTTCGCTAGAGAGCTAGAGCTACCTAGCTTATAAATATTAAGATTGCAGTAAGCACAAAAAAAGCGCCACACAGGCGCTTTTTTATTAACTTTGTTAAAAGCTCAATAACTACATCCCTAAAGAAATCTCAGCAATTCTGCGGCGAGCTTTTTTAAGTTGTGAGGTAAACTCATCTTTCTGCAGCAAATGTTTGTAACTATCAGAGCCATAAAGATGATTCACCAGCTTTTTTTGACGCTTAAACTCCTCTGGCAAGTAATCAACGCCAACTTTGCACCAAGCCATACCTTTCAGTCTTAATTGCTCTGGATGCCCTTCACCTTGCACAAACTTACAAATCGACACGATTTTATCAGCCATGTGATCGTCAATATCAAGAACCTCTGCTTTCGCTACTGATGTCACAGCTAATAACAATACTCCAGCTAGGAACGGTTTAAACATTTTCATCACTCTTTGCTATATGGTTTATACCAATAACTGTTAACCCATCCCTATGAAATTTTTTGTCCTATTCTGTCTTCTTCTTAACAGTTATATCAAACTCAACTTCAACTTCATGTTTGACCCAGTCTGGATTTTTCCAAGCGCCTAGGCCAAGGTCAAAATCGAGTCTGTTGATTGTAAAATTACCCGACAATTTCAACAAGTCGACTAGTTCACGAATTTCTAATGTAAAGCTGTAAGGCTTTGATATCCCTTTTATTTCAAGTAGCCCTTCAATCTCATAAATACCGTCGGATACAGGCTTTATTGACTCTGACTTAAAGTAACTTCTAGGAGTGTTATCAATATCAAACCAATTCCCTTTTTTGAGCTTTGTGTCACGTTTTTCACTACCACTTTCTAACGTCCCGAGTTCGATCATCACGTTAATGTAGCTATTTGATAAATCACCGCTATCAAAATCAGCAGAAACCTCATACTCTTTGAAGTGTCCGGTAAAGGCCGTTTTTCGATTCTGGACACCGCTAAATTCAATTTTACTGCTCTCAGCCACAACACCTGTGTACTCCTTTGACTGAGTAGTTAACGGCGCTAGCAGAATCAATGAAGCAAATATCAGTAAAAACTTTTTTCTTAACATATCAAAACCTACGTTTTTAAATTTTTTGTAGAACTTAACCCTTTTCAGTTACTCTGACGTTTATAGTGTTAGAACTAATGAAACACAAGGGAAACTTTATGCGCATCAAACATAATTCACATAGCCTATTGGCATTCTTAATAGCTGCCAGCTTAGGAGCAACCACTATGAGTCACGCGAAATCCAGCGAAGCCATTACTATTTATAGCAGCGCCCAACCTGGTTCTATTTCACCGAATACCTATCGCCCTATACCTGGACAACATCGCGGATACTACAATGTTCCAGGCTACGCTGTAGTAAAAAGCACCCAGAGTCATAATATCAAAAAAGGGTTAAATCAACTTGAGGTCAATGACGTTGCGGCTTTACTCGACCCTACTACAGTATCATTCCGTTCATTAACCGACCCTGAAGCTCACGTTTTAGAGCAAAACTACCAATTCGATTTAGTCAGCCAACAAAAGCTACTTCAACGCTACTTAGGGAAAATAATCACCGTTGAACAGGTACAAGGCAATGATATTAATCGTATTAAAGGTGAGCTAATCAGTGCCAGTGGTGGTCTTGTTTTACAAGACAGCAGCGGTAATGTGCATAGCATCAGCAATTACAGCAATATTAAATTCCCTCAGTTGCCTGGAGGACTGCGCACCAAACCCACACTGGTTTGGGATTTGAATGCGACCAAACCGGGAAAGCATGAGATTGAATTAAGTTATCAGACTGAAGGCATGACTTGGTGGTCAGACTATAACGTGATCTACAGTGAAGAAAGCAGCGGAAATAGCAACAACGCCTGTAAACTCGATTTATCAGCATGGGTTAGTATTATCAATCAATCTGGTGCGAGCTTCGAAGATGCAAAGCTCAAATTAATTGCAGGAGATGTAAATCGTGCACAGCCTGAACATGAGCGAATAGTCGTTACCGGCTCAAGAGTTAAAGCTGATGCCATGTATGAACATCAAGGCTTCGAGGAAAAATCATTCTTTGAGTACCATCTATATACGCTAGGGCGCCCTGCTACGCTTCCTGATAACTCGACTAAGCAGTTAGAGCTTTTCCCCTCAGTAAACTCTATTAGTTGTAACAAAGAGCTGGTATTCGATGCCTCAAGTCAATATGGCTACGGTGGTTTAAATACCAACCAAAACTATGGGCGTAATACTCAAGGCGACGTTAATGTCTATTTGCGCTTTAACAACAGCGAAGATAACAACATGGGCATGCCACTTCCAGCGGGCCGCATTCGTGTTAATCAAAAGGATTCCGATGGCAGTTTAGAGTTCATTGGTGAAGATATTATCGACCATACGCCAAAAGATGAAGATGTTTTGATCAAGATGGGTAACGCTTTCGACATCAAAGGTGAGCGTAAGCAAACTGACTATCGAGTTGATACTAAAGCAAGAACCATGAGTGAAAGTTTTGAAATCACCTTGAAAAACCACAAACCTGAAGACGCGACAGTGGTAATTCGTGAAACCTTATATCGCTGGTCAGAATGGGAAATTGGTCGTAAATCTCATGACTATACCAAACAAGATGCCCGCCACATACATTTTGACGTTGAGGTACCAGCCAATGGTGAAGTGACAGTGACTTATACCGCTAATTACTCCTGGTAGAGTGGTGATATAACGAATTTGCGACCTACTCTAAATGTAAAAAAGCCGTGGACTTGTCATCAAGCCACGGCTTTACTTTACGCTGAAGCGTTACTCGGCTTTTGCTTTGTCACCAGCTTTGACAATTGAAATCTTATCTAAGCTTAAGTGTTCACGGAAAGCTTTATTGATATCTTCAACTGTGAGCGACTTAAGAGCCTGCTCCAGATCTTTGTCCCACTTCATTGAGCGACTTAAATCAAGATTTCCAGCGAGCGTACCAACTAAGCGGTTGTCTTTAGCACGATCAATACGTCGATTTTGAACCATACCTTTAACCGCCGCATCTAACTCCTCTTGAGTAAACCCTTCTTTGATAACCTTCTCAAACTCTTCTTTAAAACCCTGCTCAACTTTTGCTAAGTTTTCCGGGGCACAAATGGCAAAGGCACCAAAGGTAGCTTTGTCATCGAAAGAGCTTGCATTAAAGAATGAGCCAGCGCCATAACTTAAGCCATCTTTCTGACGTAAGCGTGTTGCTAATCGGCTATTCAAAAAGCCACCGCCAAAGATTTGGTTAGCAACTACTAAAGCAGCATAGTCAGGATGGCTGTCACTGACTGATAGTTGAGTCATAGCACCAAAAGCAGCACCTGCCTTGTCTGGCGTATCAATAAATTGATTAATTGACTCGACATCGGATGCTGATGTTTTAATCCGCTCATAAGCTACTTTTGCATTCCAGTCGCCTAAAATACCTTCAAGAGCCTTTTGCGTAGACGCTTGATCAAAGTCACCAACAACAGCAATATCGGCATCCTGAGCACCCATGAAGTTTTCATGGAAAGCTTTTAACTGCTCAGGCTTAGCGGCTTTAATGGCTTCAATTTGCTCATCAATGCTCATGCTATACAGCGGGTGAGACTTATCATACGTATTCATATGACGTCCTAACTGAGTAAATACTTGAGTAGTAGGCTGCTGCTTTTGTTGCTCTAACGACACAACTCGCTCACGCTTAAGGACTTCAAATTCTTCTTCATTAAATGAAGGCTCTTTTAGTACCTCTTCAACTAGTTCAAGCACCTTGTTCAAGTTTTCTCTGGTTGTTTCCACGTTTACTCGCACAGAACTCGTATCACCGCTAACGTTAACGTTCGCCTTTAAGCGATCGAACTCCGCCTGTAACTCCTCACGGCTATGCTCAGCAGTACCACGCTCTAACATACCAGCGGTTAACGAAGGGATCATGCCGCTATTTCGTAAGTCGTCTAGATTACCTAAGTCCAGCACGATCTGAGCAACAACAGAATCGCCACGAGTTTCCTTCGGTAGGAAAACAACCTTAGCGCCATTGCTTAGCTTAGTTTCAACGGTACGGGCATCAATATTGTCTTGCGATGGATCAAAGTCTTCCCCTTGCGCTACAGAAGCACGCCCTTTATAGCCTTTTAACATAGCTTCTACCTCTTCTGAGGTTAAGCGGGCGATCGAATCAGCGCGATCTGGCTTTTGCTCCGGCAAGAACAAACCTAAGGTACGATTATCGTTTACTAAATACTCTTCCGCGGCAGCTTGAACGTCTTCTACCGTCACTTTTTCTAAACGATCTCGGTTCAAGAATAATAATCGCCAGTCACCCATTCCAACCCACTCAGTGAGTTCTAAGGCGATACTTTGTGAAGAGTTAAAGCTAAGCTCTATTTGTTTTAAAATATTAGCCTTTGCTCTTTCCACTTCTTCCGCTGTGATTGGTGCATTTTGTATTCCTTCCAGAGTTTTCAAAAATGCTTCTTCGGTTTTCTGAATATCTTTATCCTTTGCAACTTGAGCACCAAACAATAAAGCTCCAGGCTCACCTAGCTGGAATGGAAAACCAAATGCTGCTGCTGCCAGTCCATTCTTCACCAACTCATCATGTAAGCGACCAGTTTCACTGTCGCCTAAAATTTGCGTCAGAACCTGAGTCGCGGCAAAATTTTCTGAAGGTCCAGCAGGCGTTTTATACAGCACACCAACCATCTGTACATCACCAGGACGACGCACAACGACGCGTCTTTCACCGTCTTGTATTGGCTCTTCAGTGTAGAGCTCACGAATTACTCGCTTTGGCTTTGGGATATCACCAAACTCTTCTTCAATCAGTTTGATAATCTTTTCTTCATCAATTTTTCCCGAAACAATTAACGTTGCATTATCAGGCTGATAATACTTACGGTAAAACGCTTGGAGATTACTAATATCAACATTTTCTAGGTCTGACCGAGCACCAATAGTCGATTTACCATAGTTATGCCAATCGTAAGCTGTAGACATCAATCGTTGCATTAACACTCGGAATGGATTATTTTCGCCATTTTCAAGCTCATTACGGACCACCGTCATCTCGCTGTCTAAGTCTTTCTTAGCAATAAACGAGTTAATCATTCGATCAGCTTCTAAATCCAAAGCCCATGAAATATTCTCTGGTGTTGCCGAAAAGGTCTCAAAATAATTAGTTCTGTCATACCAAGTAGTGCCGTTTGGCTCAGCACCATGATCTGTCAGTTCTTTAGGGATATCTTTATGATTCGGAGTGCCCTTAAAAACTAAGTGCTCAAGAAGGTGAGCCATACCTGTTTCACCATAGTTTTCATGCTTTGAACCAACATGATAGGTAATATTAACCGTTACCGTTTCTTGACTTGGATCAGGAAACAGTAAAACCTGTAATCCATTATCTAGACGGTACTCAGTAATACCCTCAACTGAGGTTACTTTCTCCACGCCATCTGGTAGTTCTGCGTAAGCCACACCCATGCCTGTCGCTAATGCGATCGCTAAGAATGTTTTCTTAAATGTTAAAGTCATAGATATCCCTCTATAATTTTTTTTCCCACAGTTTGCAGGTCTATTATTAGTTGATTCTTCATTACCAAGAAGCACCCCCCAAGATAATGAGCCACCCAAAGTATCTTATAAAGCTTTGTAACAGTATAGGTAGGAAATGTTAATAAATATGACAAGGGGAAAAAATCAGGAAGTTACAGGACGTTAGATACGAAAAAAGCCGAGAATCACAATAATTCTCGGCTTTTTAACGCAGTGTATCTAATTGATACTACCTAAACGGTGATTACCATCCGGTAATTTCTTTCATGGCAGAGCCAATGTCTGCTAATGAACGAACCGTTTTAACGCCAGCATCTTCAAGTGCAGCAAACTTTTCAGCTGCTGTACCTTTACCACCAGCGATAATTGCACCAGCATGTCCCATACGCTTACCAGGAGGCGCAGTAACACCTGCAATGTAAGATACGACAGGTTTAGTGACGTTTTCTTTGATGTATGCAGCGGCTTCTTCTTCCGCTGAACCACCAATTTCACCAATCATCACAATAGCTTCGGTCGCAGGATCTTTCTCGAACAATTCTAAAATGTCGATAAAGCTAGAACCTGGGATTGGATCACCACCGATACCAACACAAGTCGACTGACCAAAACCATAGTCAGTTGTTTGCTTAACGGCTTCGTACGTTAAGGTACCTGAACGTGAAACAATACCGACTTTACCGGGCTTGTGAATGTGACCTGGCATAATGCCGATTTTGCTCTCGCCTGGAGTGATAACACCAGGGCAGTTAGGGCCAATTAAACGAACGCCTAAACGGTCACATACGATTTTAGCTTCTAACATGTCTAGAGTAGGAATACCTTCAGTAATACAGATAACTAGCTCGATACCAGCGTTTGCTGCTTCAAGGATAGAATCTTTACAGAATGGTGCTGGAACATAGATAACCGATGCTTCTGCACCAGTTTTTTCTACAGCTTCAGCTACAGTGTTGAATACTGGTAAACCTAGGTGTGTTTGACCGCCTTTACCAGGAGTCACACCGCCAACCATGTTTGTGCCGTATTCGATCGCTTGCTCAGTGTGGAAAGTACCTTGTGAGCCAGTGATCCCCTGACAAATAACTTTAGTGTCTTTAGTTAATAAAATACTCATTATTTGCCCTCCGCTGCAGCAACAACTTTTTTCGCTGCGTCAGTTAAGCTTTCTGCCGCGATAATATTCAAACCGGACTCGGCAAGAACTTTAGTACCTAACTCAGCGTTGTTACCTTCTAGACGAACAACAACAGGGTCTTCGATACCCACTTCTTTAACCGCGCCAATAATACCTTCTGCAATCAGGTCACAACGTACGATACCGCCGAAAATATTAACTAAGACTGCTTTTACGTTGTCGTCTGAAAGAATAATTTTGAATGCTTCAGAAACACGTTCTTTAGTTGCACCGCCACCTACGTCTAGGAAGTTTGCTGGTTCACCACCGTGTAACTTGATGATGTCCATGGTACCCATCGCAAGGCCAGCACCGTTAACCATACAACCGATATTACCGTCTAGAGCAACATAGTTAAGCTCAAACTTAGCCGCATGTGCTTCACGCTCGTCTTCTTGTGAAGGATCGTGCATTTCTGATAACTTTTGATGACGATACAAAGCATTGCCGTCGATGTTGATTTTGGCATCTAAACAGTGCAAGTCACCATCTTCTTTGATCACAAGAGGATTGATTTCAAGCAGTGCCAAATCTTTTTCAGCAAACATTTTTGCTAACTGAATGAAAATATGCGTGAATTGCTTAACCTGCTTACCTTCTAAACCAAGCTTGAACGCTAACTCGCGGCCTTGGTATGGCTGAGGGCCTACCAATGGATCGATCGTAGCCTTAAGAATCTTTTCAGGCGTCTCTTCAGCGACCTTCTCAATCTCAACACCACCTTCTGTCGAAGCCATAAAAACAACTCGACGTGAAGAACGATCGATAACAGCGCCTAGATAAAGTTCTTGAGCAATATCTGTGCAAGACTCTACTAAAATTTTGCTGACGGGCTGACCGTTTGCGTCTGTTTGATAAGTTACTAAGTTCTTACCAAGCCACTGCTTAGCAAACTCTTTAACTTCATCTTTAGTTTTAACTAGTTTTACACCGCCCGCTTTACCACGGCCACCAGCATGCACCTGAGCTTTAACCACCCACATGTCACCACCGATTTGGCCAGCTGCTTCAAAAGCTGACTGAGGATTATCGACTGCATAACCTTCAGATACTGGTAAACCGTATTCACGGAATAATTGTTTACCTTGATACTCGTGTAGGTTCATTTTGATGTTCCTAATTTCACGTTAATTAAAAAGACAAAAGCCGGATAGTAACTATCCGGCTGTATTTGATACTTATAGATTAAACATCCAATAAGATGCGAGCTGGATCTTCAATAAACTCTTTGATCGTTTTTAAGAAGCCAACTGATTCACGGCCATCAATAATTCGATGGTCATACGAAAGCGCAACATTCATCATTGGGCGAATAACAATCTCGCCATCAATCACAACTGGACGATCTTCCATACGGTTCATACCTAAAATACCACTTTGTGGTGGATTAATGATTGGCGTTGCCATAAGCGAACCAAACACACCACCGTTAGAGATAGTAAAGGTGCCGCCTGTCATCTCTTCGACAGTCAATTTATTATCGCGAGCTTTTTGACCAAACTCACGAATTTTAGCTTCGATGTCGGCAAGGCTCATCGTGTCGGCATCACGCAATACTGGCACAACCAAACCACGTGGTGACGACACAGCTACACCGATATCGTAGTAACCATGATAAACAATGTCGTCGCCATCGATTGAAGCGTTAACCGCTGGATAACGTTTCAGAGCTTCGACCGTTGCTTTTACGAAGAAAGACATGAAGCCTAAGCGCGTTTCATGTACTTTCTCAAACTGTTCTTTATAACGAGCACGTAACTCAACCACTTCCTTCATGTTGATATCATTGAAGGTCGTTAGTAGTGCCGCATTTTGTTGCGCTTCTACTAAACGAGTAGCAATCATCTTACGCAAACGTGTCATTGGAACACGCTTCTCTTCGCGTAAGCCCGCAGCCACAGGAGCATCTGAAGAACCCTTTGCAGCCGGTGCCGATTTCTTGCCACCGTCTTTAATAAACTTTTCGACGTCTTCTTTTGTTAAACGCCCGCCTTTACCCGTTGCAGGAATATCTGCTGGGTTAAGATTATGCTCTGCGACTAAACGACGAACGGCAGGTGATAACACGTCAGTATCTTTTGAAGGCTCAGCAGGTTTTTCTTCGGCTTTAGAATCAGACTTAGTATCTTCTTTCTTTTCGTCAGAAGCATCACCTTTATCGCTAGAAGCGGAGGATGCGCCGGCACCAGCTTCAAACTTAGCAATAGCTTCTTCTTGAAGAACCGTGTCACCTTCTTCTTTCAAAATTTCAGAAATGGCACCGTCTTCTGGCGCTACAACTTCCAACACTACTTTATCAGTCTCAATATCGACCAAGTTCTGATCACGCGATACCGCTTCACCTGGCTTAACGTGCCAAGTAGCAATCGTTGCATCCGCTACTGATTCAGGCAACACAGGAACTTTAATTTCGATAGCCATGTTATAACCTTTTTTACCTTAATTTAATTTTAAAAACTGTTTTCTCAACACCCAGCGTCACGATCTTAGTCAAGACCTAAGGCATCGTTAACTAATTTTGCTTGCTGCTCGTTATGAATACTGGCATAACCGACTGCTGGAGCAGCAGAAGCAGCTCGACCCGCAAAAATCACTGGCTCTTTGTTCGGCACAGCATCATCTAAATTGTGACGACTGCAGTACCAAGCACCTTGGTTTTGCGGCTCTTCTTGGCACCACACAAAAGTATTCGCATTTTTGTAGGAGCCTAAAATCTTCTTAACTTCGTCATGAGGGAATGGATATAACTGCTCAATACGAATAATCGCAACATGATCGAGCTTTTCGTCACGACGTTTCTTCAGTAGGTCATAATAGACTTTACCAGAACACATGACCACCCGTGCTACCTTCTTTTTAACGATTTTATCGATTTCATCAATCGCATTTTGGAACTGACCATTAGTCAGCTCTTCAACACTAGACACCGCGTCGCGATGACGCAATAAACTCTTTGGCGTCATCACAATCAAAGGTTTACGCAAATCGCGAACCATCTGACGGCGAATCATGTGGAATGCTTGTGCCGGTGTTGATGGCACAACGACCTGCATATTTTGTTCGGCAGACAGCTGTAAGAAACGCTCCAAACGGGCTGAACTGTGTTCTGGACCTTGACCTTCATAACCATGAGGTAAGAATAAGGTAAGACCTGATAAACGGCCCCATTTTTGCTCACCAGAGCTAATAAACTGGTCGATAACGACTTGCGCACCGTTAGCGAAGTCGCCAAACTGTGCTTCCCAAATCACCATCGAATTTGGCTCATTCGTCGAATAGCCGTATTCAAACGCCATGACCGCTTCTTCGGACAACACCGAGTCTATCACGGTAAAGCGTGGCTGCTCTTCCTTAATATGCTGCAGTGGAATATACACCTCAGCATCATCCTGATCATGCAATACCGCATGACGATGAGAGAAAGTACCACGACCACTGTCTTGGCCACACAATCGCACTTCAAAACCGTCATCCAGCAGAGTCGCATAAGCTAATGTTTCTGCGAAACCCCAGTCCATTTTAACGTCGCCCTTGGCCATTTCTTTGCGTGCGGCCATTACTTTTTTCACTTGGCGCTGTAAAGGGAGGTCTTCTGGGTAAGCACAAATACGTTCTGCTAGCTCATCGAACTTCGCTTTTTTAATTGAGGTGTCCGCAGGTGACTGCCAAGATTGGCCTTCAAACGGACTCCAATCAACGCTGTACTCATTACGATGTGTCGGAATACGGTTTAAAACCACCGACTTCCCTTCATCTAACATATCGCGATAATCATCAACTAACTTCTTACTTTCCTCAGCACTCAGCGTGCCGTTAGACGTTAGTTTGTCTTCATATATCTTGCGCGGTGTTGGATGCTTCTTAATTTTTTGATACATAACAGGCTGAGTAGCGCTTGGCTCATCAGCTTCATTGTGACCATGACGGCGATAACAGACTAAGTCAATTACCACGTCCTTCTTGAACTTATTACGGAACTCAAGCGCTAGACGAGTTACGTATAGCACCGCTTCCGGATCATCACCGTTAACGTGGAAGACAGGCGCTTCTACCATTTTTGCAACGTCAGTACAGTAAGCTGTCGAACGCGTGTCTTGCTGCTTCGAAGTTGTAAAACCAACTTGGTTATTAATCACTACATGCACAGAGCCGCCGATATAAAAACCTCGCGCTTGTGACATGTTGAACAATTCCATCACGACGCCTTGCCCTGTCACTGCAGAGTCACCATGGATTAACACAGGAACAACTTGCTCACAGTTAGTATCGTTACGACGCTCTTGGCGTGCACGAACCGAACCAATAACAACCGGGCTTACAATCTCTAGATGCGATGGGTTAAATGCTAACGCAAGGTGTACAGGGCCACCTTCGGTTTCCACATCGCTTGAATAGCCCATGTGGTACTTAACATCACCAGAGTTTCCTTCTTCGACAACAGCGTTTTTACCCGCAAATTCATCAAACAATACTTCTGGCTTTTTACCCATGACGTTAACCAGCATATTCAGTCGACCGCGGTGGGCCATGCCGATAACGATTTCTTTGGTACCCATGGCACCAGCTTGGTTGATAAAGTCCCTCATCATCGGAATCAGGCTATCGCCACCTTCCAACGAGAAGCGCTTAGCGCCTGGGAATTTAGAACCTAAGTATTTCTCTAAACCTTCAGCTGCAGTTAGACCTTCAAGGGTCTTTTTCTTAGTTTCATCGCGAAAGTCATGCGACGAAGAGACTGACTCTAGCTTTTCCTGAATCCAGCGACGCTCTTCTAGATCATTGATATGAAGGAACTCAGCACCAATCGTATTGCAATAGGTTGATTTCAGTCGCTCTACGATTTCTTTTAACGACTGTTGCTCTGGTCCTGCTAGGTTACCGACGTGGAATTTCTTATTAGGATCCACATCGCCTAAGTCATAAGCTTCAAGGCTCAAATCGGTTGGGTAAGGATGTTTCCATAAGCCCAAAGGGTCAATATTGGCGTGGTGATGACCGCGTGCGCGGTAAGACTCAATAAGGTGAAGGACTTTAACTTGTTTTGGATCAGCCGTTGCACTGCCGCCACCTTGGCTGAATGCAAGCTTCTGACGGTTTAGACCAATTTGACGAAAGTGTTCGCGAATGTCGCTGTGCGCAACCTCTTGTTTATCGCTAACTTTTTCAAATTCATCAAATTTTACACGCCACTCGGCATCAACTGACTGAGGATCTTCAAGATATTGTTCGTAAAGTTCTTCTAAATAGGCAGCGCTACCTCCCGAAAGGTAGGCACTATCAAACATTGCCTCTAAGCCATTTTTCATTGTAATTTAACACCACTTCTCGGTATTTGTTTCGCTATGATAACCAAAAATCGCAACTCTTAACACAGTAAGACCTTTTTAATTTACAAAGGGTTACTGCTTTGAGTTGCGATTCATGCGTTGTGTATTTTGCTATTAATAAAGCAACCTTTTCAACGTTCCGGTTATCAGTATCAGATACTACTTATTCAATATCGCTGATTATACACCACTTTTCAGTAGCATAGAACGGATATGACCAATCGCTTTTGTTGGGTTTAGCCCTTTTGGACAAACGTCAACGCAGTTCATGATGCCACGACAACGGAACACACTATAAGCGTCATCTAAATCCTTTAATCGTTCTTCAGTATGAGTATCACGGCTATCCGTCAAGAAACGGTAGGCTTGCAGTAGACCTGCTGGGCCAACGAACTTGTCAGGATTCCACCAGAACGATGGGCAAGACGTCGAACAACAGGCACATAGAATACACTCATACAAACCATCAAGCTTCTCACGGTCTTCAGGAGATTGTAAGCGCTCTTTTGCTGGTGTTTCTGTATCTGCAATCAAGTATGGCTTAATTTTCTCATACTGCTTGTAGAACTGAGCCATGTCCACGACTAGGTCACGAATCACAGGCAAACCTGGCAATGGGCGAATAACTACCGGCGACTTCAAGCTTGAAATCGAGGTAATACACGCCAAGCCATTTTTACCATTGATGTTCATGCCGTCTGAACCACACACACCTTCACGGCAAGAACGACGGAACGACAGCGTTGGATCAACTTCTTTTAAGTCGACCAAAACATCTAGCAACATCTTGTCCGAACCTTCAGGAATATCAATATCGAATTCCTGCATGTAAGGCTTCTTATCCGTTTCTGGGTTATAACGATAAATTTTAAATTTCATATAATTTTTGCTCCGTATGCAATTCTTACGGACTCTTTAATAGAGATTAATAAGTACGAGCTTTCGGCGGGAAAGCGTCGACTTTTTCAGGATGCATATTCACATCGCGAGTACCCATTTCTTCCGTTTCTGGGTAGAACACCGAGTGTACTAGCCAGTTTTCGTCATCACGGTCAGGGTAGTCTTCACGACTGTGTGCGCCACGACTTTCAGTACGGTACTCAGCAGCCATCGCTGTGGCATAAGCAACTTCCATCA
Source organism: Kangiella geojedonensis (assembly GCF_000981765.1). GTDB lineage: Bacteria > Pseudomonadota > Gammaproteobacteria > Enterobacterales > Kangiellaceae > Kangiella > Kangiella geojedonensis. Next base: position 1,021,921 of record NZ_CP010975.1, on the reverse strand, counting down.
AGTTCTCAAGTTCCAGACACTCAACGCGCTCTGTATTGAAGCCTTGTGACTTATCTTTCAATACAGCGTTTTTCATGCGCTCACGAAGCTTCTTAACTTTCTCAAGACCTTCTTTCATCAAGTCGCCAGTACGGAATACGCCGAAGTGGTTTTGCATCGTTTGCTGTAATTCTTTACGCAACTGAGCAACATCTTCACCTTCGTTAGACTCTTCCCAACGCTTGTAGCGAGCCATTGAACGCTCAGCGTCAGCATCGTTAAAGTCAGAGAATGGTAAGCCTTCACGAAGCGATTCTTCAAGATGCAAGCCAGCAGCACGACCAAATACCACCAAGTCGAGCAATGAGTTACCGCCCAAACGATTCGCGCCATGTACTGACACACAAGCAACCTCACCCACAGCGTAGAACCCTTTAACCACTTTTTCTTCGCCATTAGGATTACGGTCAATAACTTGTCCGAACTTATTGGTTGGAATACCACCCATCATATAGTGACAGGTTGGTACTACTGGAATTGGATCTTTAGCAGGATCAACGTGAGCGAAGATTTTTGATAACTCACTAATGCCCGGTAAGCGCTTATTTAAGACTTCTTCACCAAGATGATCGAGCTTCAAGAATACGTGATCGCCCTCTTCACCAGCTCCACGGCCAGCAAGAATTTCTTTCATCATCGAACGAGCAACAACATCACGCGACGCCAAATCTTTGGCGTTTGGTGCGTAACGCTCCATGAAGCGTTCGCCATCTTTATTGATCAGGTAGCCACCTTCACCGCGACAACCTTCCGTAACCAATACACCTGCGCCAGCAATACCCGTTGGGTGGAACTGCCACATTTCGATGTCTTGTACGGGAAGTTTTGCACGAAGCGCCATACCAACACCGTCACCAGTGTTTATTAAAGCGTTTGTTGTTGAAGCATAGATTCGGCCAGAGCCGCCAGTCGCAAATACTGTAGCACGAGACTTAAATAGTGCCACTTCGCCCGTTTCGATTGACATTGCCGTGACACCACAAACATCGCCGTCGTCGTTACGAACGATGTCCATCGCATACCATTCGTTAAAGAATTGGGTTTGCGCGGCTAAGTTTGCTTGGTAAAGGGTGTGCAGTAACGCGTGACCAGTACGGTCAGCAGCCGCAGCAGTACGTGCGGCCTGCTCACCACCGAATTCTTTCGACTGACCTCCGAAAGGACGCTGATAAATTTTACCATTATCCAAACGTGAGAACGGCAAGCCCATGTGCTCCAGCTCATAAACCGCTGCTGGACCATTTTCACACATGTACTCAATAGCGTCTTGATCACCGATATAGTCCGAACCTTTAACAGTATCGAACATGTGCCAGCGCCAGTCATCCGGGTGTGAGTTACCCAGCGCAACAGTAATACCGCCTTGCGCCGATACCGTGTGCGAACGGGTTGGGAATACTTTTGAAATCAATGCTACTTTCTGGCCGCTTTTAGCAAGTTGTAGCGAGGCACGCATACCAGCGCCACCGCCCCCTACAATTACGGCATCAAAAGTGTACGTAGGTATAGACATGCTTTATAAGCTCCACAATATCTGGCTGCCCCACACTATCAGTGAAAGACAAATCACAATAACAATCGCTTGGAAAGCGATACGAATGCTCACTTTCGGCATATAGTCAGTGGACACAATCCACAGACCAATCCAAGCGTGCATAACTACTGATAGCAGCGTTAAGAACGAAAACACTTTCATGAAAGTGCTGGCGAACAAGCCTTGCCATGCAGTAAACGTAATTTCTGGTGTTGTTGCAAAGAAGTAGCCTAAATAAACCACATAGGCCAACATAATTACCGCTGAAAGGCGTTGCAACACCCAATCGTGTAGACCTGAACGGCCCAAACTAGTGACGGTAGTTACCATACCCAAACTCCTAATAATGCTGCTGCAATAGCTGAAAGGACTAAAACACTCCAAGCACCTCGACGACCGCCTTCAAGCGACTCGCCAATTCCTAGGTCCATTAATAAATGACGGACACCGGCAATAACGTGATAAGCCACCGACGTTAAAATTGCCCACAGGATAAATTGCCATAGGAATGATTCAGTGAACATCGATTGCAGCTCGGCGTAGCCGGCGCTATCAAACGACTTTTGCAGCATCCATAAAAGGATTGGTACAGCAATGAATAGAACAACACCCGTAATACGATGCAAGATTGATGATATTGCAGGCACAGGAAACCTTACCGTAGTAAGGTCTAAGTTTTTTGGTCTCTTTTTAATCACAAGTATCTTACAAAATTATTGCCTTGGTCGAAGAAGGCATGAGTTTATGCTTTCGCCAGGATTTCTACAACTGCTTTAATGTGTGTTCGACCCAGAAAAACTGCTTACCTGACGAACTCCCCAGTGATACATATTTCAGAACGAAATTATATAAGTGCTTATCACTGATTACAATTATTTCCCCCTTCTATTTTCAACTCATTGGTAAAACTGATGGATTAATAGAAACCGTCATAAAATTAATTTATGAAATTCATTCAAAATTTTGTAGAATGTGTGCCCTTCTTACTCTTAAACACAGCTTTTAGATTAAAAAGTAAGCAATTTATTGTCCCGAGGAGACTATATGTCGGATAAAACAGCTAAACTTAGCCTACCAAATGGCGAGGAACTCACCCTAGACGTGCTAACACCAAGTCTAGGTAAAGACGTCGTTGCCGTTGGTGCATTAGGGAAAGCGGGTTATTTCACTTATGACCCGGGCTATGTATCTACTGGTGCCTGTGAATCAAAGATCACTTATATTGATGGTGCCAAAGGACAGCTACTTTATCGCGGTTATCCGATCGAACAGTTAGCGGATAACTCAAATTTTGAAGAAGTTGCCTATTTACTACTTAATGGCGAACTACCTAATAAAGAGCAATACGACGAATTCGTCGCGAAAATTAACAACCACACCATGCTTCATGAGCAAATGATGAGCTTTTTCAACGGCTTCCGCCGCGATGCTCACCCAATGGCTATTATGGTATCGGTTGTTGGCGCACTTTCAGCCTTCTATCACGATTCATTGGATATTAATAACCCGCAACATCGTGATATCAGTGCATTGCGCTTAATTTCTAAAGTGCCAACTATCGCCGCTATGTGCTATCGCTACTCTGTAGGCCACCCGTTTGTTTATCCAACGAACGACATGAGCCTTGCTGAAAACTTCTTGAACATGATGTTTAGCATGCCTTCAGAAGATAACTGGAAGCCAGATCCGGTATTAGTGAAAGCGATGGACCGCATTTTTGTACTACACGCTGATCACGAGCAAAACGCTTCAACGTCGACGGTACGCCTAGCCGGTTCATCAGGCGCGAACCCATTCGCAGCAATCGCATCAGGTATTGCTTGCCTGTGGGGCCCTGCTCACGGCGGTGCCAACGAAGCATGCTTGAACATGTTACGTGAAATTGGCGATGTTAAGAACATCCCTGAGTACGTGAAGCGTGCGAAAGACAAAAACGATCCGTTCCGTCTAATGGGCTTTGGTCACCGTGTCTATAAAAACTTTGACCCACGCGCTAAAGTCATGCGTGAAAGTGCTCACGAGGTTCTTGAGTTACTGGGCAAGCATGATGACCCTACGTTTAAGGTTGCATTAGAGCTTGAGAAAATCGCGCTTGAAGATCCTTACTTCGTCGAGAAGAAGCTTTACCCTAACGTCGATTTCTACTCAGGCGTTATTCTAGACGCGATTGGTATCCCAACTAATATGTTCACGGTAATCTTCGCATTATCGCGTACCGTAGGCTGGGTATCACAGTGGAACGAAATGATGGGTGAGTCTAGCCGTAAAATCGGCCGCCCTCGTCAGTTATACACGGGTGAGAAAGCACGTGATTACGTTGACATTAACACAAGAAAATAAAACGCAAACAATTAACTAAAAATAGTTAAAATCTTTGCTGACATTATTTTTTTTAAATGTCTATAATCGGAAAGGAGTGGCGTAAAAGCCGCTCCTTTTTTGTTTTAAGGCGCAATCGTCAGCGCTGCTTTGTTAATGACTAATTTTTTAATCCTCATTTAGTTCACTAAACTCCGCTTAAAAAATTAGCCATTGCCTCGCCGCACTTTAGCTTGCACCTTAAAACACAATTTTAGAGTGTTAAACAAAATATATGCTGGTGGATTATGCAAAAGAACGTTAAACCTTGTTATTACGCCGATTACTTACAACTGGATAAGTTGCTCGACGCACAACATCCAGAAAGTACAAAGTATGGCGCTGAAGCTCACGATGAGACTTTATTCATTATTGTGCACCAAGCCTATGAGCTGTGGTTCAAGCAAGTGTTGCATGAGATCCATGCTATTCTTCCTGTGCTGTCTCAAGATCCCGTCAATGAAGATCAGTTAAGCACCGTTAACCTTCGTATCGAGCGCATTCACCGTATCCAAGAAGTCTTGGTCGATCAAATCGATATCTTAGAAACCATGACACCACTGGATTTCCTCGATTTCCGTGACTACCTGATCCCAGCATCTGGTTTCCAGAGCATTCAGTTTAAGGAAATCGAAATCCTACTTGGCTTAAAATCTGAGTTTCGTATTAATTTTGATAAGAAATCGTTCTATAACCGCTTAAATGAAAAAGACCGCAACTATCTTCTCAACTTAGAAGAACAACCCAGCCTATTCGATGCGGTTGAACATTGGCTCGAACGAATGCCGTTTTTAGAGTTTGGTGATTTTAAATTCTGGCAAATGTATAAAGATGCAGTCGAAGACATGTTAAAACACGACGAGCAAGTAATTAAAGACGCGGACTATTTAACTGACGCTGAAAAGACCTTTCAACTGAACGACCTGTCTAATACACGCTCGAATTTTGATGCTTTGTTCGATAAAGACAAATACCAAGAACTCAAGCAACAGGGTCGTTTTAGACTAAGTCAGGAAGCTACCTTAAGCGCGTTATTTATTAACCTTTATCGAGAACAACCGATGCTTAACTCACCTTTCCGTTTACTGCAGGGCTTGATTGATATCGATGAGAAGTTTACCACTTGGCGTTACCGCCATACCACGATGGTGCATCGCATGCTAGGGACTAAAATTGGTACCGGAGGCTCTTCTGGCCACGACTACCTAAAGCAAACCACTCAGAACAACCGTTTTTTCAGAGATTTGTTTAATTTAACGACGTTCTTAATCCCACGCTCATCACTGCCTGAATTACCGCCGGAAGTCATTAAAGCGGTAAACTTTCACCTATAAAAATAGGTGGGCATCACCATTGGCTGTACAGTTAAGCCACTGTTCAGCCAATGGTACAACCATATAAAATTCAGTAGCTAGAAACGAAACTTAGCGTAAAATAAACGCTCGTATATCAAATTTTATTTGCATTTAGGGGCTATTAATAGAGAAGTTTTAACTTTTTTACGGTTTGTAACTTGTGAGCCTTTTCACACCGATAATGCGACAATGCTTTACAATTGCCTCACTTTATCGACAAGTGAAGGTTCATATCTCACTGTATTTACAGACTTTTGCTTGCTTATAACCTTTGGGATTAACGTCGGCCTCATATGCTAAAAAATCTAAATCGACCTTCAGTATGGTTTGCCTTGCTTGGTTTGACCTTGCTTGCCCTACACTTTTGGTGGCAGCCATCGCACGTAAAACAGCTCGGTGCTGAGTTACTGCACCGCTACTCTTTAACCATGACTTTTGATGCGGGTAACGAAGATATCGTCAACCGCACCTACCTTCCTTTGACCAATGATCGCCAAGAAGTGGTCAATGAGTCATTGCAGTCGGGAACCCTAGAGTTCACTAACGATGAATCTCTGGTCGGTCGTCAAGGTATTTGGACGGGCTTTTCAACTACGCCAATCCGCTACAGCGCCATCATTTCGTCTCGTGAACAAAAGTATGAAATTGATCCTGAGTTGGACATCCCTACTGACTACCCGCCGCATTTAAAGCGCTGGTTGGAGCCAACTGACGTTATTCAGGTCAATGACCCGCGTATTCTAGAGTTGTGGATGAATATCCAGCCAAAGGAAAGAAAACTACTCTCAACCTTAAGGGCTATTCACGACTATACCTACAATGAAATTGAAGGCGCGCCTTTTAAAGGTACCACTGACGCCATCACCACAATGATATTGAAGCGTGCAAGCTGTAACGGTAAAAGCCGTCTATTCGCGGCTTTAGCACGTCTAAATGGAATTCCAACGCGCCTTGTTGGCGGTGTAATCCTCGAAACCAGCAAGAAGAAAACCTCACACCAATGGGTAGAAGCTTATGTTCAAGGTCACTGGGTTCCGTTTGATCCGCTCAATGATTACTTTGCGCAAATCCCGCACCATTACCTTGAGCTTTATATCGACGATCAAGCGCTCTTTAGTCATACCCGTAATATCAACTTTGATTACATTTTTGATATTAAACGTGAGCACATTGCTGCTCCGTTACTTCGCTTTGATAATGACGAAGGTGCTTTCTTTAATGCCGCCTCGCTACTGGCAAAACTCGGCATCGAGAATAAAACAGCAGGGATTTTCTTACTGTTTCCGTTCGTAGCCCTATTGATATCATTTGCTCGAAATGTCTTTGGCATCAAAACCTTTGGTATTTTCATGCCGATGCTGGTCTCAGCGGCTTGTGTTTATACTGGGTTCTGGATGGGCTTAATCGGCTTTATTGGCGTGCTTCTAACCGCTTGGTTAGGCCAGATGTACTTTGATAAACATAAGCTACTCAAAATACCTCGACTAGCAGCGATCATCACGCTAAACACCATCTTGTTTATTGGTATTTTCATGGTGCTTGGAGAGCAAACGCCATTACAGATGGGCATGATGACACTATTCCCTGTAGTTATTATCTCATTCATTGCTGAACGCTTAAGCAATATGACCCAAGATAACAACTGGGGTGAGCTCTTTATAACCAGCATGGGCAGTATTGTGATGATCACGGTTTGCTACTTGGCCTTCTCCTCTATCACTTTACAGAGTTTCTTTGCCTTGTTCCCAGAAACCTTACTACTCGTTATGGCCGCTCAGATCTTTATCGGTCAATGGACAGGTTTGCGTATTTCAGAATACATGCGCTTTAAAGGTATCAATAAGCAAAATAATACACTGGGAATTAACCAGCGTAACCGTGATTACGTTTATCGCCTTAACGAACGCAAATTACTTCAGTTAGCAATCGACAAAATCGAAACTAAAAAAGTACTGCTGCAACATGGCGTCCCTGTACCGCAAACGCTGGACATGTGTGATAGCTTCAGAAATCTTGATGAGTTTGTTGAACACTTAAGAGACTTCAATAGTTTTGTAGTGAAGCCAAACCGCGGCTCACAAGGTAACGGCATCTTAGTCATTGTGAAAAATGACGATGGCACGTTTGTCACCACCTCAGGCAAGCGCTTGAGTCTGGTTGATATTCGCTACCATGTGTCTGAGATTATTACTGGTAACTTTGCTCAGGATGGTCAACCAGACACAGCTTATATCGAACCACTTTTGATTGAACACCATGGTATCTCTAAAATTGCCAATTTAGGCTTAAGTGATATCCGAGTTATTTTGTGTAATCAAAAAATCATCAGCTGTATGTTGCGAGTTCCAACCAAACTTTCCGACGGTAAAGCCAACCTTCACCAAGGTGCGATCGGCCTGAGCGTGGACATTGAAACCGGCATCACGACTAAGTGTAGTTTTAAAGGTAAAGAGCTCAAAGCTCACCCTGATACTGGCTATGATATCGTTGGTGTACAGGTTCCATTCTGGAATAAAATCAAGCAGATAGCAGAGAACTCTCAAAAAGCCATCCCGCTTGGTTACATTGGCGTTGATATTTGTATTGATGAAAAGTTGGGACCTATGGTGCTTGAGGTCAATGGTCGACCTGGCTTAGAAATACAAAACGTTCAGCACAAAGGTTTTTCTGGAGAAATGGAGACGGCACGTGACAACACCTAAATATAATAAAGGGCTGTCAGCACCGGCATTATGTGCGATTGCCCTACTTCTAACTATTGGTTTAGTCATTATTGAACGCAATGAACGCGAAGTCATTAATGACGGTACCCTGATCCAAATTGACGTTGACGATGGCTCAAGCGAAAGCGTTGACTCGGGTAGTGATGACGATGAATTTGATATTCCTGCACCGAGTCCAGAGGATCAAGCCGATCAAGATGATATTACTGAAGATGTGGTAAAAGAAACCGTTTTGGCACTCTCAGATATGGATTTTTCAAAGAAAGTACTGTGGAGAATACACCGCATTGATCCCTTAAAAGGCTTCAGCGAAGGCGACAAAAACAAAATATTGTTTAAAGCCGCCCTGCAGTTTTTCTCTAATGGTGATTATGAAAAAACACATACACTGATTGGCAAGCTACCTCGCTCTATGCGTCACCAGGAACGTCCAGGGTTTTATTACGCTCTGGCGTTAACGAAAGATAACAAAACCGAGCGAGCTATTCGTGCCTACCAAGGACAACTCGAACGCTTCCCACATCATCAAGCAAGTGCCATTAACTATGGCCTCTTGCTGAACGATGCTAAAGAGTACGAAAAAGCTGTAAAAGCTTTTAAGTATGCGATTAATACCACCAGTGGTCGCCGTAAAGCGAAGTCTTACCGAAACCTTGGTGAAGCTTATTACAAACTCGGTAAATACGAAGAAGCCGCTAAACGCTTCAGTAAATCTATTGAGTACCAGCCGACTAACAGCACTACCTGGTTAAGCTTGGCTGAAGCCCAACAAGAAATCCCTAAGTTTTCACAAGAAGAAGTGCTTGAAACCTATCGCAAGTCTGTTTCTTTAGCCCCAAACCGTTACAAACCAGCGCTTAAACGAGCCAATTACTTGTTCTCCCAATTGATGTTTGCCAAAGCCGAAGAGGGTTATAAGGAAGCTCGAAAGCGCTCTAGCGACATAGTAGAAACAGCCTTGATGCAAAGCATTAACTATTTAGCGGCTGGAAATCTTGAACGTGCAGACAAAATTGCCAGCGGTATTAAACAGCCTGACAATGACGAAGAACAACTCATCGAATTGATCAAAGCTCTTAGTGACGAAGAGTACGATAAAGCCGAAGACATCGCTAAAGATATCGAGAAAGAGAAAAAGTTTGATAATGAAGAACTTTATCAATACTTACGGCTAAAGCTAGCAGTTATCCAAAAAGACAAAAAGTACCTTGATGGACTGGATAAAGATATCTTTGAGCATCCCGTCGTTGGTTGGCCGAGCCAGTTAGAGTACGCACGCGGCCTACTCTTAACGGAAGCGTATCAGGAAGCTCAAGCAGTTGCAGAGACTATTGCAGAAAAACTGCCTAACAGCGCTGAGGCTCATTTAATTAATGGTCAATTACAATTGCACAATGGCGAGCAAGTTGCTGGTTTTAATAGCCTCAAGCATGCTTTTAATATTTATCCAGAAAGCAGACGCGTGGCTTTTATTTACGCTAAAGAAAGCTTCAAGTTCGAGCGTTACCAAGAAGCTATTAATATCATCAATAAGCTTCTTGAGAATCACTCTAAAGATATCGAGGCGTTAGAACTTAAAGCGCAAGCACACCACGCAATTGGGCAAAACGATCTCGCCCGAGCGGCTTACACAGAAGCTTTTGAGCTTGATGAAAAGAACCTGCACTCTGCATTTGCGCTAGCAAAGCTTGAGTCAGACCTAGGCAATAAGCAAGAAAGCTTGGTCATTCTGAAAGACCTGCTCGACCGTGATAGTTCTTACATTGATGCCCGTGAGTTGCGTGCTAAAATCCACTGCGCAGCACGTGAATACGATGAATGTATAAACGAGTCTAAAAAGCTTCTGGCTCTCGACAAAGACAACGAAGTCGCTAAGAAGTTAATAGAAAAACACGCTGACAAAGTTGACAGTAAGGCATCAGACAAAAACAGCCCGCAAAACAACAGCGAGGCCGATACCGAAGAAGAACAACCGGATAGTCAATCATCTGACAAGGAGTCGGATGACAAGCCTGACAGTGAGGATGACGATCAAAAACAAAAGAAAAGTGATGGTGATAAAAAAGACGACTAAATGTCGTCTTTTTTCATTGTGCTTCTTAACTTAGGCTTTTTTAAAGGTCACTCTTCTCGATAAAGACCTGAGCGAGAGACTCAAAGCCCCTTGCATCATCTTTATCAAATCGTTCGACGAGTGGGCTGTCGATATCCAACACACCCTTTACAACACCATCAACGATCAACGGCACCACCACTTCACTTTGTGACGCAGCATCACAAGCAATGTGCCCACTGAATTGATTGACGTCTTTGATTAACTGGGTCTGCTGACTTTCAGCTGCCGCACCACAAACGCCTCGCCCAAACGGAATATGTACGCAGGCAACTTTGCCCTGATATGGCCCTAGAATTAGGTGGTTAGGCTTGTCTGGATTAGCCACATAAAATCCGGACCAATTCAAATCTGGGACCATTTGATAGATAAAAGCCGACGTTTGCGCCATATTGGTCACAACATTGGTGTCTTCCCCTAATAACGCGCCAAGCTGTAACGCTAACTGGCGATAATATTCAGGTTTGTCTTTTCGATATTCTTCAATCTGGCTACTATCAAGCTCGAACATATAGGCTCTTAGACGGTTAAATAGATAAGTTTGCGCACAATAGCCCACTATTTAGGTCATGACAAGCGGATTTTCGGCCTGTCCTAATAACTAAAGCGAATAACTAGATATAGTGTTAATTTGATAGTTTTACCACTAGCCATGCGCAAATTCTCGCGGTAACATAAGTGCTGTATTGAGTCTTTCAGAGAGTTCTAGGAGAAAATAGCGTGTCCATTTCCACCAAAGGCAAACGTAGCCCAACCGCCTCACCTTGCATCGGTACCTGTAGCACCGTTTTAGGTGACGAAGTCTGTCGTGGCTGTGGTAGAACCTTTGATGAGGTCCTAAATTGGCATAATTTTTCTGATAATGAAAAAAAAGCGGTCAATTTCCGTCTAAAAATGGAAGGCAAATTAAAGTTCTAATACAATACCTCCTCTTTTTGAACGTGTAACACCTAAACACAATAACCTTATAAGCCGAAACGGAGCTTAACACTATGTTAGTAACTATTGTCGATGCCCTAGCGGGGAAACCAGGCATTGGTGAAGAAGTCACCGTCCAAGGGTGGGTTCGCACTCGTCGCGACTCAAAAGCTGGATTATCATTCATCAACGTGCATGATGGCAGCTGTTTTAATCCTATCCAAGCCGTGGTCGACAATACTATTGAGAATTACAGCTCTGAAGTGATTAAGTTAACCGCTGGTTGCGCCGTAAAAATCACCGGTAAATTGGTCGAGTCGCAAGGCAAAGGTCAGTCGTTTGAAATCCAAGCGACAACAGTTGAAGTATTAGGCTGGGTTGAAGATCCTGACACCTACCCAATGCAGCCTAAGCGCCACAGCATGGAGTTTTTACGTGATAACGCTCACCTACGCCCTCGTACTAATATTTCAGGTGCCGTAGCACGCGTGCGCAACACTATCGCGCAGGCCGTTCACCGTTTCTTCCATGAAAACGGCTTTAACTGGATTCATACGCCGATCATCACCGCCTCGGACGCCGAAGGCGCTGGTGAAATGTTCCGTGTCAGTACGCTGGATCAAATGAACCTGCCGAAAGATGACAAAGGCAACATTGATTACAGCAAAGACTTCTTTGGTTCAGAGTCGTTCCTAACGGTTTCTGGCCAGTTAAACGTCGAAGCTTATTGTATGGCCATGTCAAAGGTGTATACCTTTGGCCCGACGTTCCGTGCGGAAAACTCAAACACCAGCCGCCACTTAGCGGAGTTCTGGATGGTTGAGCCGGAAATTGCGTTTGCCGACTTGAACGATAACGCTGATCTAGCAGAAGACATGATGCGTTACGTGTTCGAAGCGGTATTAAACGAGCGTGAAGACGACATGGAGTTCTTCCAGCAACGCGTCGACAGCGAATGCATCAATCGTTTACGCAACGTTATCGACAATAAATTCGAGCGCATGGACTACACTGACGTGATCGACATCCTGAAAAAGTCAGACAAAAAGTTCGAATATCCGGTTGAATGGGGTATTGACCTACAGTCTGAGCATGAGCGTTTCATCGCTGAAGAGCATGTAGGCCGCCCTACCGTTGTGATGAACTACCCGAAAGACATCAAAGCCTTCTACATGCGTCTTAACGATGACGAGAAAACCGTTGCCGCGATGGACGTTCTAGCACCGGGCATTGGTGAAATCATCGGTGGCGCACAGCGTGAGGAGCGTTTAGACGTTCTCGATAAGCGTATTGCAGAGATGGGCTTACCGGCTGAGCATTACTGGTGGTACCGTGACCTACGTCGTTATGGCACAGTGCCTCACGCAGGTTTCGGCTTAGGTTTCGACCGTTGCGTGTCTTACGTTACGGGCGTCGCCAATATTCGTGATGTTATTCCGTTCCCTCGGGTACCGAATAACGTGAAGTTCTAAACAGCTTCCTAATCGAAAAGGCTGCATTTTTGCAGCCTTTTTTATATGCTGATATAGTCAATGAAGTCATACACCGTAAGGAACAGGCATGAGTCAACGAAATAACGATAAGACTAGTGATAGCGATAAGCAGAAAGTCACTAAGTCTGGCTACAAAAGCGAGATTACTCAGTTTCTTGAAGAGCTTGATGAGACCATTCAGCCAGACTCCCCTGCCCGCCAAGCTGAGCGACAAAAATACGAAGAGATTAACGCCAAACGCGATAATCCCGATTACGAAGAAAAACAATCCAAATTATGGAAAGGTTTTTAATTTAGTCTAGTTTTAAATGGGACTTGGACATGCGCATACTATATCTAGCGCTAACATTACTGTTAGCAACGCCCGCACTATTTGCTTGCACCGAGCTTACAATTGAAGAGAAGCGCTTAGCCGAAGCGGCAGAACAACTCCCCGAGGTTGTAAGCCGCTATGACGAGACGGTAGAAACTTTTAAACGCGAACTCAGAAACAGCCCAGGCTTTGATAAGACGCTCGCCATGACCACCCAATACGCAGAGGCGTTGTGGCAAATAGCAGTCAAAGATTTACAGGCATCGGACTCGACATTTGACGATCGCCCGCTTTACTGGGCTCGCTTGAAAATGACCAAAGCCCTGCGCACAGAAGAGCTTGTTAAACCACTTGAAGAGTCACAAATACATGAACTGGAAACCATCATTGATCAAGTTTCCAGAGGCTACAGCACCTTAAGCTTTAATCAAGATTCAGATATTAAAATTCTAATCACTGGCTTTGACCCTTTTCTACTCGACAGGAATATCAAGCAAAGCAACCCTTCTGGAGTCGCGGCACTTCGCTTAGATAACACCATCATCGAAAGCGGTGACAAAACCATCGAAATCCAAGCGGCCATGTTCCCCGTACGCTACCAAGATTTTGATGAAGGTATCGTCGAGAAAGTCGTCGAACCCTTCTTAGAAAACAATTCCATCGACATGCTCGCCACCATCAGTATGGGCCGTGAGCATTTTGATTTAGAACATTTCCCAGGACGTCGCCGCTCGTCCTCAGCACCTGATAACAATAATATCTACTCAGGTGGTTCAGCAGCAAAACCGGTTATCGGCAAAATAGGTGAAAAGCACTTAGAGGGCCCAGAGTTTGTTGAGTTTTCGCTACCCTATGAAGCCATGATGAAAACCGAGGGTAAGTATAAAATTAACGATAATCGAGAAGTCACAACGATTGAAAAAACCTTCAAGCCCAATAGCTTAGAAGAATTAAAAGACGCAATAGCCGTCGAAGGCGGCGGTGGTGGCTATCTCTCCAATGAAATCTCTTACCGAACCGTCAATCTCGGCAATAAGCTTGGTACTAAAGTCCCCACAGGGCATATTCACACACCGCGAATTAAAGAGTTTGATAAAACAGTTATTAAAGAAATCGTAGAGCAGATAAAAGAGATGTTGGTAAATGGCGTTACGCAACCTGAGAAATAATATCAATGTGCTGGGTAATATTATTTATTCGTACACATCATTATTTACCTTCTGTTATATAGCTTTTTTTTGGGCTATATCGGTGTATACGTTGCCAGCTTTTATTCATGCAAATTCGCTCATTACTATCGTTTTAATCATTTTAGTAGGCTTTTCTTTAGTTACATTTATTATTCTAAATTATCAGGTATTTATTAAGGAGTACGGTATTCAGAAGATTTCACTTACACTGCATGTCGGTAGCTTGATTAGTTTCGCCCTTTTAATGATATCGCTACTTTCAAGTGACTATTTAAATATCATACCCTTAGCTCTACTCTGCTGGCTGTATTATCAGATAGTACAAAAGAGAAGTGGGACTACCCCCACCTCACAAAATCATCCACCTCAGGAACCGGTTTAGACTTAAGCTCAACCGACGGTGTACCAAGGTAGATAAAACCAATAATTGTATCTTCGAAGTCTAAACTTAACGGCTGCTTCATGTGGTCATTAAACGCCAAGCTTCCTGTACGCCAATAAGCGCCATAACCTAAGTCGTAAGCCCCAAGAATCAAATTCTGCACCCCTGCCCCCGCTGACAGGATTTCCTCAACATGCGGAACCTTTGGGTTATTATTCGCTTTGGCTACTGCCACAACCACCATAGGAGCTCTGTGTGGCTTGTTTTTAATCTTTTCCTGCTTCGCTTCATCAAGGTCAGGATTATCTTTCAGAGAAGCTTGAAGCAAATACTCGCCAAACCGACTCAAAGCCTCCTCACCCTCAAAAACAATGTACTCCCAAGGCTTTAGCCCCTTATGATCAGGCGCACGTAAAGCCGCCTTAAACATCAGATCCAAATGCTCTTTAGAAGGCGCCGGCGCTTCCAAACGACCACAAGACACACGATTAATAATAGACTCGATCATTGTGAATGATTCTCAATTAGAATTTATGAGTGAATGATACAATATGTACAAAGAGTTGGCTAATGAAGAGTTGGTTACTGTAGCCTCGATTAGCGTCAGCGTACCAATGGCACTTCCTTTGGTCGTAGTCGAGGGAGTGGTAATTATTAAGATAAAACCTCGAAGGCGTTTCACTTCTTCGAGGCTACGCTTGCTACTTATTTATGTATTTGTTTTTCCACCTGCCGCGTTAGACGTTACATTAAGCCCAACAATTAAAAACTCTGCTTCCTCTTTAGCTACTGGGCAGTGCTCTACTCCTTTCGGCACTACAAACATATCATCTTCTTGCAATTCAACATCCTTATCTCTCAATTGAATTTTTAAAGTTCCTTTATAAACGATAAAAAGCTCGTCTTGATCATCGTGCTTGTGCCAATTGGTCTCACCGATACCTTTAGCTACTTTGTAAAGTTGCCCGTTAGCCTCACCAATGGTTTTTTGTGACCAATGCTCAGTAACGCTATCTAGGGCTTCGCGTATATTGACTTTGTTCATTTGATTTCCTGCAATCTTGCTTGGCTCTGACTTCTTGCATGCACATCACTGTGCTTAGTGAACGTAACCTCGATTAGCAAAAGCATAATCGAGGGAAGGGTAAACTATCAACATAAAAACCTCAAAATCACCGATGTTCTTTCGAGGCTACGCTTACTTTGGTTTTGATAATACGATGTGAATCTAGGCACTAGATGCAATTTCAATTCTTCTAAATAGTAGCAAGATCAGTAAGTTGTGGGAAGTATTAAACTTTGTGCTCGGTTCTGAAGAATTGTCATCCTGACGAAAGTCAGGATCTAGCGACCTTTTAGGGTGGAAAGCAGTCTCGGGAATAACGAAGTTGTCGTAGAGGCTCAGAGTTTTGCTTTCCTAGGGGAGGCAAGAAACTGCTCCTGCGTTTCTTGCACTCCAACCATCCATGGTTGTCGTCGAATTGTCTAAAAGCTCCGCTGCGGGATTACAGACATAAAAAAACCCAGCTAAAAAGCTGGGTTTATTTATGTGGTATCCCGTAGGGGAGTCGAACCCCTGTTACCGCCGTGAAAGGGCGGTGTCCTAGGCCTCTAGACGAACGGGACACAAAACTTGTTGTTTGGGAGTGTTGTTGCTGTATCCCCCAAACGCGGGCGAAATAATAATGTTATCGGGTTCGTTTGTCAAAAGATAATTGCACTTTTTTTCTATTTTTAGCATGTTTTTGTTTTTTTGTTCTAAAATCAGTCACTTTGCTCAAATTTTCAACGGCTTACGAATGAAAAACCGCCGGAGGGTTAACTCCGGCGGTGTGTCACTTCTCTTATTTTGGCTTTTATGAACGATCAGCTTTGCGTTCTTTCATACGCTCTTTCTTTTCCGCCCAACGCGCTTTCATTTTGGCTTTAATTTCAGCTTTCTTGGCTTGCTGTGCTGGGGTAAGTAACGCATTGATTTGGTGGCTAGCGTTGGCTTTAATGACCGCTTTATCAGCGAAAACTGATTGATATTGAGTCTGTAGGCTACGAACCGCTTGTTCACTGTAGTCTGGGCTGTTGATGAGATCACTAAGTGCTTGTTTATAAGCTTTTAGAGACTCATGAAGGCCCTTCTCCTGCTCTTTGGCGTTTTTCATGATAGCTTTAACTTCAGTTTTTTGCTCATCGCTAAGGTCAAGCTTTTTAAGAATGTGCATACCACCATGGCCACGATGCTTTTTTGCATGCTTATGACTATCATGGTTTGGACCTGCTTGCGCCGGGGCGATTGCGAATGCGCCAGCGAACAAGGCGATCATTGATAAGTAAGCTAAAGGCTTTGTTAAACTGTTCATAGTATTTCCTCTCAGTCGGTGTATTTATTTTGAACAATTACAGTCTACTCTCGGCTTTACAAAGCAACGCTAAGCCAATGTAAAGTTTAGGTAAAAGTAGTTTATTCATTTAGTTAACAAGGATATAACTTAAGATAGTGACATTATTCATAAAATTCGTGTGAACCTTTAGTGCAGCTACCATGAGCAAACAAGTCCTAATTATTGATGACGACAAAGAGCTATCAAGCTTATTGCTTGAGTATCTGACCAGCGAGCAGATTCACTGTGACCAGGCTTTCGATGGCGAATCAGGGCTGAATTTCTGTAAACAGAAGCCTTATGATTTGATATTGCTGGATATTATGATGCCGGGGATAGATGGCCTTGAAACGCTGAAAGAGCTTCGTCGCTTTAGTAAAGTCCCTGTTTTGATGCTGACCGCTCGTGGCGAGGATTACGATAAAATTCTTGGGTTGGAACTTGGCGCTGACGATTATTTACCGAAGCCCTTCAATCACCGGGAGCTACTGGCGCGGGTCAAAGCTATTTTGCGCCGTTTCGATTATGCTCAAGAAGAGAAAAAGAGCAATGTGCAGAAAGCCGGTACTTTGGTTATGAACCACAATACCCATATGGTGCATATCGGTGGCGAAGAAGTCATTCTTACGGGCACTGAATATCAGTTTCTTTCCTTTTTACTAGAAAATTTTGGTAACTTAGTCAGTAAAGATGAATTAAGTAAAGAAATACTGGGAAGACGTATTGTGCAATATGATCGTAGCATTGATGTTCATATTAGTAATTTACGCAAAAAATTAAAGCCTGAGTCAGAACTTGAGATCAAAACCATTCGTGGCTCTGGTTATCGTTTGGTTTCAACAGAATTATCGGATACTCCTTAACTTGAGCATATTGAAAACACTAAACCCTTTTAACACTTTGTTTGGCAGAATCTTTCTGGGCTTCTGGGGTACCGTTATATTTATCGTGGGTATTGTACTGCTGGTTAACCAACAATTAGCTAACTGGGATAAGGTACGCCCCGCTGATAAGTATCAGGAGAAGTCACTTTATAAGATATCCAGCATGCTGAGTGAGTCGCGCCAGTACAATATTAAATTATTGGCGGAAAAGCTTGAGCATAAATTTAAAAACACCATGATCGTGTTGAAAGATGCCGATACAGGACAGTTAGTTTATCCACCGAAAATTCATCCTCGCTTGAACAAAGGTATCATCTCTAACCTGGCATTAAAGGCAAAGCCACTACAAGTTCGGGATGAACATATCACGGTGGTTGGCCCCAAATTATTTGATCGCGGTGACAAAAGCTATCAGCTCATGCTCATTTCAAAAAACCGCCATGCCGATCATTTCTGGATTCAGCTTTGGAAGATGCCGATTTGGTTGAAGCTAATACTGCTTGCACTAGTGACCCTTGTGCCCTGCTGGCTTATCGCCCGTAATATCAGTAAACCCGTGACCAAACTTCGCCACAGTAGCCAGACGCTGGCTAGTGGTGACCTACAACATCGTGTTGATGGTTTCGAGAAACGCCAAGACGAAATTGGCTATCTCGCCAGTGATTTCAATAATATGGCGGACAAACTGTCGGCTCTTATTAGCTTGTATAAAAGATTATTGGCTGACGTGTCACATGAATTACGCACGCCGCTTACTCGATTAGAGTTGACTCTTGCTATGGCGCTTAAAGAGCCCGAGAATAACCAGCGTCAACTAGAACGAGCTGAGCGGGAACTGCACAAGTTAGACGACATTATTGGCAATGTTTTGCGCTTGGCGAAACTCGAAAACCATGAAGTGTCTATTGAGCAAGATGATGTTGATTTAACGGATTTATTATCGCAGATCATTCGCTCCTGTCGCCTTGAAGCGCGTGAGAAAAAGATTACCATCGATAGCAACATTGAGGATAACTTGAGCCTAATTGGCGATGAAATGTTACTCAGCTTTGCTTTCGACAATGTGATTCGCAACGCCATTAAATACAGCCCCATCGATAGCAGTATTAATGTTAGTTCAGCACAAGACAGCGGTGTGATTAATATCACCATCCAAGATCAGGGCTGCGGCGTGGATGAGCATGAACTGGAACAATTATTCGTGCCCTTCTTCCGTGGCAAACAGGCAATGCAGGAATCGAATGGCGCAGGCCTTGGACTAGCTATCGCCAGCAAAGCTATCATGCGTCACGGCGGTACTATTTATGCTGAAAACATTGTATCTGATAAACCTGATAGCTCTGGTGATATATTAGGATTGAGTGTTAGTATAAAACTACCCGTGAACGTTAAAGCTTAGAACTTATGGGCAAGAAAATTAGTTTTCGACAACAATTCAGCAATAACCTTATTGCTATTATCAGCCTACTGGTTGCCGTAGCAGCTTTGACCTATAACACGTGGCGCAGCTCAACGACCGAATTAAATAGAAACTATCGTAGCGCCTCTTTTGAACTTATCATTCAACTTGCCGAACTACAGAGCATTACTAACGATCTTCATTTTAATGCACCTGCTGATAACAATGCAGAGTGGCAACGTTACTTTGATAAAGCACTCATCCAAGGTTGGGGACACATAGCCTTAATTGAAGATCTATCCCCACTCCTCTCTGCAGACTTCAGCCAAGAAGCACAAAAGCTAAAAGCTACTTGGCAGCAATCTCACCGACAGCTAAGCTCAAGCCCAGCCGCTGAACAAGATATCACCGAACGCATTCAAGCCATGCGTACAATGACAAGACAGTTTATAGCAACGCTGGATTAGGCTCGATAATAGTAAAAATTGGACTCAGCAAGAAAACAAGTCTTGTCAGGACGATCATATAAAAAGCCCCATGGGTGGAGAGTTTTGCTCTCGCACTAAATCCATCTATATTGTCATCCTGACGTAAGTCAGGATCCAGTGACTTTTGCTGGGTGAAATTAGAAGTGCTTTGGGGAGGCCGAAAACTGCATCCATGCGTTTTCGGCACTTCCGCCATCCATGGCGGTCGTCGAAGTGTTTAAAAGCTCCGCTGCGGGATTACAGATATAAAAAAAGCCCGACCAAATGGTCGAGCTTTATTTATATGGTATCCCGTAGGGGAGTCGAACCCCTGTTACCGCCGTGAAAGGGCGGTGTCCTAGGCCTCTAGACGAACGGGACACAAAACTTTTAAATCTAAAAATTTAATTTATTTGAGTGCGAGGCAAAAGATGAGGAAGCTTACTGCAGTAAGCGACGAATCTTTTAACAAAGCAGTCAATTAAATTTGGTGGAGCTAAGCGGGATCGAACCGCTGACCTCTACACTGCCAGTGTAGCGCTCTCCCAGCTGAGCTATAGCCCCCTAAACTGGCGCGCATTTTAGCACGGAGGTCGATCCTGTCAACTGGATTTTGATGGATTTTATCGACTTGCCTTTGAAAGCTTTGTATAGTGCTGGCACATGTTTTAACCAAATGGGATTAATCTATAGTCATGAAATATTTAGCATTTATGCTGGGTTTGACGGTAGTGGCTCAGGGCCAAGCCGCTGAACCGCGAAACTTTACAGCAGAGGACATGGTCACTTTTAACCGCGTTGGTGCGGCGACTCTTTCTCCAGATGGAACTAGAGTTGCTTACCAACTGAGAACAACGGATCTTGAGGCTGATAAAGGCCGCTACGATATTTATACGGTATCAAGCGATGGTTCTGATACCCAGCAAATCACGAAGCACCAAGCAGCTGACACCTCCCCTACTTGGTCTTCTGATGGCAGTGCACTATATTTCTTATCCAGCCGAAACGGCTCAAACCAACTGTATAAATACGACTTAGCGTCAAAAAAAATAATTCAGGTCACTGATTTAGCCGTTGGTATAGAAACTTATAAACTCACCAGCGATAACAGTCGCCTTGTTTTCAGCGCATCAGTATTTCCGGGCTGCGATAGCTTTGAGTGCAGTAAAAGGAAATTCGATAAGCAGAAAAGTGCTAAAGCCACGGGGAAACTCTATCACCAAACCTTCGTGCGTCACTGGGATCAATGGTTAGACGGCACGCAAAGTCAGCTATTCAGTGCGGAGCTATCTGGAGATAATGCTACTAATGTTCGTCCTGTGTCACACAGTTTGAATGGTAATGTCCCTTCTCGCCCTTTCGGTGGAGCCGAAGAATACACCATCAGTCCTGATGGTAAGACCGTCGTGTTTGCCTTGCGAATCGCTGATGAAAAAGAGTCTCGCTCGACTAACTTTGATCTCTATCAGGTCGCTGTTGGTGGAGGCGAAGCAATTAATATCACACCAGATAATCCAGCATGGGACACCCAGCCAGTATTTAGTCCTGATGGCACTAAGTTGGCATGGTTGGCGATGGATCGTCCTGGGTTCGAAGCAGACAGACTCCAAATTCACCTTAAAGACTTAGAGTCTGGCGAAGTCACCAACTTAACCAAAGACTGGGACCGCTCTGTTGCTAGTTATAGCTTTAGCCAAGATGGCAAGACACTTTATGTTACGGGCAATAATATCGGTAAAAAATCACTATGGTCTTTCGATATAGAGTCCAAAAAACCAACACTGCTTACAGAGAAAGGCTATGTTGGTGGCGTCAGCGTCGGTAATGGTCAGTTGATATACCAATATGATGATTTAAAACAACCAGCTGATTTGTATCGATTGAATTTAGCGAACAATGAATCACAGCAGATTACTCATGTTAATAAAGCTAAACTGGCTAATATACAGTTTGGTGATTACGAGCAATTTAGCTTTGAAGGTTGGAACGATGAAACCGTGTATGGCTACGTAGTCAAACCCGCCGACTTTGATGCTGATAAAAAGTATCCTCTCGCGTTTTTAATCCATGGTGGCCCTCAGGGCAGTTTCGGTGATCACTTCCATTACCGCTGGAATCCGCAAACCTATACAGGACAAGGCTTCGTAGCGGTCATGATTGATTTCCACGGTTCTACCGGCTACGGGCAAGACTTTACCGACTCGATTACTGGTGACTGGGGCGGAAAACCATTGGTCGACCTTCAAAAAGGTATGGACTATATCGACGACACCTATGACTTTATCGATACGGACAACAGCTGTGCGCTAGGGGCATCTTATGGCGGCTATATGATCAATTGGATCGCGGGACAATGGCCAGAACAGTTTAAGTGTCTGGTTAACCACGACGGTATTTTTGATAACCGCATGATGTACTACGCGACTGAAGAGTTATGGTTTGTCGAATGGGAAAACGGTGGCGCCTACTTTGATACCCCTGAAACATTTGAAAAGCATAACCCTGTCCATCACGTTAAAAACTGGAAAACACCGATGCTCGTGGTACAAGGCACGAAAGACTTCCGTGTACCTGAAACGCAATCGCTGGGGACTTTTACCGCCTTGCAAAGACAAGGAATTCCAAGCCAGTTGTTAATCTTTGAGGATGAAAACCACTGGGTATTAAAACCAAACAATAGTATTCAGTGGCACCAAGTCGTTAACGACTGGCTCAATCAATGGTTAACCAGCAATTAATAGCCAATCTAAATAAGTTGTTTAACTTATTGTTATTCAAGGTGCTTTCGGGCACCTTTTTTTATATCTATAGTGTGTCGACTGAAACATTTGTTAACTTTTTGTCACTACAAAACATTAGTTATAAGCACTCTCGCTCCGTATAATGTAATCATCAAATTTTTTCTGTCTTTACAGTATTTTGCGGGGCTTTATGACTAAACGAATTTTTTGGACTGGTACAGCTTTTGTATTGATAACAGTAGCTATTGTTGTCGTAATGGTAAAGCTAGCACCTACACCACCTAAAAAGAAACCTGTAGTGCAAGCGACGGTTGTTGAAACTACCATTGTTAACAAGGAGTCTACACAATTCTTTGTCGACAGCCAGGGGCCTGTGCAGCCAGTCACCAATACCAGCTTAGTGGCTGAAGTCAGTGGCCGAATCACTAAAATTTCCGACAAGTTTCGTGTCGGCTCATTTGTTAACAAGGGAGACCTACTACTTGAGGTAGACCCAGCTAACTATATTGCAAGCGTCCGTTCAGCGGAGGCTAACTTAGCTCAAGCAAAAGCTAACCTACAAAATGCCCAAGCAACGACAGACCAAGCCCGTAAAGACTGGAAGAAAATTGGACGAGGCGAACCCAATGACCTTGTACTGAGAATCCCGCAACTCAATCAAGCGAAAGCATCGGTTCAATCAGCAGAAGCAGCCCTGTATCGCGCACGACAAGACTTAGAGCGCACTAAAGTTAAAGCTGGCTTTGATGCATTGGTTAAAACTAAAAATGTAGGCCTTGGACAATTTGTTAATATGGGTACTCAAGTAGCGACCCTTTTCGGAACGGATACCGCAGAAGTACGCCTACCTATCCCAGATCAACAAATGGCTTATTTGAATCTGCCAAGACAAGATAACGAAAACACTTACCCTGACGTCAGATTAAGCGGTGTGTTTGCTGGCGAGGAAAAAGAATGGTTTGGCAAACTTGTTCGCACGGAGGGTGTGGTCGAGGAAAGCAACCGTCTAACTTACTTAGTCGCACAAATTGATGACCCATACGGATTAGAGTCTGAACGTGAAACACCTTTACGCTACGGCACTTTTGTTAAAGCTGAAATTGCTGGTAAAGAAAGAGATGGGCTAATCACCCTACCACGACAAGCACTCTATTATGGAAATAAAGTGTTAACTTTAGTCAATGAAAGCGAAATTGAACTAGTGGAAGTCGAGCTGGCTCGAACTGAAAGCAACACAATTTTCGTAAAATCAGGGTTGGAAGACGGCCAAGAAGTTATCACAACGCCTGTACAAAATCCTGTCAATGGTATGAAAGTGAAGAAACTTTCCACACTCAAGGCTGAGCGCGAGAAAGCAGCAAAGAGTGAAGGAGAAGTAGCAGATAAAAAGAGTAATGATGAACAATCCAGCAAGGCAGATGCTGGTGAAAAAGCTCAAACTGCAGCTGTAAACCAATAGGAGCTAGCCATGTCTAAAGAATTTGACTCTAACACAGGCATCATTTCATGGTTTGCTCGGAACTCTGTTGCTGCAAATCTGCTTATGATTGCTATATTCGTAGCTGGCGTTATTGGTATTTTAAGCCTTAGACAGCAGTTATTCCCTGACCTATTAACTAACTCCATAAGCGTTCAAGTTCCATACCCAGGAGCTGCGCCTCAAGAAGTGGAGGAAGGCATTGTTATTCTCATTGAGGAGAATATCAAAGAAATTGAAGGCATCAAAAAAATCAGGTCTTCAGCAAGAGAAGGCTCTGGGACAATTACGATAGAAGTGGATGAAGGATATGAGGTTTCTTCAGTATTGGATGAAGTCAAAATTAGAATCGACTCTATCCCCAACCTTCCAGACTTAGCTGAACGTCCCGTTATTTACGAAAATCGAATGCAGCGCCAAGTGATGTGGGTCAGTGTATTTGGTGACGCTGGAGAAAGAACTTTAAAGGAATATGCTAATGAAATACAAACCGAGCTTCTGTCGCAGCCTAGCATTTCAATAGTAGAAATTAACGGTACTCGACCTTATGAGGTGGGAATCCTCGTAAACGACTATCAACTCAGAAAGTACGGGCTCACACTTCAAGATGTGGCCTCAGCTATCAGAAGCAACTCTTTGGACCTTCCAAGCGGTACGATTAAAACTCGTGGCGGTGATATTTTAGTAAGAACTAAAAATCAAGCATACACAGGTTTAGACTTCGCTCAGATTCCCCTAATGACGCGTTCTGATGGAACAAGCTTAATGGTGGGCGATATTGCAGCTATTGATGATGGTTTTGCTGAGTATGAGTTTATATCAAGATTAGATGGTAAAGACTCGGTCAACATGCGAATAAAGTCATCGCTGGAGTCTGATGACCTTAAAATTGCAGAAGAGGTCTATGCTTACTTAGATAAGAAGCAAGGCACTCTGCCTCACGGTATTTCTATCGATGCTTGGGGCGACGGCACCTATTACTTAAAAGGTCGCCTAGAGATGATGCAAGAAAACATGTTTGCTGGGATTGCGCTTGTTTTCTTAGTTTTAGCATTGTTTTTGCGCTTTAAATTAGCATTTTGGGTGATGGTTGGTATTCCTTTATGCTTCTTAGGCGCCTTTGCTTTTATGTATATGTATCCTGAGTTTGCCATGACCATTAATATGATCACACTCTTTGCTTTCATACTGGTCTTAGGTATCGTGGTCGATGATGCGATTATTATCGCGGAGAGTGCCTGGTCATCCATCGAAAAGCATGGGCATAGTGTCGACAGTGTGGTCAAAGGGGCTCGTAAAGTTGCTCTCCCTGCTACCTTTGGTGTTCTAACTACCATGGCAGCCTTTTACCCTACTCTTGCCATTAGCGGGCCATGGACAAATGCAATGGCCTCTATGGGCTTAGTCGTGATTTTTTGTTTATTCTTCTCTTTGGTTGAGTCAAAACTGATTCTTCCAGCCCACTTGGCTCATATGAAGTTAAATAAGCCTGAAGATACTAAAAATCCAAAGTTACGATCTACAAAAATGTTTTTCCGCAGTATTCGTTTAACTGTCAGCAAAAATCTAAAACGTTTTATAGCAAACGTATACAAGCCGGGACTAGCAAAATTCTTGAAGTATCGTGGTCTTACTATATTAGGCTTTGTATGCTTATTAATTATCACAACTTTTGGGTTCATTAAGGGTGGTTTGGTTAAAACCACAATGATGCCCAACATCCCTGGCGATGGTATTTTTGTCGAAGTTAAAATGGCAGAAGGCTCGACAGCTGAGCAAACAATAAAGAGTATTACACTTGTTGAAGAAAAGCTTAATGAAATCCATGAGGAAGTTAAGGCGGAATATGGTATTGGCGTTAAGCAACATTCGGTAACTTGGACCAACAGCAACACTGGGGCTTATATGTGGACAGAGTTGGTTAAAAGTGAAAATATGCCCATTAATCAGTATGAATTTACCGATATGTGGCGTGACCGCGTTGGGCAACTTCCATCAGTGCAAGAAGTCAGTTTCGGCAATGGCGGACCTGGTGGTGGCGGTGTTGGTTACCGTTTAATTGGTAGCGATATTGACGAACTACAAATCGTCTCGGAAAAAATCAAAGCCAAGCTATCAGAATATGACGGTGTTTACGATATCAGCGATGGCCTCTCTGGAGGTAAAGAAGAAATCGTTGTTGATCTGAAACCTCATGGCCGTAACTTAGGCTTAACAGTTCAAGGTCTTTCAACTCAAGTTCGCAACGCCTTCTACGGAGCTGAAGCACAGCGTTTCTTACGTGATACCGAAGAAGTCAAAGTGTTTGTCCGTTACCCGCTTGTAGACCGCCGTTCCATTGGTAATCTTGAACAAATGCCAGTTCGTACCCCAAGCGGAGAGTATGTCACTTTCTCTGACGTTGCAACTTATACTGTTGGCGAAGGCTACTCACGAATTTCGCGCGTAGATGGTGTGCGCGCCAATAGCATTTCAGCAGATGTCAGCCAGCAGTCACCTATCACGCCAGGGCAAGTTCATAGTGACATGATGCAGAATGTTATTCCTGACATATTGCAAGAGCATCCCTCTGTTAAACTTGTACCTGGTGGCCCAAGTGAAGATCAAGCAACGCTAGCAAATGAGTTATTGTTGGGAGGCGCTATAGCATTACTACTAATCTACGGACTCATGGCTATACCTTTAAGATCTTACTCCAAACCTATCGTCGTTATGTCTGCCATCCCATTTGGCATTATCGGCGCCATGTTTGGTCACCTACTTCTAGGCTTAGATCTAAGCATGTTCTCATTCTTTGGTATTATTGCTCTATCCGGGGTTGTTGTGAATGACAGTCTCTTAATGGTTGACTTCATTGGCCGAGCGCGTGAAGAAGGCATGAGCCGTACCGATGCGGCCATCAGTGCAGGTACTCAACGCTTCCGTGCAATTGTATTAACTTCGCTAACGACATTCTTTGGCTTGCTACCGATAACGATGGAAACAAGCTTGCAAGCTCAGCTAGTGATACCGATGGCTGTATCCTTAGCGTTTGGTATCGTCTTTGCCACCGTGATCACGTTAATTTGGGTGCCATGTCTTTACGTTGCGCTTGGCTCAACCAAAGACTGGTTCTTGAAACGTGATGCAAAAAGCCTAGAAGCAAAACAACGTGAAGCATACGAAAATAGTTAGTAGAAAACGTTAAACAATGAAAGGGGCTTCGGCCCCTTTTTTCTTACCTCTTCTACCCCTAAATTAGAGGGTGATTTCACTAAAATGTAGTTGTATTCATTGGCGATACCTTTACACTATTCTTAAGTCTTATAGAAATGAATTGTATGCTAAAGAGAACTAAAATAGTTGCCACATTAGGCCCTGCAACCGATACCGAAGAAGCAATACGCTCCTTAATCGAAGCTGGCGCGAACGTTTTTCGACTGAATTTTTCCCACGGAGAAGCGGAAGACCATATTAAGCGAGCAAAGAAGATTCGTAAGATTGCCAAAGAAATGGACAAATACATCGGCGTCTTAGGAGACCTACAAGGCCCTAAGATTCGGATTGCTAAGTTTGAAAATGACAAGGTTAATCTAACGCCCGGGCATGTATTTACACTGGATGCTGAGCTGGATAAATATTCTGGCACAGACTCTTCCGTCGGCATTGACTATAAAGATCTACCTAATGATGTTAAAGCTGGCAATCATTTGATGCTGGATGATGGTCGTATACAGTTAGAGGTCATCGAAACAACGGCAACCACTATCGTCTGTAACGTTGTGGTGGGCGGTGTTCTTAGTAACAATAAGGGTATCAACCTGCTTGGTGGTGGCTTATCTGCTCCAGCACTTACTGAGAAAGACAAAGAAGACATCAAAACTGCGGTTAGTATGGATGTGGATTATTTAGCCGTTTCCTTCCCTCGTAGTGCTGCGGACATTGAGGAAGCTCGTCAGCTGTTGCATGAAGCAGGCGGTAACTCAGCTCTGGTGGCAAAAATTGAACGTGCAGAGACGGTCAATGACGAAAGTATTTTGGATGAAATCATTCTTGCTTCTGACGCCGTCATGGTTGCTCGTGGCGATTTAGGGGTAGAAATAGGCGATGCTCAGTTAATTGGTGTTCAGAAGCGTATTATCGATCGTGCACGAGCCTTAAACCGCGTTGTCATCACAGCAACCCAGATGATGGAAAGCATGATTCACAACCCTATCCCAACGCGTGCCGAAGTGTTTGATGTGGCCAATGCTATTTTAGACGGCACTGATGCGGTCATGCTTAGCGCAGAAACAGCGACAGGTGATAATCCAGCACGTACTGTTGATGCCATGGCAAATGTTTGCCAAGGCGCTGAAAATCAGTCTCTCGCCAAAACCTCAAATCATCGTATTGATATTGAGTTTGAGCGTATTGATGAAACTATCGCGATGGCAGCTATGTATAGCGCCAACCACTTGAAAGGCGTAAAAGCGATTGTCGCTTTAACAGAGTCAGGCTCTACAGCCCTGTGGTTATCGCGAATCCGTTCGGGCATACCTATTTTTGCTCTCAGTCGCAGTAACCAGACTTTGCGTAAAGTGTCTTTATACCGTGGTGTTGAAGCTTTAGAGTTCGATCCTACCGTACTGGCACGTCATGACGTCAACCGCTTAGCTGTGGACGAGTTAATCACTCATGGTCATGTACAACATGGCGACCTGGTAATCATCACCAAAGGCGACTCCATGGGGACTTTAGGTGGCACTAACGCGATGAAGATTGTGCGAGCAGGTGAGGTTATCTAGTTTTGCTACGTGCTCTAAGTCACCTTAACGGTTGATAGCCAAGAACACGCTAATACATCTAGAAGCAATGCCTAGAAACTTGATACTAGGCATTGTTTCCTCAATTTTTGAACAGAAAGTGTTAATGAGCAGAAAGTCCGCATCATAAGCACTATGATGGAATAAGCACCGTATAATCTAAATCAAGCACAAAATCTGATGGAAGTTGTGCTTTGCCCTCCACCGCTCTATCGAACTGAGGTTTCAATTCCTGCCATAAACAATTTTTATAGCCCAGAGTTCGTAAACGCATTGCCCCTAGGCCAGAGCCTAATTCCTGAGTATCCAGCACTTGCGTAACTGCATAAATAGTGTCCCCAGCAAAGCTCGGATTAAGATGTGCACCTCCATTAATAGCGGCTAACCATTGAGCATTCGCTAAGCCATTATGAGAAATGGTACGACATAAAGAAATAATGTGACCGCCATATACCAACCGTTTTTGGTGTTGAGAGGAGGACATTTGATGCTGATTGAAATGCACCTTGGCATTATTTTGATACAGCTTGGTTGCCATAGTGTGTTCACTGTGATCAATAGTTAAACCATCAATATGATCGATCCACTCACCGACTTCATAATCATTAAGTTTAAAGTTTTCACCACTGAATTTACAATCATAAGCTGCCGCATTAAAAGGTTGAGGCGTGGCTAAATTTTCGAAAGGGACTTGGTTGGCTAACTGAGGCTCTACCGCAAACATATTCTGCATGCCTTCTTGACGCTTATGAACCATTACCCAGCGCTTCCAACTAAGTACTTGGAAGCCGTGTTGGTTTATCGCTTTTGAATGAACATAAACGATACCCGTTTTGCCATTTGAATTCTCTTTTAAACCAATAACCTCAGACACCACACTAATAGTATCGCCCACGAATACAGTCTCTAAAAACTCGACCTCAGCATAGCCTAAGTTTGCAACTGCATTTAAAGAAATGTCATCAACGGTTTTCCCAAATGCGATTTGAAACAACAACAAATTATCAATAGGAAGCTTTTCATACCCTAGCTGCTGTGCAAATTCTTTGTTGCAATAAAGACTAAAACGACTACCCGTTAACGCCGTATAGAGACTCGTATCGGCTTCAGTTATAGTGCGAGAAACCGCATGATAGAGAATCTGCCCTAATGCAAAATCTTCAAAGAAGTGTCCAGTTGATGCTTTATTCATAGAATCCCCTAGAGCTAACGTACCACCCCTAATAGCTCATTCTGCCCTATTGCTTTGACGGTATTATACAAACTAATCACTCGCTCCGCCCACTCGCGAAGTGACGGTTCAATTAGCCTACCATCAATCACGGCGACATTGCGACCCTCTTTATTAGCTTGCTCGATCGCTTCAATAATAGCTTTAGCTCGAGCGATATCCACTTGCTTTGGGGTAAAGGCATCATTGGTGTAATCGAGCTGGATGGGATGAACCACAGCCTTTCCATCAAACCCTAAGTCACGGGCTTGGCGACAAGAAAACTCACAATCTTCGACACTCTTTAAGTCAAAGTGTGGCCCATCAATCACGCACTTCTTATGCGCTCTCGCTGCAAGAATGACTAACGACAAACTGGTAAGCAATCCCAGACGATCTTTTGTTTGATTAATTTTTAACTCATTTGACAAGTCTGTAGTCCCCATGACGACCGCAACGACTCTGTCACTTGCACCGCAAATTTTTTCAGAATGGAGCACTCCGAGAGGACTTTCAATATTAATCATAATAGCCACGGTATCATCACGCAGCTCATCAATTCTGTTAATCGCCTTATTTAACTGCTCTACAGATTCAATGCGAGGCAGCATGATGGCGTCAATACTTAAGTCAGCAATTGCCTTTAAATCATCATCGCCCCACTCGCTTTCCAAAGAATTTACACGAACCACCACTTCTGAGTGCTGATAGTCTCCTGACTCTGAAAGCTTTTGTCGCAATAGCTGGCGACCGATTTCTTTTTGCTCAGGAGGAACGGATTCTTGAAAATCAAAAACAATGCTATCAGCATCCAATGTACGGGCTTTATCCATATAACGCTCAACATGGGTTGGCACATACAGCATCGTGCGACGTGGACGATAATTAATCGTTGTTTCCATTAACTTACACCTTTACTTTGAATGTCTTGAATCAGTTGTTTACGCAACACTTTACCGTTCTTCGTTCTGGGGTAGCGTTCCATAAAATGGACTTTCTTTGGCGCTTTATATTTAGCGAGCTTTTGTAAGCCATAGTCCAGCAACTCATCTTCTGAAATATCCGCTCCGGCTTCTTTGATAACGCAAATGGAGACCAAGGTTTTATCAGTTCCAATCTCTTCACCAATTGCAACACAGTCAGCAACGGCTTGGTGAGCCTTAATCACGCGCTCAACTTCATGCGGAGAAACTCTGAAACCAAACGTATTGATAATGTCGTCTTTTCGCCCTAGGAACCAGATATAGCCGTTTTCATCTTGTCGTGCATAATCACCGGTAAAGAACCAACCGTCATGACGGGCCTCTGATGTGGCGTCTGCTAAATTCCAGTAATTCAGGAACAAACCGGGATCATCCTCACGAATACAGATCATGCCCTCTTCACCGGCAGCTACGGCTTGATAATTAGAGTCTAACAGCTCCACATAATGCCCTGGCTGTACGAACCCAGCTGCACCAGGTAACACCTCAGCGTCTTTCTGTTGAGAGATATAATAGGACACCTCGGACATGCCTATTGCTTCATAGATAGGCCTACCAAACCGCTCTTTCCAAACACTTTGCATTTCGTCAGACAGGTGCTCGCCAGCGCTCATGCAATGCTTAAGAGAAGGCAAGTCACTACCGTCATAATCCGTCTTTTGCACAATTTGACGATAAATAGTCGGTACTCCGATGAATATCGAGCATTCATGTTTTTTTATTAACGTTGGCCAAGTGTGCGCATCATTTTTGCCTTCATAGGCAATAACCGTGTGACCATGCAGTAATGGATCCATCAACGCCGAACCTAAAACATAGGTCCAATTGAACTTGCCCGAATGCATAATGCGCTCAGTGGTTTTGTCGTCTAAGTCGAACCAAAACTTACTCGCCGGTAAACGCCCTAATAAAGCGCGTTGTGCATGAAGTACTCCTTTCGGATAACCGGTTGTTCCTGAGGTATAAACTAAGTATGCAGGATCGTTGACTCCGCTTTGATGACACTCGAATGTATTGTCCTGTTTCTCCAGCGCTTGGTTTAGATCAATCAATGTAAACTGACCATCATTTCCTATCTCGCCCTCACCACAAAGAAGCACTAAAGTCACTTGTGAATCTTTTAGCTCGTCGGACAATTCTGACCACATAGATTTTTCAGTCACTAACACTTTCGCACCAGAGTCTTTTGCCAAGTAAGCAACTTCGCTGGCAGATAGCAAGGTTGAGGTAGGAACGGCTATCGCACCAAACTTAATAGCACCAAAAAATGAGACAGGGTATTCAATGGAATTTGGCAAGCGTATCAATATCCGCTCACCGTGCTCTAATCCATGAGAGGCTAGTACATTGGCAAATTGGGACGTTAAACAGGACAGTTCATCATAGGTGACTGAGCTTTGTCCCAAAGTCTCATTCTCGATGATAAGCGCCGCTTGTGTGGCTTTTAATGTACCAGTATGTTGGTCGACACAAGCTTCCGCAATATTAAACTGCTGTGGCAGATTCCAGTGCCAACTTCCGTCGGTATCTTTTTGGAGTATGTCCTCGAATTGATACTTCATTAGATCATTCCGTACGGCCAGTTTTCACGAATAACATGCACTGGCAATCGTTTAATCACATCCATGGCAAACGCCTTATCTTTATCACCAAGGGATTTCAACGCGTATGCACGTAATAAACTTTGTAGAGCCTTACCAAACATTGGAGGGTCCAACATCTCACCCTCAAACTTAATCGCTCCGCCTAATAACGCATCAGCTTCTATCGCTTGCTCTAGAATGTGGACATTCCGTTTAATTTGCAGTGGCGATGGCGTGAATGCGGTCTTGCAAAGGTGTACATGGAAAGGGTGGATGACTTGCTTGCCGGTTAAGCCCATCTGCGCTTCGACTAGCGCATGTTGATGGACAACGTGTGACTCATGCTCACCGTGTAAATCTAACCAACGCCTTACATCATTGGGCTCAATATAAGACTCAGGCATTGGAGTTTTATTAATCAGCACTTCTACCCCGCCGATAACCCCTTTACCGGCAATACGAGCTTCTAACAATAACATTCTTAAATAGGTTTTTAGTTCATCAATCCAGCCTTCTGGCGTTAAGTGAATCGCCATCGCTTTGGAAAAATCATGGATACCGAACACCACATGACGAACCGTGGAATATTGCATCAATTCTGGAGAGATTTTTAATGAGCGAGGATGCTCAATAATGGGTTGAATCTCAATCTTAGGATTAACGCCGACCAGCCAGGCCGATAAATCTCTAATTTCAGCCGCGCCATACACTTCGCCTGCTTTGGCTAAAATGATGACATCAATATACTCTGCACATTCTTTGATGAGTTTTAAATCTTCCTCATACTCGTCAGTGCGAAAAGGATTAATTCGTAACGCAATTTGGAACTGGCGCTCTTCAAACAGTGGCAATTCTTTGCGCAGTAGCTCACGACTCATCTCTTTTTGTCGACACCCATCTTCTAAATCGAAGAGCAAAGTATGTGCACTGGTATTGTGAGCATACTTTCGCATGCGGTTTGAGGCCTGCTCCATGGTTTCGTAGATACCGTCAGCTGGCGAGTACTTTACTGGTGGGTAATACAGCTGAATCCCAGGCCAATACCCCCCCAACACCATTTGCTCATCTACTTTTTCTAAAAAAGAATGCTCTTGCATCATCTCAACTAATCCGACCAGTGGTAGTTCATAAATAAACCATATTCAAACGTTTATTTCAAATTATTGTTTGAATTTTTCTAATCTATCGTTAGTATTAAGCAAAAGATGGCTAATGTGATTATTAATGAATACTAGCTATATCATTGATTTAAGAGGAGAAAATAGTGAATTCGATGGTCCATCCAAACGAAGCATTGTTTAATGCCGAAAAACAGTTCCCCATAATCCCAACCTGTGAACACTTCGCCGGTAGCGAAAAACTGATTACTAAAGCATTGGAATTACAGGAAAAATTCGGCCCTGTGTTTGATATTACTTGCGACTGTGAAGATGGTGCCCAAGCTGGTAAAGAGAAAGAACACGCCGAAATGATTGCTCGAGTTCTATCAAGTGATGCCAATAAGCATCACATGGCTGGTGTCCGAATTCATGACTATACTCACGCTCACTGGAAGGCGGACGTTGATATTTTAATGCCGGCTATTGGAGACCGAATCGCTTACTTCACCCTACCGAAAACGCACCGAGCAGCGCATATCCGTGAAATGGTGGATTACATCAAGGCCAAAGCTCAAGAGCACGGCGTCAATCGTGATATCCCTATCCATGTATTGATTGAAACCCATGGTGCATTAAAAGAAGCGTGGGACATTGCAGCGGTAGACTGGGTTCAGGTCTTGGACTTTGGCATGATGGATTTTGTCAGTGACCATCAAGGCGCTATACCTGCATCCTGTATGCGTAGTCCTGGGCAGTTTGAACACCCTCTTCTTGCAAGAGCGAAATCTGAAATGGTTACCGCCGCCTTAGCCAACGGCGTAGTACCGTCCCACAACGTCACGCTTGATCTGAAAAACCCCTACCAAACTTACAAAGATGCTGAACGAGCCCGCAATGAGTTCGGCTTTTTGCGTATGTGGAGTATTTACCCTACTCAGATTCAGTCGATTGTGGATGCCATGAAGCCCGATTATTCTGAAGTGAATGATGCCGCCAATATTCTTGTCGCAGCCCAAGATAACCACTGGGGACCTATCCAGTATGACGGCGAGCTGCATGACCGAGCAACTTATCGTTATTACTGGCAACTGTTACAGCGAGCGGAAGTGACCGGCTTACAGCTACCTGATGAAGCTACTAAACGCTTCTTCTCCTAAGTAAGTGTTAAAGATTCAGCCATAAAAAAACGCGCCTCAAAGCGCGTTTTTTTTATTACAGTTGGAAGGCGTAACTAAACTTGGTGAATAAGGTCCTTCCCGTTTTTTCAAACTGGCTCACTCGATCATCTTCAAAACCGTTATCCGAATACCCTAGATAGAATGCCGTCCGAGGATTCCATTTATAGGTATACAATAATTGGCGGCTAACCTTTATTTCCTTTTCCACTTGCGCTGGATCAGAATAAAGTGCCGTGTTGTAATCCACATCACTATAGCGAACAATTAATCGTAAATAGCTTTTGTCATCAAAATGATAGCTGGTACTTAAGTTGCTAATGACGGCTTTAAAGAGCGACTCATCATTTACGTCAAACTGGGTACGGCTCGCATCAAAGCCTAAACTCCAGTGGTCATTGACTTGCCAGTCGGTATAAAGTTGATAACCTTGAGACTGGCCAGGTCGAGTATGTCTGAAATCAATCGTATCGGCTCTCTCGAGGTAAAAGCCAATTTTCAGATTCCCCACCGGTCGAAAGTTACCATTTATCCAGTGGAATTCTTCATCAAACCAAATTTGCTCAAATAAAGTGTCTCGATTAGCACTCCCAAAGAAAATATAAGAGCGAAAATCCCCGCTCATTTCAAACCCAACTTCTCGTTGTTGCTCGTACTTTTGACCCGACGTTAGGTGACGTTCTTTGTACTCGCCACTGACCTTATACTCATGAAAGAAATTATCATCGTCGCCATACCAGCGGTACCCTAATCCCACAACATCTTTTGTATTACCAACAACTCCCAAGAAACCTAAGTCGGTTCTAAAGTCATCATCAAAATCTGAGCGGGTCGCATACCAATTCCAGTGTGTATCACGATGGCTGTAATTCAACTCAAAACCACGCCCAGTGGTATTCGGCTCCAAACCAAATCGTTGCTGCATATCATCTGTATTGTCAGAGTCAGAATACATTACCTGATAGCGTAATGTTCCAGCGTCATAAAGCTTCTGACTACCATCTATCGACAATACCGTATTCTCATAACCTTCAGCCGAACGATTCGTTGCTAAAAAGCCAATCTGGGAATTATCCCCCACATCCATAGAGTAGCGGGCAGCAGCAACATCACTTTCGACATCATTAAAATTATTGTCGAGAAGAGTATAAACCGAAGAGCTCTGTGCTCCTGGAATGATGAAGCTTGTGGCTTGATCTCGAGCCACCAAAACACCGTATGAATGACCACCGTTTTTACCCGTATATTTCACCCCAAAGTCAGGATCGGCGATGTTTCTGGTGTGAAGCAAGGTATATCGAGTATTAAAGTACTCGGCGCCATCGAGGAAAAAAGGACGTTTTTCAGAGAAAAATAATGAAAACCTGTTATTCACTTCTAGTTGCGCCGCATCAGTCTCAACTTGTGAAAAATCAGGATTAATCGT
Source organism: Kangiella geojedonensis (assembly GCF_000981765.1). Classification (GTDB taxonomy): domain Bacteria; phylum Pseudomonadota; class Gammaproteobacteria; order Enterobacterales; family Kangiellaceae; genus Kangiella; species Kangiella geojedonensis. The sequence continues at coordinate 985,899 of NZ_CP010975.1, read as the reverse complement.
GGCATTCAATACTGAGTTATCCGTGACTCCCCAACGTAAATCAGCACCAGCGTTATAGTTCACGCCCTCGCCCTGCCACTCTGTCTGCGCTGGAGGTGAACGAAACTCACTTTTTTCTGCCGAGACATAGGGTGTAATTTCTAAGTTATTGCCGCTAACAATATCATCTAAGCCTTCGGCTTTAGCGATTTGGCAAAGAACACAACTTAAATCTCTATCATTTGGCGAGTAGGCTAAACGATACTGCACATCTCTAGGATAAAAGCGCATGAAATCAATACCCCAAGTTTTCTGACCTGAGGTGTTAGGAAAACGTAAAATCTTAAAAGGCAGCTCAATTTCAACGGTATAGCCGTCATCATCAAAATGGCCTGCACTGTACCAAATTGCGTCCCAGGATGAGTCTTCCCGAAGCAAAACATCATCTTCAATACTGTCGCTCTGAATACCTAAGGGGTTGACGAAGAAGTTGTATGCTTTGCGTTCATCGTTGAAGGTGTCAACTTTAAAGCCAACAGTATCTTCACCGAAAATTTGATCGCGTTTTTTATAAGAGGCTTGTATCAATTCAGGGTTAGGGTCATAAGCTTTAATCGCCACTAATAGCGAGTCGCCATTTTCAGCAACATACGCTACTGTCTTAACTTTAGGCGCTACATTTCTACTAGGCTGTGTCTCATATCGATACTCGACTTTTGTCGCTTTTTGCCAGAACGATTCGTCTAAGCGGCCATCGACCGTAATCTTAGCGTCAACTTTTGGAATACTAATGACAGACGTTCCATCGTCAGTAGCAGCTTTAGCCTGTCCTAGAGTGACAAGCAACAAAAATATCATCAGCAGTTGTTTCATAATATCTATTATTCTTTTTTCGAAAGAGCGATTTTAACGTTTTAGATGCTTATTGCATGAGTAAACTTGTAACCAAGTTTGTAGTCAATTTTGCATTATGTATCGACGTTGATTCAGTAAAATGTAGATTAACACACTTACTATTAGACATCCTTATTAGGAGGAATCTCGATCCATGATTTCAATGAGGTGGAATCCGAAAGCAGTTTTGATAGGGCCGTGAATGATTTTCAGTGAGCGAGTAAAGACAACGTCATCAAACTCTTTCACCATCAAAGACACCGAGCTCACCGCCGCGAGTACCTGACGGGCAAACCGAGTGCTTTTCGGCCATTTCCGTAAAGTCGACGCCTGATTCAATGTTTTGTTTTATTTGCTGACAAAGATCTTCGTCAGTGACTAAGATATGTCTCGCTGATGCTTTCATTGTCCCCTCCCTTTAAAAGCATCAGCAAGATTACACTAAACTAACCAGTTTGTGTAGGGTTAGCGTTTAACTTTTTGCCTCCAAGCTCCTAATAAACCTAATAAAATCAAGGTAACCAGTCCGGTACTACCGCCACCTGACTCCGAACTTGTTGTCGAACTTGGTGGGTTCGGATTGGACTCTCGAGTATCATTGTTAGCATCTTCAAGAGGTACTTGCAGCAATGATGAAAACTCTGGTGATACGTCATCCAACACCTCTCCAGTATTTGCATCAATCACTTCCAACCTGAAGTCATAGTAGTTTGCTGGGTAACCTGACTGCCAGCTACCGCTAATTTCATAAGCATCTTCAGAGCTGTAGCCATACACAGTAAAGACATCAGACTCGGTCTCAAACTGCCAAGATCCTCCATTATTGCGCTGATATAAGTTTACATAAACATCGCGATCTGCACTGCTTTGTGTGTCGACATCAAAAGTAAAGGTAAACTCACGATAAAAACCATCGTCATCAGCATCTGTGAAAATTTCAGTTTTGACATTATCCACATAAGTATCGCTAGTAACGCCTGTAGATTCATAGGTCTTATCTTCTAACGGCAAATTCGTTAAGTCATAGTCATCATAAGGCGATAAGGTATCGACAAGACCTGAATAACCGTACTCAAATAAATCAATAAGCACCTCATAATTCCCTGGTGGGAACCCCGTATTCAAGCGCGTCGTTACGCTATATTCGTCAGAGCTGTAATCATAGTAAATCTCGAAGACATCAGTCGTGTAGTAATGAGTCCACTGAGCATCCCCAACTCGACGAATAAATAACTCAGCGTACACGTCAAAGTAATCGGCATACGGAGAGTCCACATCAAAATCAACCCGTAACTGACTATAGTTACCGTCACCATCTAAATCATCAAACAACAGTACTGCTGCATCATGGATATAAAGGTGGTTTTGACCATTTTTCTGGGCTTTACCCGATGATTTCGGCAGTTTACTGTTCGCCTCACGATGTTTTTGCATATCTGCGCGGGTCTGATTCTTAACATTCTTAAAATCTAAACTTTGGAACGCTTTGAATTCTTGCTCTAGATCACTGCTAGATTTTTGGCTGGTATACACATTGCTGCGAACCGCTGACGTTGCAGTACCCTTTTGAACCTGAGTGTGTAACTTGTCATTCACCACGGTCGTGGTCTTAGCGCGCTTCGCGATCGCCGTTGTTACCGTTGCACTGGTTTCTGCACCGATAGGTTGGTTCTGTGCTTCCTGACTGGCATCGACGCCTGAAATGCTCAACAAGACTGCTGAGGCTATTACACTGTATTTACTGATTACTTTTAACATTCTCATCTCCTATTCGTCTTCACCAGCCCCAAGTCGCCTTAATCCCTGATATATCGCCTCTGGGGAGCTTGTATATTAGTAAAACAAAAGTGAAATGAACCATAACTGAACCAATGTCAAAGTTTGTTAAATCCTTGAAAAACCGTACCTAGATATTTGCAACTAGTCTTATATAATAGATTTCAAAATCCAATTCTGGAACTTAACAAGGTCAAACATGTCAATCCCTAGCTTCCAAGTTCACTTAGAAAGCAACGAAGAAATCACTCCGAATGTTCGAAAATTAGTTTTTCGATTAGATGATCCTAAGACCATAACCTATAAACCGGGTCAGTTTGTCTCTTTTATGCTTGGTACGGAGGATGATCGCCCCATCAAGCGTAGCTACTCTATCGCCAACATGGAAACTAACAGCGATAACTCCACTTATATTGAGTTTGTTATTTCTTATGTTGATGGTGGCAAAGCCAGTAACCTCTTCTTCAATGCAGAGCCAGGCATGGAAATGGAGATGACAGGGCCTTTTGGGCTTCTTTGCTTAACGGAAGAGTTACCGAAGCGTGTATTTTTAGTCGGTACTGGTACAGGCGTTGCCCCCTACCGCTCTATGATTGAACAAATAAAAAGTCGTACAGATACAGAGTTCCATATCTTATTCGGCGCACAATATTTACAGGACATGTTTTATTTGGATGACTTTAAAGCTGTGGCCTTACTCGACCATGTTCACTTCCATCCTTGTCTAAGCCGAGAAGAAAAACCGGGGTGTGTGGCCGGATATGTACAAAATAAACTCAAAGAGTTAGAGCCAAATCCAGAAACTGACATGGCTTACCTGTGTGGTAATCCTAATATGGTAGATGAAGTATTTGAGATGCTAAAAGAGAAAGAGTTTGGTGTGAAACAGGTTAAGCGAGAAAAATACGTCTTTAGCCGATTTTAAGCATATAAAGTGAGGGCAAGAGCAAATAGCGCTGACGTTTTCTGTGCTAAACTGCCACCATAACAATAAAAGAGTTTAACTAGTTACAGGAATGAATCATCATGAAATTAAAGACTACAACCAAATTGTGCGCCTTGAGCTTTTCAGTGCTAATCGCACTAGGCGCATGTACAGACGACTCTAATAAGAGCGACGACAGTAAAAGCAACGAAGTTTCACAAGTCGAGAACACTGCCAACATTTCAGAAGGAGCACTAGCCTCAGAAGAAAAAGCTGAGACAAGCTCTGAAGAAATCGATAAACAAGACTATTCTCGCTTTGATATTTACGCCCCCTTCACTTTAACCAGTGATTTGAGCCACCTTTCTGACAACCAGAGAGAAATGATCGCTTTGCTTATCGATGCCGGCAAGATCATGGACAATCTATTCTGGAAGCAAGCCTTTGGCGATAAAGAAGCGCTGCTCTCTAGCATCGATAATCCAAAAGCGAAGACCTTCGCAGAGATCAATTACGGCCCTTGGGACCGCTTGGATAACAATAAACCTTTTATCAGTGGCTATGACGCTAAAAACAAAGGCGCTGAATACTACCCAGACGATATGACGGTCACCGAGTTCGAGAACTGGGATCAAGCTGGTAAAAAAGGCCTCTATTCTTTAGTTCAACGCGATGATAAAGGCAATCTAACTTTAGTGCCCTACTCCGTGGCATATAAAGAAGAGCTAACTCAAGCCAGCGACTTGTTACGAAAAGCCTCGGAGTTAGCAGAAGACGAAGGCTTTAAAAATTATTTAAAGCTCCGTGCCGATGCGCTGATCACTGACAACTACCAGCCATCCGATTTCGCTTGGATGGACATGAAAAGCAACCCTGTAGAAGTGGTTATCGGTCCTATTGAAACTTATGAAGACCAGCTTTTCGGGTATCGTGCTGCATTCTCTACTTACGTCTTGATCAAAGATCTTGAGTGGAGTGAACGCTTATCACGCTTCGCGGCCTTCTTGCCGGAGTTACAAAAAGGTTTACCTGTCGACCAAAAGTATAAGCAGGAAATGCCAGGTACCGACAGCGACCTTAACGCTTATGATGTCGTGTTTTACGCTGGGGACAGTAATGCGGGATCAAAAACCATCGCGATTAACCTTCCCAACGATGAGAAAGTTCAGTTGGCAAAAGGCACACGACGCTTACAGCTGAAAAATGCGATGCGCGCTAAATTTGATAAAATCTTAGTGCCTATTTCTGAACAACTTATCGCTGAAGAGCAGCGCGAGCATATTACTTTTGATGCCTTTTTTGCTAACACTATGTTCCATGAGGTTGCGCATGGTTTAGGCATTAAAAATACCATTAATGACAAGGGTACTGTTCGTAGTTCTCTAAAAGAGACAGCTTCAGCACTAGAAGAAGGTAAAGCTGATATTTTAGGGCTATATATGATCGGCAAGCTGTATGAGAAAGGTGAAATTAAAGAAGGTGAACTGATGGACAATTACGTCACTTTCTTAGCAGGAATTTTCCGCTCAGTGCGCTTTGGTGCTAGCAGTGCTCATGGTAAAGCCAACATGGTTCGTTTTAACTTCTTCAAAGATCATGGTGCTTTTGAGCGCAACGAAAAAACCGGACACTACAGCGTCAACTTTGACAAGATGACTCAAGCGATGAATAAGCTTTCTGAGAAAATTCTTGTGATTCAGGGCAACGGCGATTACGAAGCTTCTAAGCACTTGTTAAACACTCAAGGCATTATCAGTGATCAGTTAGCAGCGGACTTAGAGCTGCTGGAAGAAAAACAAATTCCCGTTGACGTCACCTTTAAACAAGGGAAAAGCGTTTTAGGCTTAAACTAGACTGAAGCCATACGTATAAAAAACGCCACTTTATGTGGCGTTTTTTATGCGTTAATAATCGTTAGGATTTGAGCTGGATATGACAGGGATAACAATCGTCGCGGAACTGCTGTCGCCAAGGCTAATGGACTGATTATAATCTTGGCCAGATATTGATTGTGCTCCACAACTACCGCTTCCAGTAGTAATATTGCAACTCACAGCACCATTAAACGATAGTCCATTGGGTAATGTATCAGCAACTTGAATCCCAACTACTGAATGTGGGCCTGAATTGGTAATAACAATCGTATAGCTAGAGTTTTGACCTGGTTCAAAATTCGCTGAAGCATCACTTTTTGTTACAGAAATATCTGCCAAGCAATCCGCCGATATAATCGTCGAGTCATCATCATCCGTTAGCGTATCACCATCAGTATCAACACCATCATTTAGGGTAGGATCATCACTGAGCTCAACAATATAATTCAGGTTGTCGACATCACCTGTCTCAACAGCGTCATCTATAGGGTCCATATTGAGCTGCCCCTGATTACTGATATTGCTTAGGCTACAGATTGCCATGTCTTCATTAACCCGAACTCGATACTGTAAATTCACCGTTCCGGAAGGGGGGACGCTGCCCTGCCACTCCATGCGATTAAGGCCTGCATTATGAGTCAGGCTACCACTTGACGCAGACACTACTGAGTCAAAGATTACATTACTGTCTAAATCATCGGTAAACTCTGGATTAGTGGACGTAGCATTATTGGCTTGAGCAAAGTCGTCTTGTAAATTGGTGATTGTGACCGCGTAGGTCAGCAACTCTCCTGGACCACCAACGCTATCACCATCTTCATCGGTAACCGTTTTAGTAGCACTTAAAAACTCTAGAGCACCGAAGCTACCACTCTCAAAGGCGAACCAAGACGCGGCTTCGTCAACTCCTGTACGATCCCCATCGTTAACTTGCTCCTCCTCCATATGAACCCTAAAGTTCGTGGTACCAGCAATAGCGCCGCAAGACCTTACCCAAGCGCCATCACCACCGCTCATGGTGTTCTTTTTTACAACGACGTTAGGCGCGGCTGAGAAAGTCGCTCCAAGGCCAATCTGTTGACACTCATCATTATGACGGTCAATAATTCTGCTAACACGACCTGCGCTGTAGGTATTGCCTGAATTAGTCCCAGAGCCAATTTCAATAGCCATCCAACCTAAAGTCTCTGAGCCATGAGAAGTGGCCGCCTCCGCGCCTTCCATTGCCAAACTAAAAGAGACGTTATTAGGCAGAGTTCCTTTGTTGGTGCTATCGCCCCAAACCACAGATGAAATCCAATTCGGGTCATTGTAACTACTCACGCCATGAATTACGGCTGGGGCTGAAGAGTAAGTATGAGTAAAACTGATGGAGTCTCGTGCATTACTACTCCCAAATCGAGATCGAGTGGTAGAGGTTACATGGTTATAGGCTTCGATCTTAGTCCCATCAGGAAACACCCAAGTTCCTTGCTCAATAACGATCCAATCTATTGATTCGCTTAGCCAAGGAGAACTCGGACAAGTGTTTGCTGCAGGCGGTGTGGTGCCATTAAACCGATTGTAGCTCTCGCAGGGACTTTGTACCCCTACTTGAAAGCTGGTGCCTGTAACGTTCCGCACTCTAGCTGAGAGCGAGTTATCATTGTTATGACTAACGTAGCCCGCAATGACCACAGGATTGGTATAAGACTTTTGCAGGTTCACAGTAACCCAGCCACCGTTATCGACAGTAGTATTTACTTGTGAGCGTCCGGTTTCAAAAAATGCACCAGCGCTAACGATTGGCGTGACAACAAATAACGCCAAGCACACCAGAGCCTTTTTAAACACTCCCATAAACCTCCTCCAACTAACAATTCTTTATTATTTACTATAAAATACTTAGCTTAAACTATAGTTATAGCTAAAGTATGGCAACTTTTTCGTTATTAGTCACGGCTAACCCGCATTCTGCGCAGGGTCAATTTAGCGCAATACAGTTCGCAAAAACACTGTTAAATCAAGGCCATGAGCTTAAGCGAGTGTTTTTTTATGCGGACGGAGTGCTCGTTGCCAGTCGTATAAATTGCCCGCCGTCAGATGAATACAACCTGACCAAAACTTGGGCCAAGCTAGCTATTCAGCATGACTTTGAGTTAGTTGCCTGCGTCACCGTTGCCATGAAGCGAGGGATTACCAATGCTACCGAGGCTGAGCGAAATGCTCTTACCGGTGACAACCTTGATCCGGCATTTGAAATAAGCGGCTTGGGTCAGTTAACCGAAGCCATGCTAGAAAGTGACCGCTTGGTTACGTTTGGGTAATACTTATGAGCCAATCATTAGCGGTAATTTTTAATAAAGCGCCTTACGGCACCCAATCTGGTAGAGAGCTGTTGGATATAGCCTTGATGGCAGCAGCCTTTGATATGGATATCAGCGCCCTTTTTATCGATGATGGTGTTTATCAGCTGCTTGAGAATCAGCAACCCGATATCCTCAATATGAAAAACCACAGTCCGACGTTTAAAGCTCTTGAGCTTTATGGCATCGAAACGGTCTTAATCAGCCAAGAAGATTTAAGCCAAAGAAGTTTGTCTGAGGCTCAATTGTTGAAAGTGGCTAAAGTGAGCTCATCCAATCATATCAATCAGGTCATTCGCCGCTCTGACTTTGTGTTTATGCTATAAGCGAGTACTATGAAAACACTTTACATCCTCAATAACCCGCAACTCTTTAATCAATGTTCTTCAGCTATGAATGAAGAAGATGCCTTACTATTGATCGAAAACGCAGTACTGCTATCAGACCAGCTAGAACCTCGTCCGAATTACTTTGTCTTAGAAGAAGACTTGATTGCCAGAGGACTCAATAACAACTTGGAATGGCAAACCAAAAACTACGAAGGGTTTGTACAGCTTACTCTTGACTGTGATAAATCAGTATCTTGGTTATGAATATTGATCTAAACACTCTGCCTAGAGATAAACAAGGCTATCTAACTGATCCCGCAGTATGGAACGAGAATGTCGCCATTGCCATTAGCCAATCTGAAGGCATTGAACTAACAGAAGACCATTGGCATGTGATTCGTTATGTTAGGCAGTTTTACGAGGAATTTAACACCAGCCCTTCTATTCGGCCATTAGTGAAGTATCTCGCTAATGAATGGTCAAAAGAAAAAGGGAATAGTATTTACCTCCATCTACTGTTTCCGGACGGCCCAGCTAAGCAAGCGACTAAAATCGCAGGGCTACCTAAACCTGCTCGCTGCATTTAACATTAACTGTATAACACTAGTAGTCAGCAGGATTCGTGGAGAAAGTCACATCAACCGCAAACTGAACGGCTCCCCCACTCGGAATATCAACATTTACCCCAGTAATATTTCCAACTCCGTTAGAAACACCACAAAGCCCGCCTCCAGAACCAGAACAGGTCCAAGTAGCAGAGATTACTCCGTCTGGTAGCGTATCATTGACCGCCAAATTAAACGCGTCATCAGGGCCTGAGTTGCTCACAGTTATGATGTAAGTAGCATCACTTCCTGGTACATAACTGGCAGAAAGATCCGTTTTGGTCACTGAAATATCAACTTGTGCCGAAGCTTCCAGTGCTAAGGTAAAGCTTGAGAAACACAAGGGATCTTGTCCGGCACTATCTGCCATGGTTAAGGTCCAATCGCCAGCAGGATCCACACCGTCGAAAACACTTAAGGGATTAACAGGCGCAAAAGTGCCTGCCACAGGCGTTCCACCGCCGACTGTAGTCGCCGCAGCATCATCAAAAACAACAGTAATGTAGCCATCGGGCGTTGGCGCAGGGTGTACCCCACCGCTGTAGGTATTAAAAGGAACTAAGACGGTACTAATGCCTTCTGAAGGCTTTGACAGCTCAAAGTAAATTTCATCATTGAATACGAAGCCCCCATTGTAATTAGTACAGACACCGTTATTCCTATCACGCTTGTCAAAATCAATCGAAATGATGACATTATCGACGGTAACACCGTTCGGAAAGTCGGCGGCTGGTACAGTAACGGTTCTATCAACAGGACTGGTTTGACGAGGATCAACATTTGCAGGCGTAGAGTTTGTGTAATTTTGCGTAATAGGGGCAGATAAACTATAGGGCGCAATGAACATTAACGCTAAACAAAGAAAAAATTTGTTGTTCCATGTTTGAAAACTCATACACACCTTTTTCTAACCCACCCCTACAAAATAATGCATATCCGCATTATTAGCAATGCATATTCGCATCATTGGTAATGATTTACGTTAAGGAATGATTCAGGTCGATTGTTTAAGATTGAAAGCAAGGGTAAAATACCGCGATATTACTGCGCGACAACAAATCCTTTATTAAGGGGAAAACATGAGCAAATTTATGTCTAAAGCTTTGATTGCTTTAACATTTTTATCATTCAGCTTGGTCAGCCACGCATTTCAAGACCCAAAGTTGCATCTTGAAGAAGTGACAAAGAAGATCAGCGCTGAAATTTTGAATAATAAAGAAAAAATCAAAAAAGACTCTGAATACGCAAAAAGCTTAATCCGTGACTACCTGCTGCCTGAAATAGACAGTGAGTACATGGCAAAGCGAATTCTCGGCAAAACTTACTGGATGCAAGCGACTGAAGAACAACGCAAACAATTCATCAATGAATTTATAGGACTTCTGCTTAATAGCTACGCGAAAGGCCTAGCAAGTTACGATGGCCAACCAATTTCATACGATGATACTCAGTACTCCAAAAGTGGTAACTTAGCGAACGTACGCTCTACTATCGTCCCCAATGAAGGTGAGCCAATCCTTATTGATTACCGCCTGAAAGTACAGCCCGATGAAACCTGGCTGGTCACAGACGTCATCATCGAAGGCGTTAGCATGGCTAAAAGCTACGCCAACCAGTATCGTGAGCAAATTTCGAAAATTGGTCTTGAAGAAACGCTTAAGCAACTTGAGACTGAGAACGAAAGAGCAAAAAAAGCCACGGAAATCAGTGACGAAAAAGTTGAGCAGTCCTAATAAATTTAAGAATGCATTAAGATCAAAAAAGCCGCTTCTATAGCGGCTTTTTTGATCATCAATAACTCTAAAGCTGATTTAAGATATGTTCAGCTGAACTCTTATCAAGCCCCTTATCATCAACTTCAAGCGCTGTCACCACGCCATCTTCCGCAATTAGAGCAAAGCGTTTTGAGCGTACGCCCATACCGTAAGCCGTAGCGTCAACATCAAGACCTAATGCTTCCGAGAAATCAGCATTACCATCGGCAATCATCAATAAATTCTCCGCATTTTGGTCTTTACTCCAAGCATTCATCACAAAAGCATCGTTTACTGACATACAGGCCACCGTATCAACACCCTTCTCTTTAAACTGGTCAAAGTTAACCACAAAACCAGGCAAGTGCGCAGCGGAGCAAGTAGGTGTGAAAGCTCCTGGTACGGCAAATAAAACGACCTTATTTCCAGAGAAGAGAATATCCGTTTGAATATCTTCCGGCCCTTCTTTACCCATCACTTTAACTGCGACATTTGGCAGTTTATCACCAACTTTAATCATATATTCCTCTTTACTGTTTATGGCCAAACATTTATTCGTTTGGCATAACTATCCACAAAATAATGTAAATGATAACACCAGCAAAGGCAGTACCAATAGTTAATAATGTATAAATAATTCGCGTTAGGGTCATATCCCAACCCAGCCACTTTGCTAAGCCGCCACAGACGCCCGCAATCACTTTATCTTTCGACTTTCTTAACTCTGCCATGAGATTCTCCTTAAAAGTTTTGTCATAAAGGTTACAACTAAAGACTTACTATTAAATATAAGGACTCAAGCGCTAGAAGCAAGGAAATAGTCTTCAACAAATGTAAAGAAGTGCTACCGAGCTAGGCTTTTAGCTTGCACCGAATAAGGAGTATCGACTCACTATAGATCGACTTTGCCGCGCAGTGACTTTTTTTGGCTTTGTTGCTTCTTGTTATCTAATCGGCGACGCTTAGCTGCTTTTGATGGCTTGGTGGGGATACGTTTTTTTGGCGCTTTTAAACAACGTTGAACCGCCAGTCGCAAACGCTTTAAAGCATCATCACGGTTGCGCTCTTGAGTACGATGGCTCTGTGCCTTAATTACTAACACACCGTCTGTGGTTATTCGAGAGTCATTGCTATTCAACAACCGCTCCTTAACATCTTTAGGTAACGAAGAGTTAGGGATACTAAAACGTAAGTGAATCGCTGAGGCGACTTTATTAACATTTTGACCACCCGCACCTTGAGCGCGAATGGCCTGTAAATCAATTTCATAGTCGCCAAGCGAAATGTTCTTGCTTATAAACAGGGACATACAGCTCTAATTAATCCGCAATCTGTGATTTTGCAGACTGTTGCTGCTTTAACTGCTTCTTCAACTGTTTACGCTTAGCAATCGACGTAATCACTTCAGAACCAATATGCTTTTCTCCACGAGCCTTAGCTAACTGAACCTGACGCTCACGCTCTAAATAGCGCTGGCGCTGCTCAGGAGTTTGCTTATCATAGCAGTGAGGGCAGCTCACGCCTTTAACATACTTGTCGTGCTGCATTTCTTCTTCAGTAATGGGCATGCGGCAAGCGTGACACTGATCATACTGACCTTTCTGTAAGTCATGATCAACTGCAACACGGTTATCAAACACGAAACACTCGCCTTCCCATAAGGTGTCGTCTTTCTCAACTTCTTCTAGGTACTTTAAAATGCCCCCCTCTAAGTGGAATACATTCTCGAACCCCTGCTCTTTTAAATAAGCCGTCGATTTCTCGCAACGAATACCGCCAGTACAGAACATCGCAACTTTCTTGTGCTTTTCAGGATCAAGGTTTTCTTTAACATACTCTGGGAACTCACGAAAAGTTTCTGTTTTAGGGTTCACTGCACCTTTAAAAGTACCGATTCCAACCTCGTAATCATTGCGTGTGTCGATCAACAAGACTTCAGGATCTGAAATGAGTGCGTTCCAATCTTTAGGTTTAACGTAAGTTCCAACCACTTCTTTTGGATCTATACCTTCAACACCCATGGTCACTATTTCTTTCTTCAACTTAACCTTGGTACGGTAGAACGGCATAGTCTCATCATAAGACTCTTTATAATCCAACTCAGCCAGACGCTCATCACTTTTAATCCAAGCTAGAACATGATCAATCCCCTGTCGCGTTCCAGCGATAGTGCCGTTAATGCCTTCACTAGCGAGCAACAAGGTACCTTTAACGTCATTATCCAGCATGACATCAAGTAAGGGTTGGCGAATTTCTTCGAAGTTTTCGAGAGTTACAAATTTGTATAAGGCGCAGACAACAATAGGAGCTGTCGCTGCATTTGAAGCAGTATCAGTCATTTTCCTCTTTCCTCAGCTAGCTGGAACGTAAATCCAGTGCAAATTTCAGCCGGAATTGTAATCTAAAATGGTGGCTTTGTGTAGTAACAGCTGATTATTTTTTAATCACACATCTTCTAAATGTCAGTACCACACGCTATGCCCGTATTGTTTAAGCCAGACCTCGGCTTTCTGATAGTCTGGGCAGTATTTTTCGACAAGCGCCCAAAAGCGCTTCGAGTGATTAAGATGCTTGAGGTGACTGAGTTCGTGGATAATGAGGTAATCAATCACAAACATGGGCGTTAACAGTATCAGCTGATTCAGTTGTACCATGCCCTGCCGTGTGCAATGTCCCCATTGGGTTTTGGTTTTACGAAATCGAACACCCGTTAGTTTCTTTTGTAACCCCATCACTTCGGCCCAAGATTGGACTTTTTGCGGCAGCAACTCTTTTGCCTGATTTAATAGCCAACGATCGAGCTGTTTGGCCATTGATTCGTGAGTCAGCTCTTTAGTACGGATCAGAAGCTCGTTATCAGAAAGCTGTATTTTGCTTGCCCCTTGGGTGACTTCCAAGACACGCTGCCGTCCCATAAAACTAACTTCTTCGCCTGTCTGTAGTTTTATACGGCTTTCATTCTTTTCCGCTTGTTCGACAAGCTTACGAGCAATCCACTGTGCCTTTTGATACACAAAGTTTTCAATCCAGTCGTCGGGTGCTTTTTGAGGCGCTCTAACTTTAACCTTCTGATGATGGACTTCTATCGATAAGGTTTTACGATCGCTACGTACCACCTCATAGTCAAAGCTGTTTAAATTGTTGATGCCTTCTTGCTTCACTGCTTATGTCCTAGTGAGTGTCAGCAATTTCGTTGATCACAAGCTGTCCAGAAGCCAAAAGCTTTTTCTGGCTTGCAGTGAGTTTTTTGACTTTTATTTCAGCTTTTAAGGCGAGCGATTTATTATCAAACTGAGTGTGATAAATCATGGTTAGGGGCTGGCGCCCCCGAAGATATTTAGCACATCGTGGGCTGTTAGTTTGATGCTCTTCAAAGCGACGATTGAGGTCATTAGTGATACCGGTGTAAAGGGTTCCATCTTTGCAACGGAGGATATATAAATGCCAATCTTGATGTGTTTTTTCAGAGTCAGTCATAAAGCTAATCGTCGTTGGTGTATAAGCGCCCCGCCCTTATAAAGCGAGGTTTGAAGTATACATTCTCAACCGAACTAACTCGAACTTTTTTACCGCTAGATGGGGCATGGACAAATTGACCATGACCGATATAGATTCCAACATGAGACGGTTTACCATTGATACGATAAAACAATAAGTCTCCAGGCTTGATATCTTCCTTATCCACTTCGTAGGATGCTGCTAACTGAGCATACGAAACTCGCGGAACCTGCTCCCCAACTTGGGTATGAGAATAGAAAACGAGTCCACTGCAATCAAACCCTTCATCTGGATGACTGCCACCATACCGATAATCCACACCAACCATAGATTCGGCAATGTGAGCAATGGTAAGTCCCTTATCGCCTTGAGTGTTTTTACTTGGAGGAAGTTGCTGAGCCCCATCACGGGAGCTGTCCGCTTGCTGAGTTTTTCTCGGGGTACTGGCACAGCTACTTAGCACCAATATTACGGTTGCGAGTATGGTGAGCTGTGTAAAAGTATGTAGCTGCTTTATTGTCATGCGTTAAGACTAGCATGAGAAAACTGAATTTACACTAAACGAGTCGCGAATTCCGACATCAGGTCAAATCGAAGTGACAACGCACACTGATTGCTAACCTACTTGGGTTTAATAGTGAGGCAAACTGACTGGAGCCTCCTGAAGCTCTGCAAATTGAACCCGTAAATCTAGAATTTGCTCTTGCCAATACTGGACAGAGCCAAAATAAGGAAAGGCAAATTTAAACGCAGGATCATGCCAACGACGCGCTAGCCATGCGCTGTGATATATCATGCGTAAGGTTCGTAAACATTCAACCAGCTGTAATTCTGCTACATTAAAGTCACAAAACTCTTGATACCCTTCGATGATTTCCATGAGCTGCTGCTGTTGCTGATCACGCTCACCAGACAGTAACATCCATATATCTTGAACCGCTGGGGCCATTCGTGAGTCGTCTAAATCAACAAAATGAGGATTATCATCGCGCCATAAAATATTACCCACGTGGCAGTCGCCATGAACTCGAATAGACTTTTGTTGCCCTGCTCTTTGCCATAACTCATCCACCAGCTTCATAATATCTCGTGCTAGGCTTTCGTAGGGCATTTTAACTTCGGCAGGTAAAGCATGCTCAATAATATAGTCGATGCTGTCATGACCGTAGGTTTGGGGTGTTAATGATGGTCGCTGCTGGTAAGTTTTGGCTTGCCCTACACGATGGATCCGACCAAGAAAACGTCCTAAGGTGAAAAGGTTGTCGAGATTATCCAACTCAGGAGCATGGCCACCCTTACGCTCGAACAAAGCACAGTAGTAATCCCCATACTTAAACAAGCTCTCACCATTGGTGACCATAGGAGCAACAACGGGTAACTCCTGTTCAACCAGCTCAAAACAGAACCGATGTTCCTCTAAAATTTGCTCTTGGGTCCAACGATTCGGTCGATAGAACTTGGCAATAACTGGATTCGTATCTTCAATGCCAATTTGAAGAACGCGATTTTCATAACTGTTCAGAGCAATAGCACGGCCATCCGAATAAAGCCCTCTCGATTCGACCGCATCAAGAATAAAATCGGGCGTTAAAGCCTCGAAAGGGTTTTCTTTGGTCATGCTATTGTCTTCAGTCACAAGTGATTAACCGCCTAATTCATCATCAGCGACGAAGTATCGAGGATCTTCGGCTGAGTTTTTCTCGACTAAGTTACCGGCTCTCTTAAGCAACTTAATACAGTCTGGACTCAGGTGTAACAAGTGAAGCTTCTTGCCAGCTTTCTCGTATCGCATCGCTAATGAGTCTATCACCTCAATACCCGAGTGATCCCAAACACGAGAGCCTTCGAAGTCAATATAGACTTCATCTAGATCCGTACGCGCCGAAAACTGCTCCGCAAAGTGAGTGGTTGAACCGAAGAACAAAGGCCCTCGCACGGTATAGAACGCTTTACCGTCCTTTTCTGTGCGGCGGACACGAACACGTTTTGCGCTGGTCCAAGCAAACACTAGTGCCGATAAGATCACACCAACAAATACCGCCATCGCCAGATCCGTCACAACCGTCACCACCGATACAACCACCAATACGAAAGCATCGTGGCGAGGAACTTTGCGCATAATACGGAAACTGGCCCACTCGAATGTCCCGATCACTACGATAAACATCACGCCTATTAAAGCAGCAACGGGGATTTGCTCAATCCATTCTGAAGCGAACAAAATAAAGGCTAGCAAGAATAATGCCGCTGCAATACCCGATGTGCGTCCTCGACCACCCGAGTTCACGTTAATCAAACTTTGTCCGATCATGGCACAACCACCCATACCACCAAAGAAACCTGTGGCGGTATTAGCTAAACCCTGAGCAAAGCACTCTTTATTGCCTTTACCACGGGTTTCTGTGATTTCATCAATTAAGCGAAGCGTTAAAAGAGACTCAATCAAACCAATCGCCGCTAAAACAACAGCATAAGGCAGAATAATTTTCAAAGTCTCAAGGTTTAGAGGTACAGAAGGAATGTGGAATTCAGGGAAGCCACCGCCAATACTCGCGATATCGCCAACCGTCTTGGTCGGCATATCGAAACCAAGTACCAGTGCAGAGACCACTAAAATAGCTGCCAACGAAGCTGGAATAGCTTTGGTTAATTTAGGCATTAAATAGATAATCACCATGGTCAACAAAACCAAACCAAGCATCAAATACAACTCGGTGCCTTGTAGCCAAGCAACGTCAATACTACTGCCTTCTAGGAAAGTACCATCCAACCAACTCGGTGCATTGTCGTCTTTAACGCCAAATTGCTTTAACTGAGCCAGGAAAATCACAATGGCTAAACCATTCACAAAGCCAAGCATCACAGGGTGTGGCACCATACGAATCAGCTTACCCAGCTTCATCCAACCTGCCAGCATTTGCAAAATGCCCATTAAAACTACCGTGGCAAAAAGGTATTCAACACCATGATCAGCGACTAAGGCCACCATCACCACAGCTAAAGCGCCAGTCGCACCGGAAATCATGCCTGGACGCCCACCGAATATAGACGTAATTAATCCCACCATGAAGGCTGCGTATAAGCCGACCAAAGGATCCACATTCGCCACGAAGGCAAACGCCACAGCTTCTGGAACCAGCGCCAGAGCAACAGTTAAACCCGACAGTAAGTCATTTTTCAGACTCGCCGTCTTATTCACTATTAAATCAATCATTTTTCATACCGAGCAGGTGAATTACCCCAGAACGGGGTCAGATGGCGCGCATTCTACAGAAAAGGCCTGTTGTACTCAAATCACAACAGGCCTTTCAATGACTTAACGACTGAAACGTATCAACTTACACTTTTCGACTTATACTTATCAACTCAGTCAGACTTCATCCGGCGTTAATTTCTTTTCGCTCCCCATGGACGCTGTTAGCACCTTCTTCATTGCTTCACTCGGAGCCATATCCAACTCCTTAACCTTATCTTTAGGCATAAATAAGGTAAAACCACCGATCTGATAACTCATAGGAATATACACAGCAATTAACTCCGAACGGTCACCCAGCGATACATCTTCACTGGTGACGAATCCAATCACTTCAGCCCCTTCTTGAACCTCCACAAGTACGGCTTTTTGCAGCTCTTCTTTTTCAGATGGCGACAAAAAACGCACCATGTCATTAAAGGCGCTATACACCGCACTAACCACAGGAATACGTTCCATCAGTTTATTCAAGCCGCGTATAATAAGTTGTCCTAGATAGAATTTAATCAATAAACCAAGACCGAATATCAAAGCAATGCCCAAAATAAGCCCAAGCCCTGGCCAATACATACTCGCAGGCAATACCAGTAAAAGTAACTTACTCAGGTAAGTTTCAAGGGTCGAAATCAACCATACAATAATTGCAATGGTTAGAACGATTGGCAAGATGGCAAACAACCCCTGAACGAATATTTTACTTAATGTTTTCATATAACCTTTCTATAAACCTGTTATCAAAGAAGAGCTTTTATTCTTTTTCTGCAAAATTCTTAAACTGCTGCATGAACTGCATGGTTTGTTTTGGAAACGCTTTTTTCATGAAAAAGCCCATCAGCTTCATCCCCAAACTAGTAAATTGAAATTCCGTATGCGTTGTCCAGTGAGTTTGATCGCTACCAACTGGCTTAAACCGGTTTTCGACGCGATTAAAAACACCTTGAGTTTCATAGGTACCAGTAAACTCATCAGGCAAATTACGCGTTTCGATGGTCTCCACCATTTCACACTTACGCTTCCCCATCAAGTAAACAAGCTTTGACTGCGCGCCCGGTTGCCCTACCTCTCCACTGATGTGCTCGAAAGAGACCAACTCCGGCTGCCACTTTTTCAGATTATCAGGGTTATCGAATAGCGCTATCACTTCATCAATAGGTTTATTGATAATAATATCCAACGTATATTTCATGAGCGACTCCTTCTTTTAGGCTGGGCTTAGGACTAAATCAAAGACTAAGTCTTGTAGCTAACGTGCTGATATTAAACAGTCTATAACGCCTAACAGCGCAATCCTAGCAAAATTTGACGCTCAGTCTTTATAAGGCGAATGTTTGAGGTAGTCTTGATAACGAATGTCTAGCCAGCTGTCTTCTTGTTCGATGGAATACTCTATCGCGTTACGGAATTGCGGGTGGCTGACATAGTGCAAAGAGTGTGTGAACACTGGCATAAAGCCTCTCGGCAATTTATGCTCCCCTTGTGCGCCAGGCTCAAAATACTTTAAACCATGTTTAATGGCGTACTCAATGCCTTGGTAATAACAGGTTTCAAAGTGCAAGAACTCGACATCCTCAAAGCACCCCCAGTAACGGCCATAAAGAGAGCTATCCGAGCGCATAAAGAAAGCCCCTGCTACTGCTTGGCCTTGACGCTTCGCGAATAACAATAACGTCTGCTCAGGCATTGCTTGTGCGCAAGAGGGAAAGAAGTCTTGGGATAATTGCGCCCAGCCACCTTTTTTATCAAAGGTATTACGATACATCTGATCAAACAGCTGCCAATCCTCAACTGTCGCACTATTGCCATCTAACCATTCGAATGACCATTCACTATCAGTTACGTTAAAGCTTTTACGTTCTCGAACGATGTTCTTACGTTTTTTTGCCTTCAAGCTAGACAGGAACTGTTGGAAATCGTCATAGCCACGATTGGTCCAGTGGAATTGGATATCGTGTCTCCGCAATAACGGCTTATTACCAAGCGCCTTTGCCACCGTCTCATTAACAAAATTAATATGCCAGCTACTCATTTGGTTCTGTTCTAGCCACTCAATAGCAGCGTTTATGAGCGCAGGGGTTTCTTTCATAGATAAAGAGCTGATGAATCTAGGGCCTGTAATTGGAGTCATGGGAACAGCTGTCAAGATTTTGGGGTAGTATTCTAAGCCATGGCGCTGATAGGCATCGGCCCAAGCCCAATCAAACACATACTCACCATAAGAGTGCGCTTTAATATAACTGGGTAGCACGGCAACTAGTGCCCCACACCCCTCTTCCGGCTCACCTTCAGCACTATCTTTCTCATAATTGCTTTTCTCACAGCCATTTTGACGATAAAAAGCTAAATGGCATGGCTGCCAACCTGTTTCTCTGCTTACAGAGCCTGTATCTTCCAAAGCTTTTAAGAATTCATATTGGACATAGGGATTCGTCCGTTCGGCTTCAGGTAAATGCAACAGGAGCTCTTTCCAGTCGCTCGGAGCTATATCATTGATCGATGTTACAGGTTTAAGGACTATCGGCTTAGACAAAAGAAGCGAATGTTTAAAAGGGGTTATTCGATTGTAACGAAGGGGCTGAACCAAGCCAATAAAAAACCCGAACGCTATGATGGGGGACGTTCGGGTTTTCGAGGTATTGGGGTAAAATACCTAATGAAACGATAATTTGGGGTAGAAACTAGAATAACGTAATGACTAGCGCTGATAATACAACAACAGCAATTACAGCTACTAATGCACTCTCGATATGCTCGCTCATAACCATCTCCTTTAAGATTAAGACCGTAAGTGTTTGCCACGGGACGAATTATAGGCGGTTTAGATGACAGTTTTAAGACAATTTCACAGGATATTTTTTAACCTTTCGAATAACTAAAACTAATAGAATGCAAATCTGAGATTAAATCTAGATTGAAAAAGTGACCCCGTTCACGAAATCAATAGGATTGAGCGAAATTGCTGGGTTAAAAAAGAAAAACTAATGCAAAAATGGGTACAAAAAAGCCACCCGAAGGCGGCTTAAAAAGTGTTAAAACTCTTGTAAAAAAGCTTTACTTACTCTTTATCTGACTCAATCAAGCCACGACTGATCATTAAGTACTTAGGATCAGCTTCTTTTCCACGGAATTTTTTATACAATTCCAATGGATCTTGTGTGCCACCCTTTGACAAAATAAACTCCACATACTTATCGGCGGTTTCTTTATCGAAGATACCGTTTTCGCGGAATGCCTGATAAGCGTCAGCAGCGAAGATTTCAGACCAAATGTAGCTGTAATAACCTGCAGAATAACCACCGCTTGCGCTTGAGAAGATGTGGTTAAAGTAGGCCGAACGATAACGTGGTGCAATTTCAGGAATTAAACCAAGCTCGTCCAAAGTCGCTTTCTCAAAAGCGTCAGCATCTTTTAGGTCTTTGCCATCAAGTGTATGCCAAGCCATATCTAACAAGGCGGCAGCCATATACTCAGTAGTCGCAAAGCCTTGGTTAAACTTAGATGCCGATTGGATCTTGTTGATTAACTCCTGAGGAATCACTTCACCGGTTTTGTAATGCTTCGCAAACTTAGCTAATACTTCTGGCTCAAGCATCCAGTTCTCTAGAACTTGAGATGGGAACTCAACAAAATCACGAGGAACCGACGTACCCGTTTGTGATGGGTAGATACCGTCAGATAATAAACCGTGGGCTGCATGACCAAACTCGTGGAACAAGGTATTCGCTTGATCAAAAGTCAACAAGGTTGGCTCATCGCCTACAGGACGTGGATAGTTCAATACATTTACAATAATAGGCTTAACAAACTCACCGTCTTCCGTAACAAACTGCTTACGGTAAGAGTTCATCCAGGCACCACCACGCTTTCCATCGCGAACATAATGGTCGGTAATATAGATACCGATTAGCTCACCATCATTATCGGTGACTTCAAACGTACGGACGTCATCATGATATTTCGGAAGGTCGAAACGCTCTTTGAAGTTCATACCGAACAACTTATTAGCGGTATAGAAAACACCCTGTAATGTACTCTCTAGCGAGAAGTAGGGTTTTACCGCAGCCTCATCAAGCGCGTACTTTTCATTACGGACTTTCTCCGCATAGTAGCGCCAGTCAGATGCTTTTAGTTTGAAATCTTTACCATCTTTAGCGATTTGTTCCTGCATCAAGGCTCGCTCAGCTTTCGCCTGCTCTAGCGCTGCTGGCCATACTTGATTCAACAAGTTATACACGTTCTCAGCATTTTTAGCCGTACGCTCTTCTAACACAAAGTCCGCATGAGTGTCATAACCCAGTAGCTGAGCTTTCTTGGCTCGAAGTTGCGCTAACTTTGAAGCATTCACCTTGTTATCGTTAGCGTTGTCGTTATCGCCACGATGCGTGTAGGCATAATACATTTTCTCACGCAGTTCAGGCTTTTCTGAGTACATTAAAAATGGCGTCTTACTCGGACGATGAGTCGTGAAAACCCACTTGCCTTCGTGACCGCGTTTTGCAGCAGTGTCAGCCGCAGCATCAATTAGACCTTGCGATAAACCCGCTAAATCTTCCTCGTTATCAATAACCATTTCCCAGTTATTGGTTTCGGCTAGAACGTTTTCTGAGAACGATAACGCAAGCTCAGTCATTTCTTTATTTAAATCACGAAGTTGTTGTTTTTCTTCATCATTTAACTTTGCGCCACCTCGAACAAATGACTTGTAGTTCTCTTCTAACAGACGCATTTGGTCTTCGCGCAAACCAAGCTCTTCACGCTGGTTATAAATCGTTTCAACGCGCTTGAATAGTGTTGGGTTTAAACTAATATCGTCGCGTAATGCTGACAGTTTTGGACCAACGTCTTTCTGAATTTTCTGTAACTCAGGATTCGTATTTGCTGACGTTAAATTAAAGAATACGTTGGCAACCTTTGTCATCAACTTACCGCTGTACTCCATTGCCTCGATAGTGTTTTCGAATGTTGGAGCTTCAGGGTTATTAGCGATAACCTCAACCTCTGCACGAGCTTCAGCAATGGCTTTCTCAAAAGCTGGGCCAAAGTGTTTGTCTTTAATTTGTTCGAAAGGAGGCATGCCATAAGGCGTATCCCACTCTTTAAAGAATGGATTATCATCAGCACCAGCCATATCTTTCTCAGTGCCAGCCTCTGGATTAGTAGCAGCCTTAGCATCTGCAGCTTCAGTTTGCGCGGCTTTGGTTTCAGTGGTCTCAGCTTTTTGTGCTGAGTCATCACCACAGCCAGCGGCCAAAAGAGCCGACACAATAGCTGCCCCAAGTGTTAATTTTTTCATATAAAAGTACCTGTAGTTCTTGTATTAATACCTGCAACTGATCTTTTATACGTGGTCTAAATCCAATAGGCAAGACCATGCCACCATTAGGAAACAGAAAAATGTAACAAAGTTAAACAACTCGAGAGCCTTATTGACAAGCCTTTAAACTGACTTCGTAAGCACAGCGTCGTGCGCCCTCCAGCAAATAATCAACCCGTTTGACGTCAGTCCCCAAACACTTTTTGAATATGTTCAATTCCGAGCGGCAAAATCCTTGGCATGCTTGGGCTGCGGCGCATATCGGACAGTGATTTTCTATCAGTAAGTAACCGCCCTTCACCGTCTCCACCTCAGCCATATACCCCTCTTCTGTACGGATTGCTGCTAATTCATGAACTTTTGCACGCAAACTTGAATGCCTTTCTAGTCGCAGTAAATATTGCTCTAAAGACTGTTCTTCTCGAAGTTCAATCAGCTTTTCCATGGCTTCAGCCCCTAAAGCTTGTGATACCCCAGAAATAAGGCTTAATGTCAGATCTGAGTGCCTATCAGGAAAACGAGAGTGCCCCTTATCCGTCAGCGACCAGAACAGCTTGGGCCTACCTCGTCCCTGAACGCGCTTCTCAGAGGAAACTAGGCCCTTAAACTCCAGCTCTTGGAGTAATTGACGCGCCCCCATCATAGTGACCCCCAGCTGTTCCCCTAAAATCGTTGCCGTTAAGTCGCCCCGAGTTTTCAATAGATAGAGAATACGTTCCTTATTGCTTTGGCTATACGGCTTAGACATTTGCAACCTCCGCGACCTTCTCATCAAAACCACTCATCATGGCCTCTTGACGCTGCCGAGTGACTAGCATCACCACCACCGATGCCATCACTAACCCAGCACCGGTTAAAATCACCCAGCGAGAGCTTAAAATACTGAGCGGCCCACCTAAACTAGCAATAATAACGTTGGTCACACAGAATGTTGACGTTTGTAAGCCCATGACCTTACCTTGACCTAAGTGTCCGAAGTACTTTGATAAGTAAGTTGGAACCATGCCATTAGCAACCGCGATAAAGACGCCGATCATCGCGAAAATCAGAAATACGCGATCCATGCCGATGAAAGGCTGAATGATAAAAGCCACAGCAAGCAAGCTTCCCCCTACCACCATCAGCTTGATTTCACCAAATCGAGCATTGAGCTTATCAACCCAAAAGCTACTGACAATTATCATGCAAGCGGTAAGCGCTACCGTGGCCCAGGCTATGGTTTGGCTATCTGCGTCTAAGTAATCCACAAACCACACCGGGTAGAAATCATAAAAAGCATTCAACCCCATCGAATATAAAAAGTAGAACCAGAATATTGGCAGGATTTGTTTATTCTTTAGTAAAGTCAGAGAGTTGTTGCGTCGGATAATACTCCAAAATTGGATCGAGCTGGTATCCCTAGCCACTTGCCGACGTTCAATGGTGAAAAACACCAATACAAAAGCTACGCCAATACCGGCTGCCGCAAATAAAAACACGGTCGAAACGCCATAAATCACCAAGAAACCACCAATTACGGGCCCGATTAACCAACCTGCGTAGTTCGCCGCGTAGGACATAGAAATCGCTTTAGTGCGCTCTATGTGAGGATGTAGCTCAGCAGCAATAGCACGAGCAATCGACATATTTCCTTCGCATACACCAGTCAGTAAACGGGCAAGAGTGAAGCCAATGAACGACTCATACACCACCGCTATAGCTGTTAATAAGTAACCTACGGCACTACCAAACAGAGTGATCAGCAACACTTTTCGTCGCCCGTAACTGTCTGAAAGCGCTCCAACAAAGATATTCCCTATCAATAAACCGAGCGGGTAAAACGCTAAGGAAAAGCCTAGCAATATTTTGGGGTGAATCCCCATAAAGTGAGTTAGGTCATTCGGTGGCGAGTCTAAAAAGTAAGGTGCTAACACTGGATAAGGCAAAGCGATACCAGCTGTCCCCAATACCGATAACAACATAACGCTTGCTAAAACCCACATTGCTTTTTGTTTGGTCATTCCAACTTTCCTGACTAGGCATTTTTATGAAATAGTAGAACCCATCAATATATAAAGCAATTAGTTTATATATTAGTGACTAATAGAAAATATCAATTACAATAATGCGCCACCATAAAAACCAGCCTCACTCTGGACAAAAAAGGAGCCTTGAGGCTCCTTTATTGCATAAGGGTTAGTTTGTATGGCTACATAGAAACTGTTTCCATATCCTCAGCTTCCTGCATTCGTTTCCTACGAGATTTGGCGTGTAGCAATTTAGCCTCTTCCAGTCGCCCTTCTTCCTCCAGTAAAGCGATGTGCATCTTGCGATACATTCTTAGAGAGTAGAAGCTAAATGGGCTGAAGAACAATTTAATGATGACGGGCATCAGCTCTATGGCGATAAAGAATATTTTAAGCAATAAACTGAATAGGATCGCGGCTTGCCCAACAACCGGATCATTATGAATGCTCTGAAGAGCCAGATATCGGCGTAACATGCCTGTTTTAACTTCATAAAAGAGCCCATCATTTTCGAGTTTGACCCGATACTCGTCCATCTTGGTTTGCTTACGATCAATTTGCTGGTTCAAGGCGACCGTTGCAGTGGATAGTTCATCTTCGAGTCGTGTAATAGTCTGTTCATTCTGCTCAAAATTAGTCTCGCTAAGCACCAACTGATTACGCTGACTCTGAACATCATTAAGCTCACTAGTAGCCGCTTCTATCCGTGGCTTGAGTTCATCAAGACGAGCCTGTGTATCCTCCAAAGCCGCTTCCAAGATTCCAATTTGTTTCTCCAAGTCCGTATAAGTAGCAACCGCGCGGTTATACTTCGGGCCTTCTGTCGGTGCACGACCATCCTTTCCTGTTCGCTCTAACAATGCTTCATTAAACCAAAAGTCATATTCTTCGCGAGCATTGGCTAACCGTTCATTTATCCCTGAAATTTCCGCATTGAGCACCTGTTGTGATTTTTGTAACTCTTCCAAGTTGCTTTGTCTAACGTCTAAAGTATTCTCCACAGATTGAGTGTCGTTGGACTCTTTAGCAGCTTTATAAGCAGCATTCTGGTTACGCAACGTTTGAATCTGCTGCTGAAGCTCTTCAATACGCCCGCGTTCCACGTCTATTGCCGTGTCCAATTCTTTCTCATGAGCTTCAAGCTTTGCGAAATATTCTCGGTTCTTGACGTTAGACTCTTGCTGAATCTGTTCATCAATAGCATTAGACTGCAAACTAATTTCAGCTAAAGTTGCCAAGCCTATTGCAATAATCAACGAGTAAATAATTCTTGGAACGAGCCCTATAAGACTGCGTAATGGAATGCCACTCTTAAAAGGGTTTCTAAGCGCCCAGTCAGAACCAATAATGGCCTGATCGAGAAAGAACAAGGTTAACGCAAAAATGAAGCCTGTAATGATCGCAGCGGTAGCTCCTAAGAATAGTGACACCCCGTAAGCGAATAACATAAAGGTAAAAATAAAGGTTACTAACTGACGGAAGACCATGGCGTATGCCAGCATTCTGTCATAACGACCACATTCTTTAAGTACTTCGGAGTCAGTCAGAGAAAGGAAGCTTATTAGCTTGAAAAAACGTGAGTCTTTCTTTTCTGTCATAGCCCTACCTCATCATCGTAATAAGTAAATCTTTAATTGCAGAGGGGAGCTCAGTAAGGATTATCATATTGTCGGTCTGGTTTCCCCTATTAGCCTACCCCCAACAATATCAGTGTCAGGAGTAAAACTAAGTCCCATTCCTCGTTAGATACACAATGAACCGATATAGTTTAAATACAAATGTAAGAATCTGTGACATTGTCTGACATCGGGGTGATAGATTAGTACAAAAGAGAAGTTTTGGTGTAGACTTCAAACAAGGCCGAAGATTAGAAATTGCTGATATACGCAGTAACCATTTACCGCCACCACAAAAAATAATGTAGAAATATCAACATAATATGCCCACATACAGAAACGCCCTACTGACACTAACACTACTTTTTTTCTGCCTAAGCGTATTAGCCGAAACTAAGGGCTCCTATCTAGACAATTGTAAAGATGCGGTCACATCTAAAGCCAACCATGAAGCCATAGAATATTGTGAACACCTGCTATCCCAAGCGAGTAATCATGAATTAACGGAAGAAGCGACCTTTATAAAACTAGAACTTGCTGACCTCTATGCTCTACAAGAAAATCGTGAACAAAGCCGTCACTTATTACAGCAAGTGAAGACTAGCGAGGCTTTTACCTTACATCAAGTTATCCGTTATCGATGGTACCGCTCAATCGGATTGGACTACCTCCATCAAAACCTTTTTGCAGAAGCGACGGACTACCTGCAACAAGCCTACGAAATAGCCCAGCTATCCGAAAATATCACTCAGCTAGCGAAAAGTGCCAATGATCTCGGGCTTGTTCATTACAAGCAAAAGAATTACAAAGACGCCCTGCTCTATTACAAAGAAAGCCTAAAGCTGAAAGAGGAAATTGGAAACCTCTACTATATAGGCACGACCTTGAATAACCTTGGTTTGCTAAACAAAGAACACAAAAACTACCAGCAAGCCATCAAGTACTATCAGCAATCGCTCGACGTCTATTTAAAGTACACCGAGCAAGAAGGGTTTGATCAGCGTGTTTTCACCAACATATCTCACTTGTACGAAGATCTTGCAGTAACCTACAGCTTGGCAGGAAACCGTGAACTTGGAGAAGTATACACGCGGCGAATTATCGACACCTTTTCGCGTAAGCTCGCGCAAAACGACAAAGTCAGGGCGATGAAAAACTTAGCGCTAGTTCATGTCGAACAAAATCAAGCGGACAAAGCCCAGCTCTTTATACAAGAAGCTGAACATTACGCCACTGGCGTCAGTAAATACATTGCTGAAATTGATTACATCAAAGCAGCAATAGCCTACCTAAAAGGCGACTTTGAGCAAGCTCGCTATTTGTTAAAACAGTCGATTCCACTGTCTAAAAGCAACGACGATATTGTAGTTCTTGAGCGCTCCTATGACTTGCTCCATTTGTTGGACTTGCAAGACAAACAATTTGAAAGTGCCATCCAGCATTTAAAAACAGCCTATCAATATAAAGAGAAAAGCCTTGAATCTCAGTACGAAAGCGACTTACGCGTTATTCAAGAGCAAATAGAGAAAGAGCGAGTAGAACGCCGCCTTATCAATGAGCAGCTCAAAAGTCAGCAGCAAAGAAGCAGGATTCAGTCGCTCTCCAACACCCTACTTATCATCTCACTCATCCTAGTCATCATAGCGTTCATCGCTGCGTTTATTATTTACCGCAAAGCCAAGGAAAAGCAGCGTTTACTACAATCAATTAAAACCCATAAAGATAAAGTCTTATTACTCGAATCGGAACAAGAAGGTGACTCTGACGAGGACAAACCGCAAACTAACAATAAACAAAGTCCAGATTTTAGACAACTGCTGGTTGAGCTATTAATCGAAACCCTAGCCTTGTGGGAAAAATCAACTCAGACCGATCGCATAGAGCTTGCGGAAAAAAGTGGTATTTGGAAAGTGTCTATTGATGATGGGCGCTTAAGAACTCGTTCTCTCGATAAATACATTGATATTAATAAGATTCCGAAAAACCCGCGCTGGAGAAACGTAGTCAAAACCAGTCACTATGTCTTAGCTGA
This sequence comes from Kangiella geojedonensis, assembly GCF_000981765.1. Classification (GTDB taxonomy): domain Bacteria; phylum Pseudomonadota; class Gammaproteobacteria; order Enterobacterales; family Kangiellaceae; genus Kangiella; species Kangiella geojedonensis. Next base: position 957,702 of record NZ_CP010975.1, on the reverse strand, counting down.
GTGCTCGATAAAGTCTCAAGAAAGAGACCACTTAGAGCGTAAGCTAGATAAAGTCATGGCGCTCATAAAAGAGCGCTCAACAGCACAAAGTTCTTAACCTGAGCATCAACTACCTCAGCAGAACATACCTCAGCCAAGAACCTTGTCGCTTATCGTTGATTAGAAAGTTGCGTATTCAACCGGCTCCGGCTCAGCAGGAGCCGTTTTCGATGGATAGACGCAGTCGAAAGAAATCCCTTGCGATACATCATAATAATCATGATGGCCGTCCGCGGCTTCCAAATTATCAACAAAACTACTTGGTGCGGTAAAGCGAGCCGTTAAGCCCTTGGGGTAGCTGGCTGCATGTAAAGAAGCATAGGCGTTACACGTATAAGTGCCGACCATTGCGGCTTGATAAAAGTGGTCAACCTGGCCACAAGTCTTCACTGTCACCATCTGATCGCCACAGGTATCTCCTTTGACAGGCGGCTTACCCTGCTCGCTACGTTTGTAATCAAGCCACGAATTGTAGTCAAAAAACTGACCATAGTTATTGTAGTTAGACTCAATTTGGCTACCGGTGAGCGAAAATGAAGTCGCTACTACTACAGATTGCTTGGCATCAAGACTGGTACTCGGTAACTCATGGGCACCAGCGGATAAAGCCAGCATGCTACCAAGAGTCATTCCAACTAAATACTTCATGAATATATGGTTCTCCTACAAATTTGTGTTTAACTATTCTTATCAATTCTCATCAGTACTATACTGCCTCGAACACACAAAGCACCAGCAAAAACACGGGTAACTTTGGGTAAAAATTCGAATAATCAATAACTTATAATCGCTTTCTAAAGAACAAGTCGCATAATGCACTTCGCACTGATGAGCCCTATGACAAAACGTGCCGCTAGCAAAAGCTCGAGCTGTAGCCTACCCACTCTTTTGAGTTCACAGACTTTTGCTGCCTGCTTTGCTATAGTGAAAGAGTCTTAAAGACAAATAGGAGGTTCGTATGTCACGTTTACTCTACAAGGCTGATCACTTAGCTGAACTGGAGAGCACCTACGAGGATCTTCGCGTCTCTGGTGTCTCCGACGATCACCTACATGTCATTGCTAAAAAACAAGGGCGAGTTCTTCGCCGTGGTCTCAATGCAGCCAATAATTGGTATAAAACCGATATCCTTAATGGCGCCAGCAAAGGTGCAATTTTAGGGTTTCTCGGTGCTATTGTAATGGCCATTATTTTCTATGCGACTAATGCATTCGGCGGTAATTACGGTTGGTTTGGCGTTCTCGCCACTTTAGTTCTGTTTACTGCTTTCGGTATTTGGTTTGGTGGCTTTATAGGCCTTCAATCACGAAACCATGCATTGAAAGAGTTCTATCACTTGGTTGATGAAGGTAAGTATTTATTACTGATTGACCTTACCTTGGCCGAGGAATCGCATATTAAGCAAATCATGAGCACACGTCATCCCGACTTAGAATTGCTCAGTGATCACGCTGAAACCACGATTCCCATTAAAATAATGCAACGAATGCATTAAAGGAAAGGCTTACTTAGGGTGATAGGTGTTGTTATGCACCTGATACTCTAAGTAAGGTAACAGATTCTTAGCCGTAAACGCTTTTTCAAAAAAGCGCCTAACGGTTTTATTTCGTGAAACAGTATCACCATCGAAGTAGGAGTGACTTCGATTTACGGCTTTACTGTTAGTAAAATCGATGTATAGAGCATTTTCTGCATTTAAAGAACGTAAATAGTGCCCTAACCTTGCCTTTTGTTCTTCTCCAGGTTTGCGTCGCGACCATGACAAAGCAAAATCGTCTGCGTTAATAGTGATGTAAAGCGACTTCCGGCAACGAAGCTCCTTGACCCACTCTTCATGTTTTTCATTGTTGGTATCAGCAGCCACTAAAAGAATATTATCGAAAACGAGCTGTCTAGACTCAGCCAGAGTGCTTTTTAGCGCATGCTTCAACACATAATTGCCCATACTGTGACAAAACAAATTAACCGAAATATCACAATATCGTTCGAGCAATAGTGCTAAGTATTCTCGTTGTTTGGTGGGGTTTTCAGGATATTTATTAGAAGCCTCGACTTCTAAACGATTCCAAGTTGATTGCACCAATAAACGATGATAGCGCCCAACAATATCAATTACACGGTTTAAAGCATCATCAGACGCCCTAGCATCTCGTTTGTCAGCTAAGTAGGACAAGGTGCCTGACATCGCCCCTCCGCCATTAGCAGGCCAACTAAAAGGCACCACAATAACATTATATAAATACTCTATTTCACAGGCAGTTTGATAAATATCTTTTACGTCATTGTTATAACCGTGAACATACAACACCACGCTCTTACCTGTCAGCTTGGCTTCACGAAACACTTCACAAGCGACTTTTAAGCTGGCATAAAAAGTCTCGTCTTCATCAATAGGAAGATTGAATTCCTGTTTATAACGCTTGACCTCTTCTTTACTCAACTGATCATCCAACAGCTCAATCCGCAACGATTCGTTTCCCGTAATTTTTACCGCGGAGAGCTCGTTGGGGCCTTTGGGGTTCGGATGCTTGGTCAACTTATCTAAGCCTGTCAGACTATGATCATAAGCGCGATTAGTAATGAAATACATGTGTGTCCCTGCGACTTGCCTTAACCTATACCACCGCCATTATGGTCTAGCGCCACTTTACTGTATGCGATAGCGTTCTCACTGTTTTAATGCAAAATTGAATCACCACGCCATACAAAGCTTTAACTTCGGTAGCTCACAGTTTATTATCAAGTCACTCATCACCTTTGGGGGATTTCTAATGATCATAAAAAGTATCAAGTTCGCGCTTCTCGGCACACTCATTTTTAGTGCATCGGCACAAGCTGCCGACCGCGTCACAGGCGAAATGCACGCTACCCGTTCGGAGGTTATAGCGCCTCAGGCGATGGCGGCTACTAGTCAACCTCTAGCGACGCAGATCGCTTTAGACATCATGAAAAGTGGCGGTAATGCCATTGATGCAGCCATTGGTGCTAACGCAGCTCTGGGCCTTATGGAACCAACCGGTAGCGGTATTGGCGGAGATTTATACGCTATTTTATGGCACGAAAAAACACAGCGCCTCTATGGTTTCAACGCTTCCGGCCGCTCACCAAAAGGCCTCACATATGACAAGCTTCAAGAAGAACTGACCAAGCTTGGACGAGAGGATCTACCACCTTACGGCATGCTACCGATTTCTGTCCCCGGTGCTGTCGATGGTTGGTTCGAACTTCACAGTAAGTTTGGCGAAATGCCGATGGACAAAATACTGCAGCCAGCTATCGATTATGCCGAAAACGGTTTCCCTGTATCAGAACTGATTGCTTATTACTGGGATTTAAGCGTTCCGCGCCTAAGCCCTCAGCCAGGAAGCTTCAAAGATACGTTCACTATTGATGGTAAAGCCCCTCGTGAAGGACAAATGTTTAAAAATCCTGAACTGGCTAATACCTACAGACTACTTGCTAAGAATGGCCGCTACGCTTTCTACCAAGGTGAAATTGCCAAGAAAATTGATGAATTTATGAAGGCTAACGGTGGCTATCTGCGCTATGAAGACTTAGCCGAACATGACTCTAACTGGGTTGAGCCATTAGGTGTTGAATACAAAGGGTATACACTGTGGGAGTTACCCCCTAACGGACAAGGTATCGCCGCCTTACAAATGTTACAAATACTAAAGAATTTCGATCTGGCAGAAATGGGTTATAACAGCACTGAAAGCTTGCATACGATGGTTGAAGCTAAGAAATTAGCCTTTGAAGACCGCGCGAAGTTTTATGCTGACATGGACTTTTCAAAGCAGCCCATTGAAGCGCTTATTTCTGAAGAGTATGGCAAAGAGCGTGCAAAACTTATTAAAAAGCGCGCAGCACGAACGGTTCAAGCAGGTAACCCTAACCTCACCGAAGGCGATACCATCTACCTGACCACAGCAGACAAAGACGGTAATATGGTTTCGTTAATTCAAAGTAATTATCGTGGCATGGGCTCTGGTGTTGTGGTGCCAGGCTTAGGGTTTGTGTTCCAAGATCGAGGTCAGCTTTTCTCGATGGATAAAGAACATGCCAATGCTTACGAGCCAGGCAAGCGCCCTTTCCACACCATTATTCCAGCCTTTGTGACCAAAAACGGTAAGCCGTTTATGAGTTACGGGGTTATGGGCGGTGCAATGCAACCTCAAGGTCATGTTCAAATCTTAGTGAACATGATTGATTACGGCATGAATTTACAAGAGGCTGGTGACGCTACTCGTTGGCAACACATGGGGTCGACAGAACCAACCGAAAGTCAGGCCAAGTACCTCACCGATGGTGGTTATGTCGAAATAGAATCGGGCGTCTCTGCTCAAGTCATACGAGAGTTGCAGCAAAAAGGCCATGATGTTAGAAGCGGTAATGGTGGCTTTGGTGGATACCAAGCAATCATGCGAGACCACGACGAAGGCGTTTATCGTGGTGCATCTGAATCTCGTAAAGATGGTCAGGCTGCAGGATACTAAATAAGTAGCACAATGACTTAACCACAAAAAAGCGGTTTTCTTAAACCGCTTTTTCCATCACATAATCATCCATTACAAAACCGCCACCAATATCTTTAACTACTGAATCAATAGTCTCAAAGCCAAGTTGTTTATAGGCTGCTATTGTTTCAAGATTGAATTTATTGACGGTCAAGCGTATCGCCTTAGCTGATTGAGCCTCAGCTTGCTCAGAAATAAAGTTTAGTGCCTGCCGGCCTACTCCCTGCCCTCTAACCTCCTTGGCAACATAAATTTTACTTAAAAATAATGCGGTATCTTCAAAGTGATAACAAAAATAACCAACAGGATGATCTTGCTCATAAACTAAATGGTAGTGTGCCCCATCTTGAATTTGTCGCTTAATCGCTGGGGTACTTTGAAACTTTCCAAGCATGTAAGTAACTTGCTCGAGGCCGATGATAGGAAGGTAATGTTCGCGCCAGATTTTGCTTGCCAGCATTTCTACAAGCGAAATGTCGTTATTGGATTCAACTTGATTAATTATTGTTTTTACCATGTCTAAAATTCCTGAATATTTTTACTAGACTAAACACAAGCTAATCATACTTGATCTGAGAAACAGATGATTAATATTGAAGAGTATTTTTGTAAAACGTGCAACAGTTCAAAATTTGGTTTTCATTTATGCATTGAAGCTGATCACATTATTATTTTTTTAAACCAATTCTATTTATCTTATAAATTTTTGTTATGTGTCACACCCGTTTACGCTTTTGTTGTGCCAGCTTTTTCTTACCACGACACCACAGCCAAAACCAGAAACCACTAACCGTAATCCATATCAAAGAAACGCCACTAATCACGACCAAACTGAAATAAGTGATGCCCCCGACCGACGCAATATGCAGCGGGTAAATTTTTTGTGACAGCTGAGTTCCGACAGTTTCATTGCGGTAATCAATAATTTTTGTGACTTTACTGCTATTAGTCTCGAACGCGATAGAGCTTCTACCGTTTGGGTGCCACTCTTCAGGCTGTTTAAAGCGAATGCCATCCCGATCGTGATACAACATGGTCGGCTGCATGCCAGGCATAATTTTCTTAGCTTCTAATACCCGTGTTTTAAAATCATCGCCAAGATTTTCCGCTTCTTTGTTTTGAGCATTAATAATGGGTTGGTAGTCCACAACCGTTTGCGCCTGCTGTGGAAACATAGCGTTTAGACCAGTATTGAATGCTTGATAGTAGATCATGCCGACACCAGTGAGTACCAGTAAAAACATCGGCAATAATAAAATCACGCCTAGCGTACGGTGAGATTGCCACAAGGTTTGTCCCCACCGCTTCTTGCCGGGACGCGAAAACGTAACGCTAAGATCGCGCTTTTGCCAACGCCCTTTTGGCCACCATTTAATGAAGCCAGTGATCAATACCAACAGCGTCAGCAAGCCAAAAACACCCTGCAACTCTTCACCAAGATCATCAAGTAATAGGTGATGGTGAAACTCAACGAACCAACTGATCCAGTCACTGTATTTTTCGCGACTAACTAAGAATTCGCCCGAATTTGAAAAGTAGTGGCGAGCGCCCGCCTCATCGATGGTTTCCACCCAGGGGTGTAACTCAGAAGGAACAAAGCTGAAGCGTGCTTTTGCTTGAACAACATCTAAAGCAAGTGTATCTAATGCCTGCTCTTGTGAAGCAATACTGCGCCCATCTAATTGCGGGTATTGCCATTCTAGCAAGTCATTTTTGTAAAGTAAGACGGTACCAGTCAATGTAATCAGTAATAACCAAAGGCTGAGCACAAGGCCCAGCCATTTGTGGATTAACATTGAAAACTTTTTCACTGGCACTCTTACCTAAAGCCTATTAACTAAAACGAGTAGAGCCAGTTAAAACGTAATGTACGTCCTCGACCTTTAAAGTTACGTCCATCATTACCCGCCGTTTGTGCGTAGTAAGTGAAGTAATCTTCATCCAACAAGTTCTCCACGCCAATAGTAAACTCACCGACACTATCCGTCATGATGTTAAGGGAAGCATCCAACGTAGAGTAACCTTCGAAGTTATTGATCGCTTCGGCACCTTCATAAATCTTACGGTCAAAGAACTTATTCAACTGCAAACGACTGTCCACCATACCGCTCCAGTTATGGCTCCAGAATAGGTTTAAGCGACGCGGTGCAATATTACGACCACCAAGTTTGGTATCAACCTGACCGTTATCATCGCTATCAAATTCACCGTCATTATCCGCATACAAAGCACCAATGCTTGCGCTTTGAGTTAACGAATACTCAGCAGATAGTTCAAAACCATTAATTTCAGTTTTTTCTCGGTTCACTTCGAAGATACCATCCGCATTCGGCGACAAACGAGCGCCTAAATCTGAGTCGGATTCAAAATAACTCGCCGAGAAAGCTAAATCATGACCAAAGTATTCAATACCAATTTCATTATTTTCAGTCAGAACTGGCTGTAAGTTTAAGAATGTATTCACCGACTGGTCTGGTTGATCAATACCGCGCAGAACTCGTCCCACGTCAGGCATGCTAAAGCCTTCTGAAACGCTGATAAAACCGCGCCATTCATCCGTAAATTCGTAAACCACACCGAAATTGGTCAATAATTCATTAAACGACGGCTCGCCACCTTCAACATCCTGACTGCCGTAAGATGCCAACGTCGTAAAATCATCAACAATTAACTTGCCGTACTCATAACGTAAACCCGCACTAAAGCTCCAAGGGCCTTCGTTTAAGCGCGCTTGTAAATAAGGTGCCCAGTTTTCAAAGTCAGTTTCTGGCACCCACTTACGACCGGTTTGCGCTAACTCTTGGTAAGTGCGATCACGTAAAAAGTCTAGGCCTGTTGTAATATCAACATTGCTATCAGCAACTTCTAACCAGTTTAGCGTTAGACGCGACCCCAGCTTGTTTGAATCGTTGCGCGACTGGTCATAAAGATCAGCGCCATACGCTGGATCTTGGAAGGTGCCAAAACGACCGCCGCCATACAGTGCAGAAAAATCTTGTGAGAATAGCTGCCACTTCAGATCAGCGCCTAACCAATCCGCATCACTAAAGTTCAAACTCACCGTAGTGACTTCATTTTCAGCAGGATCGCCTTCAATCTCACCACGCACCGATGTTGCAGGGATGCCGTTTGCACGATCGCCAGTAACCGTCACGTAATCGCCATTGGTAGCTAGATCATAATGATTAACCATCAGCTGTAATTGCTGTTCGTTATTAATTTGATAAATGACCTTACCAAAAATGTCGCGACTGCTAGAGTCCATGGTGTCGCCTTGAGTAGTATCAACACCAATCAAGTCTCCGTTACCATCGACGTACATGCCCGTTTCACGCAAGTGAACACCTGCAACAAACTGCCACTGACCTTCACCATGCGACACCAAGTAACCTGCATCGTAAGATAAACCTTCCGAGGTTTCGCTCGTTGGCGCAGATAGACCTGCGGTTATTTGATGTTCAGTGCCGCTCTTTGCCGTTTTAGTGATGATATTAATAATACCGCCACTGGCGCCTAAACCTTGAATAGCACTGGCGCCGTGAATCACCTCTACTCGCTCAATCAACATTGGATCAATGGTATTTCCTGAACGTGAACCGTTTCTAAGAGGGTTAGACTGAGGCACACCATCAATCAAATATAAAGGCGTACGACCACGAAGCGTTTCACCAGAGCTCGTTAGTTTCTGTCTCGAAGGACTATAGGAAGGCAGCAAGTTACCCAAAATATCGGATAAAGAATTGCTCACTGACAGTTGCTGACGAATTTCAGCACCGTCAATGATGGTCACAGTTGCTGGAACTGCGCTTTGTTGTAATGGTGCACGAGTTGCTGATACCACCATTGTTTCTGTTTCTTTAGTTTCATCTGCAAAAGCAACTTGGCTAGAGAGCGCCAAAGCCCCAAATACTGCGGTAGAAATTAACGAATACTTCATGAATTTGCCCTTAACTAGAAATATGGCGCGAATGATAACAGTTATCATTTACAAATCAAGTCAAATTTGCAGTGAACTCATTAGGGCTTGTTTTATGCGATATAAAAAAAGCGCCATAAAGCGCTTTTTTCAGGTAAATCAATAATATCAGTCTATTATTCTTTACTCATTTCAATAACTTCTTCCGCAGTTTTTCCGTCTAAGGCTTCCTGAACAGCTTCCTCAGCTTTTTCTGGGTTACCCATATTTGACATAGCAACCTTCATCGAAACAGCCATGATAGCCATACCAAACTCGGTTTTCTCAGCTTCAGTCATATCTTTGGTGATCTCTTCCATGGATTCTTGCATCGCCTTCTCGCTCGAAGCATCAATAGTCGGTGCGCCACATGCTGTTAAAAGCAAAGTCATTGCACAAGCAATTAATAAATAAGTAATTTTTTTCATAATATCGTCCAGTTGTAATCCAGAAAACATCATACCCCGAAAATATAAAAATAGGAATCTACTTCAACAGCAAGATAGAGTCTTCTCTATTTCGGCCTAATATTGTTACAATCCTAATCCTTAGCTCATGAATCATCACACCATGTCACAGGCAAATCGCCCATCATTCATCACTCTCCCCGCTTCAGCGAAATACAAATCCGTTTTGGATTTTTTAGTTGAGAAATTTCCGCACATTAGCGCAACGATGTGGAAGGAGCGTATGAAGAGTGGCAAGGTATTCTGGCGAGACAATGATCGTGATTGTGAAGATAGCAATCGAGCTATTGATGAAATGACACTTTTCCAGCCCAATAAAACGCTAGGCTATTACCGAGAAGTCACGAAAGAGCCACAAATTCCCTTCGAAGAAACGATCGTCGAGCATAATGATCACTTTCTTATTGCACACAAACCACCTTTTTTGCCCGTGATGCCCGGAGGGGTTTTCGTCAATGAATGTTTGCAGGAACGGCTCATACAACGCACAGGGATAAAAGAGCTGCAGGCTATACATCGCCTAGATCGTGACACCGCTGGATTAGTCATGTTCTCGACCAACCCCGAAACACGCGGTGACTACCACCAATTGTTCAGTCAGCAGAGAATACATAAAAAATACCAAGCAATAACTCATGTACCGACTTCACTTTCAATGGTTGGAAAACAGTGGCATATCAAAAATTATTTAACTCGGGGCAAGCCTAAATTTCGCTTTATTAACAGTAACGACCCGTCTCAGGGGCAATATGCAGAGTCGTTGATTGAATGTTTAGAGCAAAACTACGACCACGCCTTATTTAAACTTAGTCCCATCACAGGACGCACGCACCAATTACGCTTGCATATGATGGAGATTGGTTACCCTATTCTTAACGATCGCTTCTACCCTGAGTTACAGCCGAAAGAAAAAGATAACTTTCAAAAACCCATGCAGCTTCTAGCAAAGACGTTGCAGTTCATCGACCCAGTGGACAAACAAGAGCGAGCATTTAGCTCCCCCTTCTCACTAACTTTGTCGTGATAGAAAGCAGCTACTGAATATAATTAACATATAGCAGATAGAATGAACCCAGCATAATCAGGCTGGCGATAGAAATAACTATGCCGTCTTCAGTGCTGAGTCCAACGGCAGCTAACACAATTGCAAACGCAGGCAGCATCACCGCAAAAGGAACCAGCTCTAACGGAATCATAATCAGCCCCGCTAAAGCGCACATCAAGGCCACAAGGCGCTTCACCACCCCTTCAGACAGAATCGATAACCTAGGCTTAAACCAACGATCAATTTTCTTAGTATATGGACAGACTTTATCGATAACTTTTCCAAGCTTTTCTTGGCTGAAGCCGATAGCCGTGAGCTTATTGGGTAACCAAGGGTGTTTTTTACCCCAAGCCATTTGAATCGCAATTAAGAAGATGAGAATACCGCATGCACTGGGTATCCCTGGAATAGCGCCTGTCGGAAACAAAGCGACCAAGGCTGGAGCTAATAATATAGGACCAAAACCACGATGCTCTAGATGCTCTACGACTTCTCCAAGCTCGACATCCTCACCCTCAGCATTGTCTTTAACGGACTCTAAAACCTCTGTGATACCCATGCGTTTTTCAGACAAAACAGATTCCTTACATTTAACCTATTGCGAACTATCATACTGAAATTTAAGACAAATCAAAGCTCAGCAGCCCCAATTTTATAATCCTTCACTTTCTATTCACAGCACTGCGAGGATACTTATTTCATGAAAACAGCGATTATATTCGGAGCCAACGGTGGCATAGGTCACCAATTTGTAGAGTATTGTTTAGCGCAATATGACCATGTGTTTGCTTGTACTCGACAAATCCAAAGCTTTAAAACGATTGAGGGTCAGAGTAAAGGCAAGCTTCATATGATGAAGCTAGATCCCGGTTCAGAGAAGGAACTTCAGCTATTTTCAGAGTTTCTCTCCGGTAGAGAGTTTGAAGTCCAACTCATCATTAACGCCTGTGGCGTATTGCATAACGACTCTAAAGACATCAGTCCCGAAAAGAAAATCGAAGACTTCAACCCAAACAGCTTTAAAGAAGTAATAAGCGCGAATGCTCTGATAACACCATTAATTGCGAAACACTTACTTCATCACTTAGAGGCAGGCGCTAAAGCACAAAAATCAACTGGGCTTTTCGCTTCCTTATCAGCACGGGTTGGAAGTATTGGCGACAATTATCTTGGCGGTTGGTACAGCTATCGCGCTAGTAAAGCAGCACTCAATCAGTTGATAAAAACCTTATCTATTGAAGCATCAAGACGATTTAAACATTGCGTTGTCGTAGCAATTCACCCCGGAACCACAGATACATCACTCTCCAAACCCTTCCAAGCAAATGTACCGGAAGAAAAGTTGTTTAGCACTGAATACGCTGTGTCAAAGATGATGAATGTTTTAGAAAACACCACGCTAGAGGATAGTGGCAAATTCTTTGCCTGGGATGGTAAAGAGATTGAGTGGTAACGAACCCTTAATCAAAGTCCGGTTCATCACCAAGCCTAGCATAAGGGAACTCCCCAATTTTCTTAAGACTGTAGTATTGATTTAAGCCACCAATACCGACATTATTAAATCCTTCTAAATCCATGTAGCCTTTTTCGTTAACCGCATCGTCAGGAAATATAATGGTTTGAATCTCTCCTATCATTAATCGTGTTCCATTTAATTCAATCGGTAGTTGCTGACGGTATTTCACTCCTATTTTGATCAAAGACTCCTTAACAAAAGGAGCTTTAAAGTCATCTAAATATTCTTCACTAAAACCACACTCCTTGAATTCAGAGATCTCTCGAGGAAATTTTGTTGAGGTGTAGTGAGCGTTTTTTATGTACTCAGCACTGACGTGATTGATAGTAAAATAAGTGGTATCTAATATGTTCTGATAAGTATGTCGGGGAATCTCTTCAGTAGGCCGAGTCACAAAACCCACTAACGCTGGGTCGCTACCAAGATGTACCACCGAACTAATGATGGCTAAGTTGGTTTCACCATCAGACGAGACAGTACCAATCATGTTGGCAGGTTTGACGCCAGTAATACTGTTAATTAAATTAAGTCTAAACTTTCGATCCAAATTTTGGATCGCTCCAGCCGATAACATCATGGCTCACCTCCTAGTTGAGAACCAATCATGCCATATAGCAAGTCAAAATTAGGTGAAGGTTTTTTATATCACCAACAAATTCATAAACTCGTTAACAGGAGTATTCAGTAACGCTTCTTCATCTAGGCATAAATCAATAATTTCTTCGCCATGCCTTTTAGGAAAGCGCGTATAGACATTCTTCTTAAACTTTTCTATCAAGACAGGAATCCCCTCTTCTCTACGCCTTCTATGACCGAGAGGGTATTCAACGATGACTTTATCGGTAGAGCTGCCGTCTTTAAAAAACACTTGAACCGCGTTAGCAATGCTGCGCTTACTCGGCTCATGATAATCCTTTGACCAGTCTTTATTTTCTTGAAGCGTCATCTTGTCACGCAAAGCATCGATTCGCGAATCTTTAGCGACATCATCTTCATAATGATCAGCGTTTAATTCACCAAATAATAAGCCACAGGCCACCATGTATTGAATACAATGATCGCGATCCGCTGGATTATGCAACTCACCCTCTTTGGAAATAATTCGTATCGCGGATTCATGAGTTGTTAATTCGATTCGTTCGATGTCGTCAAGTTTATCAGCAACCTTATCCTGCAACTCAATAGCCGCTTCGACCGCGGTTTGTCCATGAAACTCAGCCGGATAGGAAATCTTAAATAAAATGTTTTCCATCACATAACTGCCAAAGTCACGCTGAAAACTAAACGGCTTGCCGTCAAACGACACATCATAAAAACCCCAAGTTTTAGCGCTTAGCGCACTGGGATACCCCATCTCGCCCGTCAGCGTCATCATCGCCAACCGCACCGCACGCGACGTCGCATCTCCTGCTGCCCAAGACTTTCTAGAGCCTGTGTTAGGGGTATGACGGTAAGTCCGAAGCGACTGACCATCGACAAAAGCCTGAGACACGGCATCAATAATGTCGTCGCGGCTACCACCCATCATGTGCGTGATTACCGCTGTGGAAGCGACTTTGACTAGAATCACGTGATCTAAACCGACTCGGTTGAAACTATTATCCAGCGCCAACACGCCCTGAATTTCATGAGCTTTCACCATTGCCTCTAAAACGGTTTGCATGGTCAGCGGCGCGTATCCTTCGGCGATCGACTGACGACTTAAAAAGTCTGCAATGGCTAAAATACCACCAAGGTTATCCGAGGGATGCCCCCACTCTGCCGCTAGCCACGTATCGTTGTAATCAAGCCAACGAATCATGCAGCCAATATCAAAAGCCGCCTTGACAGGATCCATCTCAAATTGGGTGCCCGGCACTCGCGCACCGTTTGGCACTACAGTTCCGGGTGCTAGTGGCCCTAGATGTTTTGTGCACTCAGGGTAGCGCAAAGCTAGCAAGCCACACCCAAGCGTATCCATCAGACAATAGCGAGCAGTCGTCATTGCCTCGTCGCTCTCCACGGTATATTCAGCGACATATTCCGCAATGCGAACTAACTCTGCATCAGGTTCTGGGCGTACGTTCGACTCAACTGTGCTTGACATATCAACTCCTTGCTCTTGATGAATGCTATCCATTCACCTTAAACAGACGTAGCGGCTATCTCAAGCGACAAATGTTAAGTTTTAAAAAGTCCCGCTGCTTCTAACGTTAAATAAACTTTTCCTTTGTTTAAAAATCAGACACAATGATGCTCATAAAATAAACAACGAATCATGACATGAGCCCCCTCTATCCCGATACCTATTACGCCGCTACTAGGAACCAAACCATCACCAGTGATGGGTTTATCGACAATCTAGAAGTCGAAACCTGTATCGTTGGCGGTGGTTACGCGGGGCTAATGACAGCCTTAGGCTTAGTCGAACGTGGTCATACTAATATCGCCATCGTGGATAAGCATGGTATCGGCTACGGATGCTCTGGACGAAACGGTGGTTTGGTGTTTGCAGGTTATTCGTTAGGCGCCAAAGCTCTGGTGAAACAAGTCGGCCTTGAGCAAGCAAAAGTGCTGTATCAATTTACCCAAGGCGCTGTCAGTCTCATTCGACGACGCGTGGTTCAATACACCATTAATTGTGACTTAGTGGATAAAGGCGCTCTCTGGGCAAACTGGTTTAAAGATCAATCCATTCTGCGCGACGAACAAAACTTTATGCGCGACACCATAGGCGTTAAGTGGGACTATATTCCACCCGACGAATTAAACGGCATCTTAAAAAGCAACCAGTATCACGGCGCTTTATTTGAACCGAACGCGATGCACTTCCATCCGCTTAACTACGCACTTGGAATCGCCAAAGAACTACAGAAACAAGGCGTCAAAATACATCAAGAATGTGAAGTGCTGGATATCAATTACCAAAGCCCCACCAAACAAATTAAAACTTCGCAAGGCACCATCAAAGCCAAAAACGTGGTACTCGCCGGTGGCGGTTACATTGGTGATTTATTTAAACCGGTGTCCAGCTCGATTTTACCTATCGCCACTTACGTCATGACCACAGAGCCGCTCGGCGATCGTTTAACCAATGCGATCAACACAGATTCAGCAGTCTATGACACCCGCTTTGCTTTTGATTACTACCGTCCGCTAAGAGACACTCGAATACTGTGGGGCGGTCGCATTCACGCCAGAAAAGCTAAGCCCAAAGACTTAAACCACATGCTGAAGCGAGACATGCTCAAAGTGTTTCCGCAACTTGAAGGGGTTAAAGTCGATTACGACTGGCATGGTTGGATGGCTTACGCTAGACACCAGATGGCACAAATCGGTGAGGTCGCGCCGAACGTTTGGTACAACACAGGGTTTGGTGGCCACGGCGTAGCACCAACCACAGCAGCAGGTGAAATCGTTGCCGCAGCAATTACCGGCGAAAACGATCACTACAAGCATTTCCAACCTTGGGGCTTACCCTGGAATGGTGGCGTCTTTGGCCCCAGCGCCGCACAACTCAGTTACTGGTGGTATCAACTTAAAGACTGGTGGAAAGAGAAAGCAGAATAATAAAGCCTCGAATAAAATTCGAGGCTTCACGGGTTAGTTAGGTTGGCCTCTCACAATAAAACCAGTATCCACACCAAACCAAAATTCGTTTTTGGCTTCGTCATAATACATGTGACGAACTGAGCCACCGCTCTCGACAATCGTTTTACTAACAAACGCTTTAGCCCCCGTATCAAAACCCAACATCACGTTAGGATAAGGCCCAGTTTCCGCAAACCAAATACGTTCTTCGCTATCAAGCACAGTACCGTAAGGTTGGCTATCATGACCGTTTGGCGATAACCACTCCGTAAACTTCTCGGTTTCAGGATTATATTGCCCTAAATAGCCACGATTAAAGTCCACATACCACACTGAATCATCTGAAGTTATCTCCATACGACGTGGGCGCGCTTTTTCACGCGGAATATCCACTTCTTTCAACGCCATGGTTTCAGGGTCAACCGTCGCCAATTTGTTAGTACCTACCATCACAACCCAAGGCACACCTTGTGAATTCAGCTTAATGCCATAAGGACGCGAGCCTTTTTTAGTGCCCTTCACAAAACGCACCTCGCCCGATTCAACATCTAAATGCCCAATAACGTTCGAATGCTGCGCGGTAAACCAAATGTTTTCATCCGAATCAAACACCAAGGTGTGGGGATCTTTAATCTCCTCAGGCATTGGGAACTGCTTAATATCGCCAGTCTTAGGGTCGATACGACCGATATGACCATTCTGATTGCCCGCGTACCAAACGCCTCCATCACTCGCCACGATTAAATTATGCGGATGCGAACCTTCAGGAACCGAAAATTGCTTCATAGCGCCCGTCTCAGGATTCAACCGAGCAATATAATTACCCGCCTGACCACAAAACCACACCATACCATCAGGCGCCACCGCAGGATCACGCGGACGACCACCCCACTCGACCTCATACGGCTCTAACTCTAGTAATGACGGCAAAGACGAAGCGTCTTTAACTGAAGGCTTCTCAGCTTCGGAGCCACCCGCCACCGAACTAAAAGCTAAACCAGATACAAACAGCAGTGAAGAAACCACCGCAGGAAAAACTAAATAACGACGAAACATACTAACTCCATGGTTAAAAAGCTTAGAACCAGTATAAAGATATAGACACCGTATAGTAAAGCAACTGCTCGTGATTACGACGTCTGCATGAATGCAGGAGTTAGAGTAATGCAGGAGCAATTACCGAGGAGCTGTAAAACAGTGACGCGGTAATCTCTTAACGGATATCTTGGGTATGTAATTTACGTAGCCTCGATTAGCTTTAGCGTAATCGAGGGAATTATCCGTTCCTCGTTACCGTAAACCTCGAAGTTCCTTCGAGGCTACGCTTGCTTCTATTATAGAATCTGGAGAGCCCTATATAACCCTCTATGCACACAAATTTGTTCATTCATATTTAATCTTGCATCCTTGTTTTGATATCTAAACACCTGATGATTTTTTTGAGTCGTAACATTTCCAATTACACTAAACATGAATAACATCTCTAGTATGAATTGATAATCTCGCTTTGGAATATTCTCAGCAGATACTTCAGCATTATAAATTTTTTCAAACTCACTAATATTCAGTGTTTGCTTTCTAAGCTTCGTAAATAAATTGAATATTTTTTTTATCTCAGGAAGAGCCCCATGAATCTCATCCTCCATTTCGGTTTTTAAGTAATTAGAAAAGGGTTTCGCAACAGTTTTTACAATACTTGGTGTTACCTTATCTTGACCTCGCTCCAAAGATAACTCCGCGCAAATTTGTAAATACCTAATAAAATCTCTGGGGCGATTTTGAGTACAGCGGGTAATATAATTAAATATGCTCATTGACTTGCTTCCCCTATTACCATACCTAACGTCTCCTGATTTAAACACCTTGCTCCATGCCTGTTGGAAATTCATTCCATCACTATCAAGACTTACTGCTCTAGAAATCCTAAAGGCCAGTAAGTTTTTTAAGTTATCCCTACTCCACTCCAGCGAGATCTTATAGTCAGTCCATTTATTTTTATCAGGATCTAGTAAGATATCGTAAATATCGTCCCTTAAAAATATTACAGGATAAAACTTAAAACGATTAAATTTTGCTTTTATATCCTGCACGGCCTTAAATAGACTAGTTAACAAATCTGTATATTTCTTATATTTCTCCCTGTCTATAATATCTTTGTAGTCCTCATCTAGCTCATCAAATAAAACGACATATGTCTCTTTACCTAATTTATGCTCTATAAACTGCTCTAAAACTCTAACCCGTTCAGCAATATCAGCTCCTTTGGTTTCGCTTGTTTTTTTCTCCGAACCTAAGCCGATACCGTTCCCTAATACTTTTATATCAAACTTGAAACCTGTCCATTCATTTACAGCGTTAGGGAGTGCAGAGGTTAAGTCATGGTTAAATAATTTCTCTAATTTTTCCCTGCTATCTAAGTCAACGTTCTCATTCTTAGAGAGCATCTGACAAACAGTAGAATATATCAAATACTTCCAAACCGTAATATATTGATTTGGCTCATTGTATCCATCATCAGATAGCTCATATAGCTTATTAAAGGGGAAGTTTTTAAATGTTAATTTTTGAGCAAAATATCCATCTTCCTTAATCGAAACAAGATATTCACTGATTGCAGTTTTACCGGTTCCTTTTCGACCAATCACATAAGATTTTTTCCCCTCAACGACTTTATTTACTACCCTTGTATGGAAAAAATATTTATTGTTATTTTCTAGTTTAGCTTCTAACTTCCAATCTTCAATCTCTTCAAGTAACTTACCGCCCATAAAATCCTCCCCTAGATCCTTTTTCACACTTCTTATACACATGAATTTAAAGTAAACCTTCTTACAAACCAGCATATTATGTTAGTTATCTAATTTACTTGTATACTGTTTTTACCAACAATTGGCTACTAAAAACAATCCCCTGGCACTCGTACAGAGCCTTCCATTAAGATTCTGGCACTACGACTCATAAAAACTTTTTTAGCGATCCATTGACCATTTTGCAGCTCAGTCTCTGCGCCGACTTTTAAGGTGCCTGACGGATGTCCAAAGATCACACTTTGGCGATCGCCGCCACCCGCGGCTAAGTTCACTACCGTGCCTGGAATGGTTGAGGCCGTAGCGATTGCTACTGCAGCGGTGCCCATCATGGCGTGGTGGAGCTTGCCCATAGACAAGGCGCGTACATTGAGATCGATATCGCTGGCGCTGATGTTTTTACCGCTAGAAGATACGTAGTCCGCTGGTTTAGCGACAAAAGCAACTTTTGGCGTGTGCTGACGGTTCGCGGCTTCTTCGATGTTTTCGATAAGGCCCATCTTCACTGCGCCATGCGCTCGAATCGTCTCAAACATTTCTAAAGCTTCGTCGTCGTTGTTAATGGCTTCCTGTAACTCGGTGCCGTTATAGGTTTTGCCATTAAAGTTGATTTCGTCGGCGTTTAAGAAAATGGTTGGAATACCCGCGGTAATCATGGTGGCTTTGAAGGTACCAATGTTTGGCACTTCTAAGTCATCAATTAGGTTACCCGTTGGAAACATTGAACCTTCACCAGCTGGGTCGAGAAAGTCGACCTGCACTTCTGCTGCTGGGAACGTCACGCCATCGAGAATAAAGTCGCCGGTTTCTTGCACCTGACCATTGGTAATCGGTACATGCGCAATGATGGTTTTCTCGATATTGGCTTGCCAGATACGAACTTCAGCATGACCATTTTCAGGAATACGCTCAGCATCGACGAGACCGCTGTTAATGGCGAACGAGCCCACCGCTGCAGTTAAGTTGCCGCAGTTACCACTCCAATCGATAAAAGGCTTGTCGATAGAAACCTGACCGAATAAATAATCCACATCATGATCCGCGATATCGCTTTTCGACAAGATCACTGTTTTACTGGTGCTCGACGTTGCGCCACCCATACCATCAGTATGTTTACCGTAAGGATCAGGACTCCCCACGACACGCAATAACAAAGCATCACGCGCTGGCCCCGGCACCTGCGCCTCTTCTGGCAAATCGGTTAGGTTAAAGAAAACACCTTTACTGGTTCCGCCGCGCATGTAAGTGGCCGGAATCCTGATTTGAGGAGAAAATGTTGCTGACATGGGTTTAACCTTTTGTTCTTGTCATTCTGCACTACGATGCGAAATCTAGTAAGTTGCTTTAAAGACTCTGGCTCCCGCGGTAAACGACCAAAGGAATTGCCCTTGGTACCGCGGGATGACAAAGTCGTTGTATATAGTTCTAACTCGCTGCTAAGAAGTCCTTAGCGAATCTTTGTAACACACCGCCTGCTTCATAGATATTTACTTCTTCGGCGGTATCTAAGCGACATATCATTGGCACTTCAACACGCTCGCCGTCTTTACGCTTAATAACCAACGTCATTGTCGCGCCTGGTGCAATATCACCTTCGACGTCATAAGTTTCTGTTCCGTCGATGTTGAGCGTTTTACGCGTTGTGCCTTCTTCAAACTGAAGTGGCAATACGCCCATACCGATTAAGTTGGTGCGGTGAATGCGCTCAAAGCCTTCAGCGGCAATCACTTGTACGCCCGCTAGACGCACACCTTTCGCCGCCCAGTCACGCGAAGAACCTTGGCCATAATCTGCGCCAGCAATAATAATCAACGGCTGTTTGCGTTCCATGTAGGTTTCAATCGTTTCCCACATACGCATTTCTTTGCCTTCCGGCTCAAGGCGCGCTAATGACCCTTGCTTCACTTCGCCATTTTCATCACGAACCATTTCGTTCAACAGTTTTGGATTAGCGAAAGTTGCACGTTGTGCGGTTAAGTGATCACCGCGGTGCGTTGCGTAAGAGTTATAGTCTTCTTCTGGCACGCCCATCGAATCTAAATAAGCACCGGCGGCACTCGATTTTTGAATGGCATTCGATGGCGACAAGTGATCAGTGGTAATGTTATCGCCTAATACTGCTAACGGACGCATATCTTTCATGCTGCGCTCACCAGCCAACGCCCCTTCCCAATAAGGAGGACGGCGGATATAAGTGCTCATCGGGCGCCAGTCATACAATGGGTCAGTCTTATCACCCATGTCTACTTCAACATTAAACATCGGCTCATAAACATCACGGAATTGTTGTGGCTTGACGCTTTCCGAAATGATTGAATCAATTTCTTCATCCGTCGGCCAAATGTCTTTCAAGGTTACTGGATTACCTTCTTGGTCAGTTCCAAGCACACCTTTTTCGATATCAAAACGAATCGTACCGGCGATAGCATAAGCCACAACTAAAGGCGGCGATGCTAGGAACGCTTGATCCGCGTGTGGGTGGATACGACCGTCAAAGTTACGGTTACCCGACAGTACCGCTGTTGAATATAAATTTCTTTCTTCAATCTCTTGCTTAATTTTAGGGTCTAAGGCACCGCTCATGCCGTTACACGACGTACACGCATAACCAACCACACCAAAACCTAACTTTTCCATTTCAGGCAATAAGTTTGACTCTTCTAAGTAAGCGGTTACGGCCTTAGAGCCAGGTGCTAAAGAAGTTTTTACCCACGGCTTACGCTGTAAGCCAAGTTTATTAGCATTGCGCGCGATAATACCCGCGGCAATCATGTTGCGAGGGTTACTGGTATTAGTACAGCTCGTAATCGCCGCAATAATACAAGCGCCATCGGGCATTTTGCCTTCTTCGATCTCGTAATCTTTTACGATGCCTTTTTCAGCTAAATCAGATGTTGAGACACGCGCGTGAGGATTCGATGGACCAGCCAAGTTTCGACCTACCGATGACAAATCAAACGTTAATACACGCTCGTATTCGGCTTTGGATAAACCATCTGCCCATAAGCCTGTTTCTTTTGCGTATTGCTCGACTAACTTAACTTGCTCGTCTTCACGGCCGGTAAGCTTTAAATAATCAATGGTCTGCTCGTCGATGTAGAACATACCAGCAGTCGCGCCATATTCTGGCGTCATGTTTGAAATCGTCGCGCGGTCGCCTAGCGTTAAGTGCGAAGCACCTTCGCCAAAGAACTCTAAGTAAGCTGAAACCA
Organism: Kangiella geojedonensis; assembly: GCF_000981765.1. Lineage (GTDB taxonomy): Bacteria > Pseudomonadota > Gammaproteobacteria > Enterobacterales > Kangiellaceae > Kangiella > Kangiella geojedonensis. Next base: position 936,574 of record NZ_CP010975.1, on the reverse strand, counting down.
CACGCTCGTTGCGTAAGAATTCAGTAATTGCTAACACGATATCGGTACCCGTAATGCCCGGTTGCGGCTTGCCCGTTAGCTCTACGCCTACGATGTCAGGAAGACGCATATAAGACGCACGGCCTAGCATGACGCTTTCAGCTTCAAGACCACCAACACCCACAGCAATAACACCTAGAGCATCAACCATTGGCGTGTGACTATCTGTGCCCACAAGCGTATCAGGGAATGCAACACCATCGCGTGCCTGAATCACTGGCGACATACGCTCCAAGTTAATCTGGTGCATAATGCCGTTGCCTGGTGGAACTACGTTGACGTTCTTAAACGCTGTTTTACACCAATTGATGAAGTGGAAACGATCTTCGTTACGACGTTCTTCAATCGCACGGTTTTTCTCGAAAGCGTCTTTCTCAAAACCACCATGCTCAACGGCTAGCGAATGATCTACAATTAATTGTGTAGGCACAACAGGGTTCACTTGTGCAGGATCACCGCCACCCTCGGCGATAGCATCACGCAAACCCGCTAAATCAACAAATGCCGTCTGACCAAGAATATCGTGACAAACTACACGCGCTGGAAACCATGGAAAATCCAAATCACGCTTTCGCTCGATGAGCTGCTTTAAACTCGCCGTCAATGACTCAGGATCACAGCGACGAACCAAGTTCTCAGCGAGAACTTTAGACGTGTATGGAAGTTTATCGTAAGCACCTTCTTGGATATCCTCGACCGCCTGACGCGTATCAAAATAATCTAAGTCAGTACCCTCTAGTTTCTTTCTGTAGTTTGTATTCATTATTTAATCTTTGGTCTCTTTTGCATTTGCAGTGCCTTAACGCATAGCACTAAATTT